>JASHOC010000220.1 GCA_030041305.1 Acidobacteriaceae bacterium
GATGCAGACGCAGCAAGCGCTGCACCTACGAGAAAAGCAGACTGGCCCCCTGTGCACCGGTTTGCATTCATCTAGGTCTTCGGGAAAAGAGCTGAGCTGTGGCTTTCAGGGAAGGGGACCCGACGAACCATGATTTTCCCCTAAATGCAGACAATATGAGTGGGATACACTCAACTTTTGACCCAGAGCCCCTTGACAAACCCCCGGATGCTTGTCTATTGTTAGCAACTGGAAGGCGAGAGTGCTAGCACTCGGGGTGCTGGAGCGCCCGTGCTGATTTCTCCGCCAGCCGAAATGGGGCAAGTCCGCAGTATTCCACCTATCCATCAACCGCACTTGGCAACCAGTCAAATCCCGCGGCACCGGATCGCTCCGGTCCGCGCGTGAAGGAGAAGCAAAGCAATGGCAGCAACAGCGACTTCTGTATCGACCAAATTCACTCCGCTCCATGATCGGATTCTGGTTCGTCGCCTCGAAGAGACCGAGACCGTTCGCGGCGGCATCATTATCCCCGACAGCGCCAAGGAAAAGCCGCAAGAGGGCGAAGTCATCTCCGTGGGCAAGGGCAAATCCAACGACGAAGGCAAGGTGTTTCCGCTCGATGTGAAGTCGGGCGACCGGATTCTCTTCGGCAAGTACTCCGGCACCGAGATCAAGATCGACGGCGAAGAGTACCTCATCATGCGCGAAGAGGAAGTTCTCGGCATTGTGAAGAAGTAGGCGCGCAGAGCGCGCCTGTGGTCAGTGATCAGTGGCCAATGGTCAGCAAAAACCACGTACTCCTGGCATCCTGGTCATTTGATTCGACTCAAGCTTGAAAACCGAAACCACGCAACTGATCACTGAACACGGTTCACTGATCACTGGAGAGTGAAATGGCAAAGCAAATTCTGCACGGTGAGGATTCCCGTCAGGCGATTCTGCGAGGCGTGAACACGCTGGCGGACGCTGTGAAGGCGACGCTCGGTCCCAAGGGCCGGAACGTTGTGATCGAGAAGAAGTTTGGCTCGCCCACCATCACCAAGGACGGCGTGACGGTGGCGAAAGAGATCGAGCTCAAGGACCCGCTCGAGAACGTGGGCGCGCAACTGGTGCGCGAAGTGGCGTCGAAGACCAGCGATGTGGCCGGCGATGGAACCACCACCGCGACGGTGCTGGCGCAGTCGATCTTCCGCGAAGGCGTTAAAACCGTAGCCGCCGGCGCCAATCCGACCGCCCTCAAGCGCGGCATCGAGAAGGCCGTGATCGCCGTGATCGGGACTCGGGACAAGGACGGCAAGTGGACCGAGGGCGGCGCGCTGGGCCAACTCTCGAAACCCGTCAACGAAGGTTCCGTAGCTCAGGTGGGGGCGATTTCCGCGAACGGCGATCAGGAAATCGGCGACATCATTGCCCACGCGGTCAAGGTGGTGGGTAAGGACGGCGTGATCACCATCGAAGAGTCGAAGACCCTGCACACGGGCCTTGAGACCGTGGACGGCATGCAGTTCGACCGCGGCTATCTCAGCCCTTATTTCGTGACCGACGCGGAGCGGCTGGAAGCGGTTCTCGACGATCCCTACATCCTGATCTACGAAAAGAAGATCAGCGCGATGAAGGACCTGCTGCCCCTCCTCGAGCAGATCGCGCGGGGCGGCAAGCCGCTGCTGATCATTGCCGAGGACGTTGAAGGCGAAGCGCTGGCGACCCTGGTGGTGAACAAGCTGCGCGGTACGCTCAATGTGGCCGCCGTCAAGGCTCCGGGCTTCGGCGACCGCCGCAAGGCGATCCTGGGCGACATCGCCATCCTCACCGGCGGCAAAGCCATCACCGAGGACCTGGGGATCAAGCTCGAGGGCGTGAAGCTCGAGGACCTGGGCAAGGCCAAGCGCGTCACCATCGATAAGGACAACACCACCATTGTCGACGGAGCGGGGAAGAGCTCCGAGATCGAAGGCCGGGTCAAGGAGATCCGTTCGCAGATCGAGAAGACGACCTCCGATTACGACAAGGAGAAGCTCCAGGAGCGGCTGGCCAAGCTGGTTGGTGGCGTGGCCATTATCAAGGTGGGCGCGGCCACGGAGACCGAGCTGAAAGAGAAGAAGGCCCGGGTCGAAGACGCGCTGCACGCCACCCGTGCGGCGGTCGAGGAGGGCATTGTCCCCGGCGGCGGCGTGTCGCTGGTGCGCTGCATGGCGACGGTCGAAAAGCTCATCGGGACGCTGTCCGGCGACGAGAAGACCGGCGCCCAGATCGTGCTGAGGGCGCTCGAGGAGCCGCTGCGCCAGATCGTTGGCAACGCCGGCGAAGAGGGCGCTGTGGTGGTGGCCAAGGTGCTCGACGCCAAGGACCCGCACTTCGGCTACAACGCGCTGACGGGCAAGTTCGAGGACCTGGTCGCATCCGGGGTCATCGATCCCACCAAGGTCACACGCACCGCGCTGCAGAACGCCGCTTCGATCGCGGCCCTGCTGCTGACCACCGAGGCTCTGGTGGTCGAGCTGCCCGAGCCCAAGACCCCGGCTCCGGCCGGCGGCCATGGCGGCATGGACGGAATGTACTGATACAGGCAACGAGGGAACAAGGGAAAAAGAAAGCGGCGCCTCGGCCCTTAACAAGCAGCGCAATTCAAAAAGCCCCCAGCTTCGACTGGGGGCTTTTTTTCAGAACTTGACATTCAATTGAAACGTTGGCATATTGGAAGCATTCCAAGTAGCGAAGGGAGGCATGTGATGCCGTTAGTGGAGGCTAAGTTCTTGGTTGCTGACCGCATTTGGATTGCTGTTGCGTTGCTTCATCAGCAGGCGCCAGAACGGGAGGGCTTTTCAAAGGATGAGATTCGTCAAAAGATGCGTGAAATCGGTGTGATGGAGGGTCTCAATCCCGCCACTGTGGCCCCTCACCTTAAGGAACACATGGTGGCTAATGAACGGCCCTCAACTGGGAAGTACCAAATGTTGTTTAAAGTCCCGTCAGGGAATCTTCGACTATTTCTGCCTGGGGATTACGTTGATCCGCGTCGCCAATCGCGAAGATCTTCGAAAACGAAGCAGTTTCCGAATCGTGAGGAGATTCCAGCAGAATATGTTCATTTGCTCGATTGGTACTCGGAGTGGGTAAGGAAAAAGACGGTGAATACAAAGGGCATCAATTACGAAGACGACCCTCTCATCCGCCTGATCGGTTCGGGGAAGCACATCTGGGCCGATGAACATGCCGATGAATATGTCGAAAATTTGCGGAGGGAAGACATTTGAGCAAGATTTTTTTCGATACAAACCTCTTCATTTATATGTTTGAAGGCCTGGAACCCAACCGAAGCCGCATGCTCTCGATTCGTAAGCGCATACTCGATCGCGGAGACTCGATTGTTACGTCAGCAATGACGCTCGGAGAGGTATTGGTCAGGCCGACGCGCGTGGGGCAAACTTCGCTGATCGAGCGATACGATCAGGCAATACGATCGACGGCCCGAGTGATCAGCTTCGACGCTCAGGTCGCCGGGCGTTACGCGTCGCTACGCGCCACGCATACTCTTCGCAGCGCCGAAGCGATCCAGTTGGCGTGCGCCGCTCATTTTGGCGTGGATTTGTTCATCACGAATGACCAACACCTCCTGGGGCTTGACGTCCCCGGGATCGGATTTATCGCATCGCTCGACAGAGCCCCGCTTTAATCGGCAGTATCCCAAGCGGCGCCTTCCAAGGCGGGCGGCGCCGGTCGGATGTCTTTTCATTTAGGTTGGAAGGAAGGAACTTGCGTTCTCGAACCGCTCTAACTCTCCAGGGGGCGCGCCGGCAACTCGAATTCGCGCTCCCGGCGAGCCTGCGCGAGCAGCATTCTCACTTCTTCTTCGCTGGTTGGGCTGAAGTCGCGATAGAACATTCCCACCGCCTCAAAATCCAATGGCTGGTGCGGACAGATGACCCGGTCCGCCTCCTGTTCGAGCTCCTTGCAGGTGGACGCGGAGGCCACTGGGGCCAAAATCGCCACCCGGCTGGCGACCTTCCGCACCGCGCGCGCCGCCGCCTTCACGCTGGCGCCGGTGGCAATGCCGTCGTCGATAAGAATCGCTGTGCGCCCAGCAATTTCAACGGGCGGACGGCCTTCGCGGTAGGCGTTTTCCTGCCGCTCAAGCTCCCGCATTTCTCGTTGGATCACCCTCTGCAGTTCGTCACCGGAAATCTTCAACGCTTGCAGAATGTCCTGGTTGAAGACCACGACTCCACCGCTGGCGACCGCGCCCATCGCGAGCTCCTTCTGCCCGGGAACCCCGATCTTGCGCACCATAAAAATGTCCAGCGGCCAGCGGAAAGCATGCGCCACCTCAAATGCCACCGGGACGCCTCCGCGCGGCAACCCCAACGCCACGGCGTCCTCAAACCCAATTAGATTAGCCAGGGCGGAGGCCAGTTTTCGCCCCGCATCCCTGCGGTTCTCAAAGAGCATTTCTCGTCGACTTTCCCGCTATTCCTTGCCGTTGTCCGATGCCCTGGCCTCGGGGCCGGATGTTCCCCCGAAAACCCGGCCGAATGGCGCAAGACATCGCGGAGCAACCCGCTTTCGCCAAGCGAATCGTTCTTCGTATCTGGAAAATACACCGTTTCGATCTTTCTGGAAACACCTACCTTGCAGAGGGGGTTGATGGACAGAAGTGGTGGCGAAAAACGCGCGCCGAAATGCGGCTTGGTTGGGATCGCGCCGCGCCTTTCTCCAATCGAGACCGGCCCGCCTGGCGATCAAGCAGAGCAGCGGGTTGGGCTTGAGTTGTGGGAACAGATCACGCAGAGCGACATCCTTGCGGACCGTCGGGCGTTTACATCTACGAGGGACCGAACTCAATACCGCTGTTCAATCCACCCCGCCGCGGCCGAAGGCTGCTCACTATTGGCGGTAGGACCTGGGGAAGTGGACATCGACCCCTGCCTCCCGATTCACTGCTTCAGTAGCAGGCACGTTCAGCTGGCTCAAGGGAATCTCGGCTCGGTTTCCATCCAGGATGTACAGCGTGGTCGGCGTCAGCATGTAGTTATGAACTTGCATCGATGGCCTGCCGTCGTTAAACACCAGCGTGACGGCTTGCTGGCTATTGGGGCTCCTGTAGGGTGGACGATACTGCACCGGGCTGTCGCCGCCGGACGGCCAATAGGGCGTGTACACCCTCGGGGGCGGAGGATAGGCCAAATAAACCGGCGGAGCCGGAGCGGGTGCGGTGATGGTCACGATGGGGGCCGGGGCGGGTTCAGTCTGCGGCTGCACCACCGGCTGCGGTGGCGGGACTTCATGCGGCGTGGGAACCGAGTAAGCGCTCGGCGCGCGGTGCATCAGGCCGTAGGGGTCCTCATAGGGCTCTTCAGGGACCGGTCGCGGTTGAGCCGTGGGAATCTCCATGTCATCCATCACCTTGAGCGTCAGCCGCGTTTCCCCCTTCAGCGTCGGGCGCGGGCCGCGCCGAGGCAGGTTGATCATGTCGATCGGCCACAGAATCGGAATCGACCAGGCCACCGCGTCGCGAACCGGGTGGCCTTTGCCCAGAATGCGGCCTTGCCGGTCGACGTTATAGCCATGCACGCCCACAACCTTGGCCTCTGCAGGAACGACTGTGTCCGGCTCGATGACCATGCGGTCGAAGTCGAGTTCCATCCAGCCTTTGCCGACCAGGTGGCCAGGGTCCTTGTAATCGTTGAAGCGGCCTTCCATAAAGCTGTTGTAGGGCAACGCGAAGCGTGCGTAGCCTTCGGTGTAGCCGACCTTGCAGAGGACGGGATCGCCGACGGCGACGGTTTTCGAGGAGAGTTTCGGCTCCGAAAGCGTGCATTCGATCAGAGAACCGGCGGGAATCAACTGCATGGCGGCGTAGGCGGACGCAGGCGCGGCGAGCAGGAGACAAGACAGAGCAAGGGGGGTGCTCTTCATGGCGGGGCTCCTGGTTTTTTGACCGGCTCGGAAGGAGGTGAGCCGAAGATCGTGCGATGTGCAGCAAAGAGGCGCAAACGCTGATCACTTGCAGAGAGTTGGTTCGTTCTCACAGGTCAGGATCGAACCCGGAGCCTAATCATGGAAGAATTTTTGCGGCGCTGTCAAGGCCCATGCCTCAGCTTGCCGGCCGAGCCTCGAAGCAGGCCTCGATCTCTTCCAGCGTCTTGCCCTTGGTCTCGGGCAAAAAGAGCGCTGCGGTGAGCAGATACACCACCGTGAAGCCGGCAAAGAGAAAGAACATCGACGAATAACCGTAGCGGCTGACAAAAGGCAGGAAAATCCCGGCCAGCGTGGTCGACACCAGTTGGTTGATCACCAGCGCAATGCTCATGCCGTTGGAGCGGATGCGGGTCGGCATCAGTTCCGAGAGCGCCAACCACACGCATACGCCCGGCCCTAAGGCATAAAAGGCCATAAACACATAGAGTCCAAACGCCACCAGCCAGCCGTGAGCCTCGCCAGGAACGCGGCCCACGAGCGCTTTATCGATCTTCAACGGCGCGGTGCGCGCGGCGCTCAGATTGGCGAAGGGATTTTTGAAAAAGGCTTCCACCTTGTTCCCGGGAACGCTGCTCTCGCGCGTAATTTCAATCGGCGCGGTGGCGCGCTCGTCGGAGCGCACAAAGCTGGTGGCCGCCGTGAAGTCGCCGTAGGAGTAAATGATGGCCAGGGAGGCGCGCCGGTCATCGATGTCGCTGCCCGCATAGTGAGCCGCGGCCAGCAGCTCGCCCGCGACCGCCGGATCAAAGCTCAGACTCAGATCCTGGCCCGAGCCCACCATGGCCTGAACCGCTTCGCGGCAATCCACGGTCGCGCTTTCCGTAGTCTTGAACAGAATCCCGACTGAGAGCAGGGAGGCGATGACGCCGCTCGTGCCGAGCACGAGAAGAAAACGCCGGCCCTTGCGGTCCACAAGCATCATACCGATGGTGGTAATGAGGAAATTGACGATCGTGAAGATCACGTAACCCCAATGTGCGTAGAGGTCGTTGAGTCCGCTCTGCAGAAGAATGCCGGTGTTGTACCCGATAATCGAGTTGACGCCGGTGGCCGTGTTGCAAAACAGAATGACGCACGCCAGCACAAAGGGGATGACGTACTTGCGGCGCAGCAACGAATCCTTTAACTTCTCACCCCGTTTGATCTCAGCGGCGTGCGCCGCCGTCTCCATTTCTTCGAGCTCGAGGGCGGCCAGTTCGGGGCTGCGCGAGCGCCGCAGCGCGGCGTAGGCTCGCTCTTTGAGGCCGCGTCGAAAAAGCCAACGCGGCGACTCGGTGACGAGCAAACTGCCCAGCACAAACAGAACGCCAGGCGGCAGCGAAACCCAAAAGATGCGCCGCCAGGCCTGGTCCTTGAAATGGAACAGAGTTGCCGCGTCGGCAGCTCGCGCCACTGCTTCCACGCGATAGCTGAAATAAATGCCGAACACCGCGGCGGCGACGATGCCGAGCGTCAGCAACCACTGAAAAATGGCCGTGCCTTTGCCACGATTCGAAGCTCCCAGGCACTCGGCCAAGTAGAGCGGGACCACCACGCCGACCAGGCCGGCGCTGACACCCTGGAGGAGGCGGCCAGCAAACAAGGAGCCGTAGCCGTGCGATAGAGCGATCACGGGAATGCTCAGGGCGAAGGTAAGGCCGCTGAGAATCATCAGCCGTTTGCGTCCCATCCAGTCCGCCAGCAAACCGGCGAAGAGGGTCGAGAACACGCTGCCCAAGAGCACCGCGGCTACAATCACCGAAAGCTGCGCGGCATTCAGCCCCGATGTGGCTTCCAAATACGGTAGGGCGCCCCCGATAATGCCCACATCGATGCCGTAGAGCAGACCGCCCAGGCCGGCGACAGTAAGAAGAATCGCATTATAGCGGCGCGTCGAGGCGGATTCGACGACAGGGGCGGCGCTTGCGGAACCGGTGGCGGCCATGGAAAGTTCTTTCATTGCCAGCTTAGTCTACAATGATCGTTCTACACGCTCATTTTTGGGCAGCAAACAGGAGAGTGGCTTTTTATGGTGCGCTTCGATCATGGTCCCGCGTTTCGCTTGGCGGCCGGCCTGGGAATGCGGGCTTTCGCCGCGAAGATTCTTGCCCTTGGAACCATTGCGCTTTGCCTGGGCTTTGTCACTCCTTTGGTGGTGGCGGCGCAGAACCAGCCGCAAGCGCAGAACCAGGTTCAATTCCATTTGCTGCCCGCGCCGCGCGAAGCCAATCTCGACGGGCAAACCGACCTGCCGGCGAAGGTGATTGTGGAGGCGCCCGGGCGCGCGCCGGAGGACGAATTTGCGGCCCAGGATCTCGAGGACGCTCTTAAAGAGCTTACCCCGGGTGGTTCTGCCGTTGGCCTCTACCACGTGACATTGCTGCGCACCGGCACGCCGGAAACCAAGGCTATTCTCGCGCGTAACAAGTTGACCTTCGATCCCGCCATGGAATCGGAGGGTTATGTGCTGGCCATCGGCTCCCACCAGGCCTACATTGTGGGCGAGACCGGCTCCGGCGTATTTTATGGGGTGCAGACGTTCAAGCAATTGCTTCCGCTGCCGGGCGAGCCCCGGGTGCTGCCCACGGGCACGATCCGCGATTGGCCCGCCATGCAATACCGCGGCATCGACGACGATCTCTCGCGGGGGCCGTTTCCCACGCTCGATTTCCAAAAGCACCAAATTCGTATCTTCGCTTCGTACAAGATCAACATCTATTCGCCCTATTTCGAGAACTCGCTCGCTTACCCTGACCAACCTCTGCCGGCGCCGCCGGGCGGCGCGCTCACGCCCGCCGAAGTTGCGGACCTGGTGGCCTACGCCCGCCAATATCACGTAACTATCGTGCCCGATCAGGAAGCCTTCGGGCATTTGCACCAGGTGCTCAAATACGACCTGTACCAGGACGACGCCGAGACTCCCCACGGCCAGGTTCTTGCTCCCGGCCAGCCGGGCAGCATCTCGCTGATCAAGGATTGGTTCACCCAAATCGCGCAGGAGTTTCCCTCGCCGTTTATTCACGTCGGAGCCGATGAAACTTTCGACCTCGGCCTGGGCCGCACCCACGATCAGGTGGAGCAACAGGGCTACGGGCCTGTGTATGTGGCGTTCCTCAAGCAGATTCATGACACTCTGGCTCCGCTCCAACGGCGGCTGCTGTTCTGGGGCGATATCGGCGACGAAAATCCCGACGCCGTCTCCGCGTTGCCTAAAGATATGATCGCGGTGCCCTGGGACTACTGGGACACGACCGGCTTCGATAAGCTGATCGAACCTTTCGCGAAGAATGGCATGCAAACCTGGGTCTCGCCGGGCGACGCCAATTGGAACGAGGTCTATCCGGTGGCTATGACGGCGCTGTGGAATATTCAAGGTTTCATCAGCGCCGGTCAGCGGTTGGGTTCAACAGGGGCCCTCATCACGGTGTGGAACGACGACGGCGAAGGCCTGTTCAACATGGATTGGTACGGCGTGCTTTTTGGGGCCGTAGCCGCCTGGCAGCCGGGGGCCAGCAACATTGCCAACTATCAGGACGCCTACGGACAGGATTTTCATCGCGATCCGACCGGCGACGTCAATTCCGCCGAAAAGGAGTTAATGGCTTCACAGGGAGATATTGTGAACGCCAAAACGGGCCTATCGAGCGACGCCCTCTTCTGG
Source organism: Acidobacteriaceae bacterium (assembly GCA_030041305.1). GTDB lineage: Bacteria > Acidobacteriota > Terriglobia > Terriglobales > Acidobacteriaceae > Telmatobacter. The sequence goes on from JASHOC010000220.1 coordinate 9,599, forward strand.
CTCGATCCCTGGAGCCCGCAGGGGCAGGAGATTGCAGCCAAGCTGCTCCCCGTAGCGGAGGACCTGCGCGTCCACGCCGAGAAAGCCATTGTTCTGCTGGCGCAAGCGCAGCAGCAAGGCGCCGCTCTAAGCGAACCGGACGCCATTACGGCCATGGATTTAGGCGCGCGGCGGCTCGATCTGATCGGCATGAAGTTCGAGTTCGCCAACGAAATCGCCGGTTCGTATGCACAAATTCTGCCGCACCAGCATGACAAAGCCCAACAGAAGACGATCGAAAACCAGCTTGATGAAATCAGCAGCAACGTGGGCCGCTGCCAGGATCTGCGCGACGCCTTTTCGGCTGTGAAGGCCGAGTACAGCCAGGTCTGGCTGGGCGAGAACCGGCCGTATTGGTTGAATAACGTCACCGTGCGTTACGATCTGGCTATCGACCGATGGCAGCAACGCGCGAACGCCTTTGCGGCCGGCATTCGCGACTGGAACAATGGCAAGGACCTGCCCGTTCCGGCATCCCTGGGGCTGCCTGCAGCCGCGCCGGAGGGGTCCGGGCCCTCATTCGGACCCTCCTCCGGGCCAACGTCCGGGCATTGAGAATCCAGCCGCCAGGAATGACAATAACCCTCGGCGTCCAGCGCCGGGTGGAGGCATGGTTCAAGATGGATGAGAATGCCCTCAACCGCGAGTAGACAGCGCGCGCACAACGCATTACTAAACCAGTTGAGACAGTTCCAGGAGTGACGGCTGAATCCGCCAACCCGTTGAGAACAACAAGTGGCCAACGCTTGCCGTGTCGTGGGATCAGCAAGGATGGCGGTTCACTGTGGCCGGCTGCGTGCAGAAAATGCTTGACGGAACACGCAGCATCAGTGTTATGACAACGTGGGAGAATCCCAGCGACGTGTTGTCCCGGGCGGGGCCACCAAAACCTGGGTCCGTGGAGGGGCTCTGGCCTTCCGGTTTTGGAGCAAATCGCAGCCGCTGCAATCAACTTGGGATCGTCACGACGACGCTACGGGCCGGTGAGGAGATCATTATGGGCAGAAGGCTTTGTCAAGCGCTGTCCGCTGCAAGGAAAGGATCTCAGGTGGCGCTTTCCTAACGTTTAGCAAGTCTTAGAAACACCGATGGAGGAACCATGGGAACTAAATTTTCAGTCAACCGAAGAGCCTTTGTGAAGTGGGCTACTGCCCTGCCATTGCTGGCCCAGATCAATGTTCAGGAAGCGTTCGGCGCGGGCTGGAGCGCGGTGGAGGGGAGAGCAAAGGAAAATATCTACACGCGTCTCGGCGTCAAGCCCCTCATTAACGCACGCGGCCCATGGACGTATATCAGCGCCACCCTCGAGCTGCCTGAAGTAAAGGCCGCTCAGGAAGAAGCAGCCCTGCATTTCGTGAACATCTTCGAATTACAGCACGCGGTCGGAAGACGACTAGCCGAGCTAACGGGAGCCGAGTCCGGCATGATTACGTCCGGCGCCGCGGGCGCAATGGCATCGGCAACGGCGGCCTGCATTGCCGGGAGTGACCCGGAAAAAATCTGGCAATTGCCGGATGCGACCGGGCTTAAAAACGAGGTTATCATGTTGGGTGGCCGGATCTCCTTCGATAACGCCATCCGGCTGGCAGGCGGCAAGCTCGTCGTGATTGGAAATTCACCCGAAGAATTGCAAAACGCGATTAGCGACAAGACAGCTATGATCTACACCCAGTCGTGGGCGCGGAGGAGCCCCGATGAGATGAGCGTGTTCGCCAAGGATCTTGCCATTGCCAAGGCAGCTGGGGTACCCCTGCTGCTGGACGATGCTGCAGGAATTCCTCCTATTGAGAATATGAGATTGTGGGCGAAGCTGGGCTGCGATCTATACACCTTCAGCGGCGGAAAAGGGCTGTGCGGTCCACAATGTAGTGGTCTTCTCCTGGGACGGAAGGACCTTATTGAGGCAGCACTCTTTAACACTAGCCCGTGGGAAGGCGCGGTATGCCGGCCGATGAAAGTGGGCAAGGAAGAGATTATGGGGTGCTTGGCCGCTGTGGAGGCATGGTTCAAGATGGATGAGAATGCCCTCAATCGCGAGTGGACAGCGCGCGCACAACGGATTGCTAAACTAGTTGAGACAGTTCCAGGAGTGACGGCTAAAATCCGCCAACCCGCTGGGAAGAATACGGGCCATGCGCTCACCGTTTCGTGGGATGAGCAAGAATGGCGGTTCACTGTGGCCGATTGCGTGCAGAAAATGCTTGACGGCACACCCAGCATCAGTGTTATGTCAACGTGGGGAAATCCCAGCGACGTGTTGTCCCGGGCGGGGCCGCCAAAGCCTGGGTCCGTGGAGTGGCTCTGGCCTTCTGGTTTTGGAGCAGATCACAGCCGTCCCAATCAACTCGGGATCGAAACGACGATGCTGCAGCCGGGTGAGGACATCATTGTGGGCAGAAGACTTCGTGAAGTGTTGTCCGCTGCAAGGAAAGCGTCTGAGGCGGCGCTTTCCCAGCGAACGGAACGATCCAAATCTACAGTTTCTATGTCTATGCAAGCTAGTCCTCCTGTCACAAAAGCCAAGCTCTGAGCGCAAGGAGTGAATTATATGAATTTGGACACTAACGCGCGCGGCGACGAAAGCCCGTCGATGTTAGTTCGCCAAAAGGGCTTTTGAGGCCGGAAGGCGGCGTGGGGATCCAGGCTTGAATTCATAAGATGAATCATGCTTGAGATTACTGGGAATCTAGGAGGACTGCAGGTCATGAAAGAGCTGCTACTTTTGGTTCCGCTAATTCCGCAGCTATGTGTCTCGGCGGCGGCACAGCAGGCAAGCGTTCACCCACAAAATGTGGATCCTTCGTGGCTGCACCGATACGTTCCCGATATTCCTTATAAGACCGTTGACCTCACAACGCCTACATGCCATTACAAGCCGATCTTCGGCGTGGGCGATGCGGAGGCGCAGCTTCCGGTGACGGTCGCCCGTTACGGTGAACTGACGGTCGATCCCAATGGGGAGTGCAAGACGGTGAGCTACCCTCGCGAAGAGCAAATCTACGTGATCCTCAACGGAAGCGGCATTCTGCATTACGGTAATGAAACGGCCCCAGTCCGGAAGGATGACTTTATGTATTTTCCTCCCACCCTTGCACACACTGTTGCGAACTCGTCCGCACAACCCCTTCGCCTGATGGTCATGGGCTTTAAGATTCCCGATGATATCCAGATCGAATCGCCATCGAAGTTTCCGGGGATTGCTAACATGGAGACTGTGAAGGAAGAAGTTCTCACGTGGCACGGCCCCTCTGTTCGTTACAAGTTGCTGCTCGGTCCTCGAGATGGTACACGGAACACGTTTAATGCGGCCTACGTCGTGCAAACACTTTTTGGGATGGACTTTGCTCCGGATGGCACGAATTTTCCTCATCACCACGAGTATATGGAGGAGATTTACCTCCTGATGGACGGCCACGGAGAAGAGGTGGCCGGTGGAGGAATGAATGGGGTCGAAGGTCTGCATCCAGCTAAGGTTGGGGATGCCTATTTCTATCGCCAGAACTGTACCGTAGGGTTTTACAATAGCAAGGACGGGAGGGCAGACATTCTGGCTGTTCAGTCCCGCGTGCCCCTGCCGAAACGTCCTTACTAAAAAGCGGGACGCTGAAGCACTGGGTCTGCCGTCTCGACCGAGAGGTAGATCAACGCCTTCGAACTGAGGTCTATCTCGAATACAGAGTCGACCCTGGCGCCAGGCAGATTGTGGAATGGGAATAGAGGGTGCGCTGAAAAGAAGACGAAGCGGTAGCCCCAGAGACGAGCCCCCACGACCTTGCCATTTTCCCCTAATCCTGCGGAAAACTGGACTGAGGTTATGGTTGATCTCGCCTCCAAAAGCGAGCTTCGCGAGGTCCTGCTCGTTGACGACGACCTGGTGAGCCGCGAAGTGACAGCGACCCTGCTAACCCTGAGCGGTCATATGGTGCAAACCGCGGAAGACGGCGACGCCTGCATGAAGTTATTGGCCGACGGGGGTTGCTGCCCCGACGTGATCCTGATGGATGCGCAGATGCCGGGAACAAGCGGAGCGCAGTTGGTAGCGGAGCTGCGCGCACACACCCAGGCCCGCATCTACGCCGTCAGCGCCAGCGAGTTGCCGCGCGATGTGGCCGCGGCGGTGGATGGATTTCTTCTGAAGCCCTTTGACGCCGCGGCGCTGCGCCGGCTTTTTGACGCTTCGCCGCGGCTGTCGGCGACCTCGTTGCCGGCGTCGGATGAGCCGGTGGTCAACCCCGAGACTCTGGCGCAATTCCGGCGCATGATGCCGGAGCCGGCTGTGCGCCAAATCTACACCGCCGTCTTGGCCGACCTCGATCGCCGCATCGAGGAGTTAGGGGCCGCGATCGGCAGAAATGATGAGGCGGAAATCCGGCGAATTGGTCATGCTATCAAAGGCGGATGCGGGATGGCCGGGGCAACACAGGCCGCGCGGCTGGGCGCGTTGCTGGAGAGCGGGAACGGCAACCCCGACAGTTACCGTCTAGATAACAAAGCCGCGGTGCTGCGCGAATTGCGCGCCGCCACGCGCGCCCTGGAGCGTATGCTTGAGGCGAAACTGTCCGCGTAAGCGCGGCAAGGACCTGGAGGCAAGCCCATCAAAATGGAGCGACCCATTCGTATTGTGATGGCGGACGATCACCCGGTTGTCCGCATCGGAGTGCGCAACATGCTCACTGAGGAGGACGGCTTTGAAGTAGTGGGCGACGCCGGCGACGGGGACGAAGCGATCACGCAAACCCTGGAGCTGCAACCGGACATTCTGCTTCTCGATGTTTCGATGCCCCGCCTGCCGGGTCTCGACGCCATGCGGGCCATCATGAACGGACCGTCAACAGCGAAAATCCTGTTGCTGACTTCGACCATCACCACCCAACAAATTATCGAGGCATTGCAGATCGGCGCCCGCGGCATCGTGCTCAAGGACGCGCTGGCCAATCATCTGCAAACCGCCATTCGCACCGTTTTTGCCGGCGATTACTGGATCGGCGGCAAGCGTGTGGTGAACCTGGTCACCGCCCTCCACGAGCTGATGCAGCAGGCCGCGGCTCCGCAGCGCAAAACCTACGGTCTTACTCCGCGCGAGCTGGAGGTGGTGGGCTGCATTGTGGAAGGCTGCTCCAACCGCGACATCGCCAAGCAATTCACCCTGAGCGAAGAGACGGTCAAGCGCCATCTTTCGAACATCTTCGACAAGACGGGAGTTTCTACTCGCCTGGAGCTGGCCCTCTTCGCCATTGCACACCATCTCATTACGCCTCAGTAGGTTGAGTTCTGGATTTGTCGTGCGGTGGATTTCTCAGCCGGAGATTTGCGGAAATTCGCCGCCCACTGCACCGAGCGGCGGCGATCTCCCAGCCTTGACGCACAAAACTCGTCAAGGATGGGGCGCCCACATTGGCACAAAAACGAGCGGCCAGAGACTTAGCGTGGTCGCCGAAATTTCGATCTAGCCAGCCTGTGCTGGCGTGGTGGGGTGATCTATAACTCGCCGAGGTCAGCCGGTTCACTAGGAGGAGGGGGAGGAGGAGAGAGATGAGTTCCTTTGCCGCCAGGTTCCGATCTCTTTTCCGAGCCGCGCACAGCGTCGCTCTGTTTGCCGCGATGGCTGCGACGGCAGGAATAGCGCTCGGACAAAACTCCGTCCCCGCCGGCCACATCCGAGTTCACTATCATCGGACCGATGGCGCCTACTCCGGTTGGACCGTTTACGCTTTTGACAACACTACGGAGAACACCAGCGACTACAACCAAGGGCCTGTCCAGGTGACGGGAACCGACAGCTATGGAGCCTACTTCGATGTGGGCATCCCCTCCGGCGCCCAACAGGTGGGCCTGATCATCCATAACGTCAACACTGGACAAAAGGACCCGGGCCCCAATGAATTCGTGGACCCGCAGACGCAAGGCGTCGAATACTGGGCTTATACGGGCATCGGGAAGCTTTACAACACTGCCATCGATCTTTCTAACCCGACCGCCATCCTGCCCGGCTATGCCCGGATCCATTACTACCGGCCCGACGGCGATTACAACGACTGGACAGTCTACGCTTTTGAAAACACGGCCGAATATACCGGCGACTACAACGACGGCCTGACCGCGGTGACCAACTACGATTCCTACGGAGCGTACTACGATATTGCGCTAAGCCCCAACGCGCAGCAGATCGGATTCATCGTCCACAACATTGGTACGGGGGTCAAAGATCCGGGTCCGAACCAGTACATGAACGTCAGCAGCGAGCTTCAGGGCTGGGTCGTTTCGAGCAGTGAGACCGTCTTCGCTTCCATGCCCAGTCCGAGCCAGATTTTTAATGTGCTGCTCAACATCCAGCAGGCCTACTGGCTTGACCGGCAGCGTGTGGCCATTCAGCCGCAGTTTGCGCAAGCGGGTGAAACCTTCGCCCTGACCTACAGCATCACGGGAGGCCTGGATGCAACGCCGACCGGCATCAACGGGGGAACATCCATCCCGCTGACGCCGGGAGGCAGCCTCACTTCCGACGAATTGACGCGGTATCCGCAGCTCGCCGGATACACTGTTCTTCAACTGCCGAACAACTTCTCCGTCTCCGCGATCGAGGCCGCGCTCACCGGCCAGCTTGCCTTCACCGCTTCTGACTCCTCGGGCGCGGTCAAGTACGCCACCGGGGTTCAGATCGGGGGCGCACTCGACGATCTGTACTATTACGCCGGCAAACTTGGCGTGGTGTTTCGCCACTCCACAGCCGACTGGAGAGACTGGCCGGACGACGAGAACGCTGCCGTGAAGATCAAACTCTGGGCGCCAACGGCGCAGAGCGTGAGCCTGCTGCTCTTCAATCAGGCCACCGACACCACGCCCGCCGCCACCGTGCCCATGCACGAACACAACGGCGTGTGGGTGGCTGACGGCGCGCCGGACTGGAAAGGGAAGTACTACGTTTACCAAGTGAAGGTTTGGGTACCGGTAGATGACGCGGTCGACAGCAATGTCACCAGCGACCCGTATTCAGTCGATCTCGCGATCAACGGAACCAAGAGCCGCATTACGGACCTTGATTCCGGAGAGACCAAGCCGCCGGGGTGGGATGGGGACCAGGCGCCGGCGCTGGCGAGCTTCAACGACATGAGCCTCTATGAGCTGCATATACGTGACTTCAGCATTGACGACTCTACCGTGCCGGAAAACCTGCGCGGCATGTACGGCGCCTTCGCCGTGCCGGAATCGAATGGCATGCGTCACCTTGCGGGGCTGGCGCAGAGCGGACTGCGCGCCGTGCACCTGCTGCCCTCGTTCCACTTTTCCAGCGTGAATGAGGACAAGAGCACTTGGCTGATGCCCGGCAACCTGTCGCAGTACCCGCCCGATGGCGCCCAGCAGCAGGCTGCCGTGCAGGCTACACTCGCCAGCCCACCGTACAACTGGGGTTACGATCCGGTTCACTACATGGCGCCGGAGGGCAGCTACGCCGTCGATCCGGATAACCGGGTCAGCGAGTACCGCGCCATGGTCCATGGCCTGCATCAAGCGGGTCTGCGCGTGATCCAGGACGTTGTCTTCAACCACACCAGCGCCAGTGGTGAAGGACCCAACTCCAATCTCGACGAGGTTGTTCCCGGCTATTATCATCGGCTCGACGCCGATGGCAAGCTAGAGAACGGCTCCTGCTGCCCCGACACCGCGCCGGAACACCGCATGATGGAAAAGCTCATCATCGATGCGCTGGTGGTGAATGCAAAGGAGTACAAGATCGATGGCTTCCGGTTCGATGTGATGAGCTTTATGTTCACCTATAACATGACGGACATCAAGAATGCTCTTACCGCGCTGACGCCGGAGAAGGATGGCGTGGACGGATCGAAGCTCTACCTTTACGGCGAAGGCTTCAACTTTGGCGACACGGTGAACGGCCAGATCGGCCCCAATGCCGACCAGGAAAACATGTACGGCTTTGGGATCGGCACGTTCAACGACCGCATCCGCGACGGGATTCGCGGCGGCGGCCCTTTCTCGGACGAGCGCGTGCAGGGCTTCGCGACCGGTCTCTTTACGGACTCGAGCGACTTTACTAACGGAAGCTTGCCGACCGGCGCACAGCAGGCCACGTTGCTCCAATACGCCGATTGGATCCGCGTGGGCCTGACCGGCAACCTGCGCGACTATATCTTGACCAACGCCCAAGGGCAGACCGTCACGGGCGCCGCGATTAACTACAATGGCCAGCCCGCCGGTTACACCCAATCGCCCATTGAGGCCATCAACTATTGTTCGGTGCACGACAACCAGGACCTATTCGACGTGGTTCAGCTCAGGTCAAGCTTCTCTGACAATACGGCCACACGCGCGCGCCGGCAGGCGATGGCCATGAGCCTCATTCTGCTGGGTCAGGGCGTTCCGTTCTTCCAGGCTGGGGATGATCTGCTGCGCTCCAAGGATATGGATCAGAACAGCTACGACTCCGGAGACTGGTTCAACAAGATCGACTGGAGCGGCAAGGCCGATAACTGGGGCATCGGCCTGCCCATCGCCAGCCAGAACCAGGGACAATGGCCGCTGATGACACCGCTGCTTTCGAACTCAGCGTACACGCCGCAGCCGCAGGACATCGCGCTGACCGGCGCGATGTTCCAGGAGTTCCTGCGTATCCGCTACAGCTCCGGCCTGTTCCGGATGGCGACGCTGGCTGAAATCCAGAAGAACCTCACCTTCCTCAATGTGGGGCCGAGCCAGATTCCGGGTCTGATCGTCATGAAGCTCGACGCGAACGGCGGCAACTACGGCGCCTATGGGCACGTGCTGGTGCTCTTCAACGCGAGGAATCAACAGGTGAGCTTCTCCGATCCCAGTCTCGAGGGGATGCAGCTCAGCCTGGATCCCCTGCAGCAGAACTCGGCCGACCCCATCGTCCGCACCTCCACTTTCAACGCGCAACAGGGCGAGGCCACCGTTCCGGCGCTTACGACCGCTGTTTTCGTCGGGGCGCCGTAAGGCGCGAGCGAGGCGGTCTCAAAGGCTAGGGTGCAGTGTTCAATCCAACTTGTATGGCTGGACCGATAAGGAGCGCGGCTTCTAGAACGTCGTTAGAAGGCGAAAGGTAAACTGGCGCGCCGGGCCGATGGCGTTGCCGGAAAACAGCCCTCCGAAGTCGATGACTTCGAGTGCGTTGCTCACGTTCTGGGCGTCACCCTGCAAGCGTAGCGAGGTTTTTTCCCGCTCGACGAGGTCGACGCCCACAGACGCATTTTGCGTAAAGTACGGACTGATGCGGTCGCGATTGAAATTAAGGTGATTAATCACCACCTGCCCGTATTCCGTGGCATACATTTGTGGGGTTTCGTCCGGTTCAAACGGCAGTCCGCTGTTGTAATCGCTTCCCGCGGCGACCCATAAGCGCGGGGCGACCTGATAGCGGAGGCGATCGCGAATGGTTTGCCGCTGGTCCTGCGAATCGGGTATGTGTCCGGTTAGCTGCGTATTGATGAGATTGCCGTTCGGCCCAATGGCCACACCGCTCGCCGATCCCAGGAGAAGACCGCCGACTACGGGGAGCCAGCAGTTGCCTACGATGTAGGAGTAACTGCCGAAGCCGGAGAAGCGCTTCCACTGCGGGAGTTCGAGCTTGCCTTCCGCGCCGTAGAGAATGGCCTTGCGGAAGGCGATGGGGAAGCCGATGACGCTGTTCAGAATGGCATCGTCGTCGGCGTAATTGTTCACGTCACGGCGGAACATATTGGCGTCCAGGCGCAGTTTCCCGTAGAACGCCTTGGTCAATCCCGCTTCATAATAGTCTCCGTGAGAGGGCAAGACGTTCTGCCGCAGAGAAATGGGATCAAAATCGAGCACTGTGGGAGAACTGGATAGAAGAATGTTCTCGAATGCCGGTGTCTGGAAGACCCGATCAAAGGAGACGTGCAGATTCAGGCCGGCCGAGGGAAAATAGCGGGAGAGGGCAAGGCGCGGACTCAGGGCATTCTGATTTACCAACAACTGGTAGTGGTCCCAGCGCAGGCCAGCGTTGACTGTCCACTTGCCGAGGCGGATCAAATCCTGAACATAAGCCGACTGCTCAAGGTCCGGACGGCTCTCGGCAAAGGCAAACGTGACCGCGCTACCGGGGTCGAACAAGCCTAGTTGGATGCCGCACTGAGGACCTGAGGCGCCCAGTGGACCGGAGCAGTCGGGAAGATAGTCGCTGAAGTTTTCGTGCAGAAATAGGTTGTCGGATTCGACGCCGGTCTTCCATTCGTTCCTTCCGTGATGGATGGCGACGCTGCCGTTGAAATATATTTCCTTGAAATCGTTGTGCTGGGTTACGTTGATGGGCCACGACTCCGGGTTGGAATAAAAATCGTTGGAGTTATCGCGGGACATTCCGCGCAGCTCGCCTACCGCGTTGGAGGAAAAAATGTGCTGGTAGGCGACGGTCCCCATGGTTTCGAAGTTGTCGGAATTCTGTACTTGCCCCCCAGGAACGTAGACGCAATCGCTCGGCTCATCGGCCGCAGGAACGGGAGGGCAGCCGACGGTATTGACTGCATTCGGCACCCAGGCTCCGTTTTGCTGCACAAATTCGTTGGGAATCTGATAGCGCGCGAGTTCATGGCGGGCAATCAGAGTGAGGTGGTCTTTCGGCGTGAACTCCCGCTCATAGCTCAGCGAAAAACTGCCGGTGGTGCCTTGGTTGGTGTAAGGCTCAGGAACCACCGTGTTGAGATAGTGGTCCGTCATGTTGCCGGAGGCGCTGAAGCCAAGCGTATTCTTCTTCCACGTGTATTGGTCCTGGCTGTCGATCCCGCCCGTATCAAAGCTACCGCCGAAAAGGGTGAGATGGCCGTGAAATCCCGGTTGTTCGTTCTGGAGAGTATTCACCACCACCACTCCGCCCATCTTCCTGCCAAATTCCGCGGGAATGCCTGCGGTGTAAATCGCCAGGGACTGGACGTCGTCGGCTTCGATCTCAGGACCCATACCTGGCGAACGATTGTCGGTGAGCGGTATACCGTCCACCACAAATTGCGTCTGATATTCCGAACCGCGCGGGTGAAGAACCGCATTGCCTTCGTAGAGCCAACCCGGTTCGGAGTTGACCAGGTCCTGCATGGAGCGGCCGGGCAGCGCGGTTAGCCGGTTCTGAATTGTCTGCAAGCCCATCTCATTGACCGAACCGGGGCTATAGGGGTCGATCAACGTACCGGACGCGTGGACTGTCACCGACTGGGAAACTGGAGCCACTTTCAACTGGATCGTACGTTCCACGGGGAGAGCGGAGCGTATTGCTATCGATTCGGAGGCCAG
>JASHOC010000221.1 GCA_030041305.1 Acidobacteriaceae bacterium
GACCACTACGGCGTGCCGCGCGCACTCGTTCACGCCATCATCGCGCAGGAATCGGCCTGGAATCCCCTGGCGATTTCAAAGAAGAATGCCGAGGGCCTCATGCAACTGATGCCGGCGACAGCGGCGATGTACGGCGTTGGGAATCGGTTCTCCGTGATCGAAAATCTCGGAGGAGGCGTTCAGTATCTGTCGGAACTGTTGACCACGTTTCACGGCGATATGCGGCTTGCCGTTGCGGCCTACTATTGCGGCCCGAGTCACATTCTCCAAAAGGGCTTGGCCTACCACAATCCCGAGGTCTTGGCCTATGTGGAAGCGGTCCGCGCGCGCTACCGCCGCGAGCTATCCGAGGAATCAGGGCGCGAAATCGCTTCAGCAGCAGGAGGAAACTAACGTGAGCCACTTTCGACTGATCACTGCGATCCTTATTGCCATTGCACTCGGAGCAGGCGACGTCTTCGCCCAGCAAGCGAACACCCACAACGTCTCCAGTCAGGACGTGGACCCTACAGTTGTTGAGCTTCCAATTAATGGGAGCACGGTTAGCGACATTCACCTCCGGCCTCTCTTCACCACGACGATTCGATTGCCTGAGCCCGTGACGTCGGTCGCGGTCGGGGCTCCGACCTTGTTCAAGGTGGAACACTCCACCGACGATCCGCGGTTGGTTTTCATCAAGCCTACTTCGGAGGATGCCGCCGTGAGCAATCTGATCATTTCTCTCAAGTCAGGTCAGGAAATCAGCATCCGATTGCTATCGAACGGCCAGGCATCCACGGCTCCGGTGGATTTCGTGGTGAATTACGAACCAAGGCAGAGCTTTCTAATCGGCTCAACCGATGCGCTGGCCAAATATGCGGCTGCACCTTCGGATCCACCGGCGCAAGCAAAGCCGATCGACGTGGCTTTGCGGGAAGAGGAAGACCTTGCGAGTCCGCAGTGGGTTAATGGGACGGAGAAGCAAGCCAGAAAGGGCGGCGGTGCAGCATCGACCGAGCCGGTTCTGGTTGCTCTCGGCACCGTGCAGAACCGCGGACCGAGAATGCTCGTCACTTACTCTGTCGTAAACACGAGCGGTCACTGGATAGAAGTGCTGTCTCCCCAAGTGGAGTTGCGAAGCCCCGATCACGATGCCGGCAAGAAGAAAAATCAGAAGCAGACCCTGGCCGACCAAGTGCCTGTTGCAGAGTTCCGACTGAGTGCACGGCGGCTCGCTCCGGGGCAGCGGGCCGATGGCGCAGTCGAATTCTCCCGTCCGGGCTTCAAGCAAAGTGCCGACCGGCTCGTGTTGGAAATCGCAACAGCAAGCGCAGTGGATCATCCGCTGTTACTGCAATTGCCGTTCGTTGCGCCCGGACAGTGAGATCACAAGGACTTCAATAAGGGCGAGGTGAAGAATGGCTTCAACAGAAGCAGTCCAGAGTACAGATCAGCCGGAGAAGATCGGGGCGATCGACGCTGCCGCGGAAGGCAGCGAGGGAATCGCGCTGGGGCGCATCTCAAGACGTCCATTCGTGCTCAAAAAGACGCCCGGTCCAAGGGGCGGACACCTGGCTACGATGCTGATTGTCGCTGGGGTACTGGCAGTACTCGCGATCGCAATGGTTGCGTTGCTCTCAACCACGGGCAAAAACCGAAAGAGGACAATGGAAGAGGCTGGGAAGCCGAATCTCGGCCAGGCGCATACAGGAACAACTTCTGGGGATCTTGTCCCGAACAACAAAGTGAAACCCACGCCCAACGGTTCATCTGAATCCGGCGCTGTGAATGCGTCCGATATTGAAAGGACGAAATCGCCGCAGTTCACACAATCCCAATCTTTGGAAAGATCGGCGCAGTCGCCGAAGAGTCTCGGCGGGATTGGCAAGTTTGAAGAACCCGACACGAGTCCCAATGCACATGGAAGGTGGACGCCTCCGCCTTACGGAAATGAAAGCGCACAGAATCAGCAGGCGAAGAAAAAGGCCGAAGATGCGCTCAGTCAGCCTTCCCTTGTCTTCACTGCGCATGAGCAGCCCGTGGCCCGTTCGGGATCGCAGAGCCAGACCGTAGGGCCGGACAATCTCGGTCTTGCGCCCGGTTACCACGTTGCGGCGCGGCTCGAATCGATGGCCTCAACCGCAGTGCACGCTCCTGTCGTTGCTGTCGTCGAGTATAACTATGAGCGCGACGGCGAAGTGATTATTCCTGCTGGTGCGCGCGTAGTCGGAAAGATCACACAGGCCGACCCCTCGGGCTTAGTGAACATAGCCTTTTCCTCCATCGAATTCCCGGATTCGTCGAGCGTTCCCATTGATGCTGTCGGCGCCGACCTGAATCTGCAGGCAATTGAGGGGCAGGTTATGGGCAGGCAGAGGGGCAAAAGCATGCTCGTCAGGTCGCTCTCCGGGATCGGCGAGACGGCGGCGATGATGGTCGGAGCACCGAACGCAAACAGCTCCTTTAGCGAAGACGATCTGATGAGAATGCAGGTCGCGAACAACATCGGAAACGCTGGCGACGAACAGATTATGCAGATGCTGACCATGGAGCATATTGTCGTCAGCGTTCCTGCCGGAACGGAAGTCTACGTCGTGTTTGAGAAGTCTGCGGCCGCAAACTCCCAGGGCTCGGACAAGACGATTCAAGTCCCACACGAGTGGAATGGCCTCAGCCAGTCTGCGGATGCTGAACACCAATGACGAGCGGAACTGACCCCCTCTAATCCCGCGTCGTTTTTCCTCGTGGTACGGTTCGCATGTGGGCAGAAAAGGCGACCCGGCGCAGCCAGAGAAACCTGGTCGAGAAAGAAGAAAAATGCGAGTACGAGGCTTTTGTCACAGATTCCTGAACGTGCGGTTCGGGATCGCCGAAAGAACCAGCGATTCGAAAAGAAGAAAGTGGGGTAGCTCCCTTAGTACAGTAACCACTACTGGTTGTGCTTTCCGGTGGGCGCGTTTGCTCGCGATGGCCGGTAGCGGGATGGTTTTGTGACCAGGGCGTTCTCCAGCAGCCGGTAGAACAGCATTCCCCGGCGGCGCGACTTTCTACGATTGAAGCGGAACGCGAACTCATCGAGATACGCGTCCAGA
>JASHOC010000222.1 GCA_030041305.1 Acidobacteriaceae bacterium
AAGGCGCGGTCAGCCACAAGCATCTTGACTACTACCTCGATGAATTTACCTTCCGCTTCAATCGGCGGCGCTCGAATAGTCGCGGTAAGCTCTTCTACCGTCTCGCTCAGCAGGCCGTGATGATCGATCCCGTGCCCTTGGCAAAAATCCTCCATCCCAAGGCGAAAAAAGCAGAAAAGCCACAACCGGTGGGGCCAACCTGAGTGAAGCAGATACCTATCTCATTCCTTTTATTCTGGGTTTGTCGGTCTTTCAATCCCCTCTTCATTCGGAAGTTTCTCCAGCGAGACACCCGAAACCAGTTTTATCACGGATAATACCACCCTTCGGGTCTTCCGCCCATTTAGCCCGCGTGGTTCGCGAGACGGAAAACGCGGAAGCTCTGTTATGTGGCGCAGACATTCGCTTTTTCCGAACAATGATGATTGGGTGTTTGCCAGCTCAGCCAGCAAACGAAAGCTTCCGTGCTGGTCATTTTCATTGTTTCATTGTTCCGTTTGTATGTCCGGCCGGCCCTGAGGCCGCCGCGATCGCGGCGAAGTCGGGATGGCGCCCCTTTCGGCATTCCTTTGCCAGGATTCTGAGGTCGCACGGGGAAGACCTGAAAAAGCTGCTGGAATTCCTTTGGCACGCCGATCGCAGCGTAACCTTCAAGCTCTACGAACAGGCTGTGACCGACACAAGCGGAACGCGCAGAGCAAGGTGGCACGTCTCGTTTTTGGCAAGAAGCCCGAGGAGCAGACGTGATGCAGGCTTATTGGACGTTAACGGAAGCCGATTGGAAAAGAAAACATCAGCTTAAGCTCTTGATTTTATTTGGCGTCTCCGACGGAATTTGAACCCGTGCTATCGCCGCAAAAGAGAGGGAGAATATCGAAAATTCAACATTTAGAGGAGAGCGAACTGCATCGGGGCACTTCGTAAACGACCACAGCAGAAGGCTTTCAGGTCTCGAACTGGTCCGGCAATCGGAGCCGGAGTTCTCAACGGCACGTGCTGCGGCAACAAAATTCAAATCCAAAAGGACTCATGAATGAAAGCCGATTCAACTGGAATTCGATCGCCGAAGAACAGGGGCCACAGGAGCTTCGATTCGTTATCCACCGAGCCGTTCGTTAAGCCGGACCTGTTCGGTGAATACCTTGGAATCGATCGGTGCACCGTGGTTCGATTCGCCAGGGCGGGAATCATTCCCCGACATCCACTTCGACATTCCGGACACCGAACACACTGGCGCTTTTTGCTTTCAGAAATTCCGGAGGCTATGCTTGCCGGTGAGCCAAAACAGCTAGAAAGTGCGCACGATCGCGGCCGCCAGCCTTCTTGGCTTCGCAGCCAAAGCTCTCCGGTTCCTCGACGCCCTCTACAATAGGAGCCCAGAACTTGGGACTATCATAATCGCATCTGGTATGTCCATCTGAAGGACCTGGAGCCGGACGTGGGCGGCGAAGCCGCGAACAGGAGTGGGCCTATTTCACGGCGATGCGGAACGGCCTGTACCCGAACTGGGGAAGGGATGCGTGGACTTTCTGGCGGTGCTGCGCTGGCTCGCCGCCCGTGATTACCGGGGCTACGTGCTGGTGGAGCAGGATGTTCTGCCTGGTACGGGCACGCCCAAGGAAAACGCGCGGTGCAATCGGAGTACTTATGTTCCATCGAGTCGAATTTCGCGTGAATGCGGCTTTCAGCTTCCGGTTCATTCCCGGGTAATTCAAGAAGAAGCATTTACTTCGGAGGACTGGGAGCGGGCAAGGGGCGCAAACTGAGAGCGAATCTCGATTTTGCCGGAGACGCTTTTTCGAGGAGACAATGACCGGGAAAAAGCTTCATTTTGGAATCATCGGAGCAGGGCGCATTGGGCGCGTTCATGCGGAGACGCTGGCCTTCCGTTCGCCGCAGGCTGAGATCGCGGCCGTGGCGGACGTGAACCTAGCGGCCGCCCGGGCGCTCGCCGCGCATTGCAGTATTCCCAAGGTAGTCGCGTCAGCGGCGGAGATTTTTGCCGATCCGCGCATCAGCGCGGTGCTCATCTGCTCTCCCACCGGCACGCACGCCGAACTTATCGAACAGGCGGCGCGGGCGGGCAAACACATCTTCTGCGAAAAGCCACTCTCGATGAGCCTTGAAAAGATCGACAGCTCGCTGGCGGCGGTGGAGGCCGCGGGCGTCAAGCTGCAGGTAGGATTCAACCGGCGCTTCGATTCCAACTTCGAGCGCGTGCGGCAGGCGGTGTCGAGCGGCGAGGTCGGCACGCCCTACCTTATGCACATCATCAGTCGCGATCCCGCGCCGCCGCCGTTCTCATATTTGCGGTCTTCCGGCGGTATCTTCCTCGACATGATGATCCACGACTTCGATATGGCCCGCGTCCTGATGGGAGATGAAGTAGAGGAGGTCTATGCCGCGGCCAGTGTGATGGTGGACCCCGCCTTCAGCGAGGCCGGCGACCTTGATACCGCAGTGGCGGTCCTGCGTTTCCGCTCCGGCGCCATCGGCACCATCGATAACAGCCGCAAAGCCACCTTCGGCTACGATCAGCGCGTGGAAATTCTCGGCAGCAAGGGTAAAATCGCTACCGAAAACCGCTATCCCAACCAGGTCGCCATAAGCACCGCGGATCGCGTGTACTCGGATCCACCGCTGAACTTCTTCATGCAACGCTATCCCGAGAGCTTCGCCCTGGAGTTGCAGGCCTTCAGCCAAGCCGTGCTCGAAGACCTGCCCACGCCGGTCACCGGCGCCGATAGCCGGCTGCCTGTGGTCATGGCGCAGGCGGCGCGCAAGTCGTTCGACGAACACCGGCCGGTGCGGCTCGAAGAGGTCGGCGCATGAAACCATCCGCGCTTGTCTCCATCCTTACCGATGTGCAGCTGTGGGTGCCGGTGGTGGTGTTGATTCTGGGCATTGTTCTTCTGATGAGACTGAGGTGACTCTGTGAACGAAAATGCCACCGCCGCGCCGCCGCGATCCACCTTTTCCCTGCACAAACTCGGCGTGATTTGCGGGTTGGCCGCGGCCGTCTGGCTGGGCAGCGCGGAAGCGCCCACCAAGCTGGTGACGGAGGGATTCTCGCCGTTCCTCATCTCTATGGGCATGGTGATGGGCGCGTTTGCGGCGCGCTGGACACTGCCCATGGTCTTGAAGGGCACGGGATTCATGTTCAAGGACCTGCTCGAAAAGCCGCACCTGATCGTATGGGCGGTCCTGGCTGGAATGCTGTGGGCGGTGGCCAACACCCTCACCATTTTTGCGGTGCGCAACGTGGGGCTGTCGATCGCCTTTCCGCTGTGGAACATCAACAGCCTGGTGGGCCTGCTGTGGGGCTGCCTGCTCTTCAAGGAATTGCGCGGCTCGAGTGCCAGGGACTGGGCGAACGTGCTGGGAGGCGCCGCCGCCATCGTGTTTGGCGCGGGCGTGCTGGCCGTGGCTACGGCGGAACGAGCCTCTGGTTCTTCCGGTAAGGCCATCGTCGGCATCGTGGCCGCGCTCAACGCCGGCGTCCTGCTGGGCACAATGTATATTCCCTACCGCAAGGCCTACATCAGCGGCATGAACCCGCTCTCGTTCGTCACGGTCTTTACCTTCGGCGAGCTGGTCACGATTCTTGCCCTGGGATGGATTTTTTATGGCGGCGCCGCGCCCCTGGCGAGCGCGCTCGACAGGGCCCGACCCATGCTTTTCTGGCCGTTCTTGGGCGGCTTCTGCTGGGTGATCGGCGACCTCTTCCAGCAATACGCGGCCAAATACATCGGCATCGGGCGCGGCATTCCGCTTTCCAACACCAACCAGCTTTGGGGCCTGGCTTGGGGCGCGCTGGTCTTCGGCGAGCTTGCCGGACTCACGTTCACGGGCCGGCTGCTGATCATCGCAGGATCGAGCCTTATGATCGCCGGCGCTTTAGCCATCAGCGTGGCCGCGCCGCCGCCCTCGGAGTTGGAAAACTGGCGCGCCGCGATGAATCGGGAGTGCGTGCGTTATGGCCTGGACGCGGAGCAGGTGGCCGCGGTTGTCGCGGGCGACGACCCGGTGGCCAACCATCCCCGCGAACGCCGCTGGTGGGAGATCTTCATCGTATGCGCTGCCGCCGCCATCTTCGTATGGCTGGCAGCCGGCGCGCGCAGTCAGCGTATCGCCGTCAGCATTCCATGGATGATCGTTCTCATCGTGGGCACATTGATCCCTCTGGGCGTCTGCGGCGCGCTGTTGTGGCGGCGCACCCGCTTTTCCTAGCTGCGCGCAGAGATGGCTTCGGCGGCGCGAGGGGCCGGCTCTGCCACCAAACGGTTTTGGCTCTGCTTTCATGGACCGGTAGTTTGAGCATGACCACGAGATAAGAAATCCCGCATCATCTGGGCCAAGAAGCAAGGGCGTGGGACGTCTTAGTGAATGTCGGCGGAGCGACCAGCCTGGGCTTCGCGGTCAAGGCTGCTTCCCGCTATTGCCCAGTGCTGCTCATCGAGAGCTTCGACTTTGCCAAAGGAACCTCAAGCCGCAGCACGAAGCTGGTCCGTGGCGGCGTCAGCTGTTCTTCAGCAGCTTGACGCCGCGCTCGTATTCGGTGCTCTGCGGGAACGCGGCCACATGCTCCGCAGCGCGCTTCATCTGATTCATAATCCCCGTCATCGTTCCCTACTACGGTTATTCCCCGCTTCTCTACTATGGCTTCGGGCTCAAAGTGTATGAGTAGCAGTTGGGCGGGCTGTCACTCGAACCCTCGCAATTGGTTTCGCGCGGGAGACGCTGGAGATGCTTTCGTGCCTCCAAAAAAACGATTTGCGCGGCGGCATTCTCTATCACGATGGCCAATTTGACGATGCCCGCCGTGCGATCGCGCTATTACGCACCTTTCCGGATCGCACCTTTCCGTTTCTTGGCGGCATAGCGATCAACCATATGGAAGCCATCCAGCTCCTCGAGCGCCAGGGCAAAACCATCGGCGTCCAGGCGCGGGATCGCGAAAGCGGCGCGGTCTTCGACCTGCAGGCCAAGATTGTCATCAACGCCTGCGGAGTTCAGGCCAATGAAACGATTGCTCTGGACGGCCGCGCACCTCCCTCGCTGCTTGCGGTGAGCCAGGGATCCCATTTTCGCCACGCACCAAACGGGCCACCCTGACATCACTGTTGGCCTCACCGTGAGCATCGGGAAGAGGTGGGATGATACTGCGTTAGATGACCGACATTGGATTTACCTCACCGTCAAACCCTCAACAGAAAATTTCAACATGAGAATGGAGGAGCCGTGTTGCTCTCCGCATTCCGATTTCAAGCCATTAATGCTATCTGCATAAATAATGTAATAGCTCGGCGCAAGAAAGAAGGCAGCTCAGATTGCAGGATGCAGCCACGCAGTTTCTCTGGCGAGGAGCGAATGCCGTCGATGGAGCGCAGGATGTCTTCCGTCAGGTCATCCACATCGCGAGAGCAGCTGTTGGCGAGTTGTGCTTTGGCTTGTGCCCAGGCTCCTTCGTCGGGATTCAGTTCCGGCGCATAAGCGGGAAAGTGCTCGAGACGCAAACGGCGATGTTGCCGCTGGAGTTGTTCGAGAGGGCCTCCCTTGTGGGTAGAGGAATTATCGAGCACAACGATAAACGGGCCGCGCAGATGGCGCAGCAGTTCGCGCAGAAACAAGCACACCTCCTCCTGCCCGATGTGGTCATAGAAGAGCAGATAGTAAAGGTTCAGACGGTGGCGGCGTGGACTGAGTGAAATGCCCGAAATCATCGAAATCTTGTCCCGCCGCCCCTGGTGGTGACGAGGGATGGGCGTCTGCCCCTGTGGAGCCCAGGCGCGCACCACGTTGGGGATGAGCAGAAAGCCCGATTCGTCGGCAAACACTATGTGGGCGCCCAGCCGCGCGGCGTTTTTTTATGCGCGGCCACGCTTTTTCCTTCCAGCGCGCCATCTCCTCTTCGTCCCGCTCCAGGGCGCCCCGCTCCGGCTTCTGCGGGCTCCATCCCAGGCGGTGCATCAGGCGACCGATATGGTCGCGGTGATAGCGAACCTCCAACTCGCGTTCCACCAGTTCGGCAATACGGGCCGTGGTCCACAGATTGGTCCGGTAACCCTACGCCAGCGGTCCCTTGAGGAGCAGTCGCACCAGGCGCTTTCGCCCCTCCTCGTCCAGCTTCCATGGACGGCCCGGAGAAAAGCGCACTTTCAAGGCTTGGGGGCCGCCCCGACGCCGCGCATCCCGCCACCGCATCACCGAAACGGCGGCACAGCCGATACGACGCCCCACTTCGTTGAGACTATGACCGGCTTCCAGCAACGCCAATGCGCGCTTGCGCCGGTCTGCCAACAGATCGGCGCTCCCTGTAGGTCTGGGCATAGACGTTCACGCGATTCGCAAGAGCGTCTTTATTTTTACATTATTTATGCAGAGATCAATA
>JASHOC010000223.1 GCA_030041305.1 Acidobacteriaceae bacterium
GCGCCGTAGAATTCGTCTTTCGCAGAAGCCGTCACAAAATAGGCGATCCCGCGCACGGAATCGATCGAGGATTCGCCCCAATCGTTCGCGCCACCGGTGTATTTCCATGCGTCCTTCGGCCATGTTTTGTAGCCGGGTTCGCCGGGGTGGGGTATGGTATGGAACCGCCAGACGAGTTTGCCGGTTCGTACGTTGAATGCTCGCAAATCGCCGGGGGGCGTGAAATAGGCCTCGCCCTCAGACGAACCGAGAATGATCAAATCTTCAAAGACCTTACCCACCGATTGCCCGAACGCGCGAACGGGTTCGCGGCCCAAGCCTTTGTGTAGATCGATGGCGCCATTCGTGCCGAAGCTGCGGATCGATTTGCCGGTTGTCGCATCGATCTCCTGCAGGAAGTCGGCAACGGCAAATATGAGGCGCTTGTCCTTGCCGTCTTTGCTCTCCCAAAAGTTCAGGCCTCGACGAGTCATGCCGGTCAGGCCGTCATGGATCCAAATTTCCTTGCCGGCAGCAGCATCGAGTGCAACGATGGCATCATTTCGCGCCTGGGTGTAGATAACGCCGTCGGCGACGATGGCGTTGGTGTTGGTGTTGGCGTACGGATAACTCCATGCGACCTCCAGCTTGGCCACATTCGCCTTTGTTATCTGTTTAAAGTCGATGTAGCGATTACCTTCTGGGCTCCCCGCGTAATCCCGCCACTCTATGGGCTTGGATGTCGCAGCGGCACGGGCGTCTTCTTTGGACGTCTGGGCGGAGATGGGCAACACCACCGCGCCGCTTACCAAAACCGCGCAAGTCAACCCGATAACCCTCTTCTCGATCGTCTCTAAGCGTTCCATTGAGCAAACCCCGCCTTCGTATCCGCCTTCTTGGATAGAAGAAATCAGCCATTTAGCGCGCCGGGATTGTACACAGACCGGCGACCGCACCACTCATGAGCAGGTATATCACCTCTACGCTACCCACAAATGACGCGGCCGAAGGCCAGGCGCGGTTCGGAGCAATACCAATTAACGAACTCGTCAATGGCGTGGCTGTAGCCACGTTGCACCTCAACGCTGGTAAGGCTGGTGAGCACCGCTGATTTCGCCTTTCCTGTTTGGAGCGTCGCAAAATAAACAGTATAAGCGTCATTGTCTCGTGCAATTAACCCGACGACGCTTTTCTATTCCTCGCCACAGCAGTGGCAAATTTTGTTCGCCACTTCCTCGCCAAGTTCCAAAGAAAGCGCCAGCGTAGACAGCCTTCTCATCGGTTCGCAAAGTGCGCGAATTATAAACGGGGCGGTTGACCGGCATCCATGAAGTCGTCTTGTCAAGAGAAAAAACGAGGTCTAATGGCGCGCTGGCGAGAGCGCGCACCGGAGCCTTTCCTTTCTGCAGCCGCGGCCGCTCGCCCGGCATCATGATGGCCGCCCTCTTCGGCCCACTTCAGGATCTTGGTTGCGCAACTGTGCCTCTCGGCCGATGGTTCCTGCCTTCGCAGAACCGGACATCCATTGGCTGTCTCGGGCTACTTGGAGCCGTCGCAGAAGATTGAGTTTGTGTTCGCCGCCAGTCCCGAAACAATGCGGAGAGAGCCTCGGGAGTCGCCTCCGTCGCCCGGCCGGTCACCTGCGGGACCTGGCAGCCTGCGCATCGCCTAATCCTGATGTTTTTCCATTCTTAGAAAGGCTTCTTCATGCTGCCGCGGTCTGCTTGAACCCACCGGCAGGCACGAAATCGGTCTTGCGTCTGTCCTCAGCGAGCCTATGGGCGACCATCTTGCGGGCAACGGCCAGCGTGGCCCGATTGGCGTCGCCCCGCTGCCGCTCCCGCTCGTAAAGCACGGCCAGCTCCGGGCTGTAGCGCGGCGCCAGGCGAGCTGCTTCAACCAGCATCGTCTGGATATGCTTGTTACGCTGCTTGGAGATCGGCGTGCGCATCATCTTGTCGGCCGAGCTCTTCTCGGCGCCACACAGTCCGCAATAGCTGATGGCCTGCTTGATGGAGCCGAAGCGCGAGGTGTCGCCCACCTCCAACGCCCAGGTCAGAGCCGTGATCGGGCCCACGCCGGGAATTGTCCGCAGCCGCCGCAACCGATCGATCAATATCGGGTCCTGCTCCAGGGAGCGCAGCAGCGCTGCGTCCAGCCGGATCGAGCGGTCGACCTGGTCGCGGCACAACCGCAGCAGCGGTCGAATGCTGTCCGGGATCTCCGCGTTGGTGGCCAGCTGTTGGTCGAAGTAGCCCTTCCGGTGCAACCGCGGCTTGTCGCAACTCACGCCTGTCTCCATCAGCAGCCCGGCGATGCGATTCTTCATCTGCGCCGCCTGCCGCTGCACCAGGTTGCGATAACGCAGGACGCGGCGCCGGTCGCGGACCGCCGTCGAAGCCATATGGCAATCGGGCAGAAAGTCGCACCGCAGGCAGTCGGCGATCTTGGCGGCATCGATGCGATCATTCTTCCACTTGGCCGCGGCAATAGCCCGCAGCATCAGCGGATGCGCCACTTCCACCTTCTCGGCGTGAGGAAGCAGATGATCGTAAATCCAGCCCGTAAAGATCGTCGCTTCCATGGCGATCATCCGGGGTTGTGGTAGAGTTCTGATCCATGCATCCAGTTGGCGCCGGCTCGAACCCAGCTTGCCTTCCTGCAGCACACAA
>JASHOC010000224.1 GCA_030041305.1 Acidobacteriaceae bacterium
ACAACTGGTGGGTGGCGCTGCTGACGGGCGGCGAAGGCTGGCACAATAACCACCATGCGCATCCGGTGAGCGCGCGGCACGGCCTGACCTGGTGGGAGATCGACCCGAATTTCTGGGGCATCTGGCTGCTGGCCAAGTTGGGGTTGGCGCGGAAGATCCAGGTGGCGAAGTTCGATCGCAAAAACCCGAAGCCGGCCGGGCTCTAAAGACTGCGCAAGAAGGCAAAGTTTCCCTGCAAATCCGCAGAGGCGCTCCCCCGGGCCTGCGAGGAAGTTTTTTCGCGGCCAGAATGGCGGAAGGTCTGGTTATTTGCCAATCACAAGAATCTGGAAGGAGCCGGGGATCATCGGGGGACGCGGTCCGCGGCGGAAGCCGGGCGCGGGACCAGCGGGCGCTGCAGCCGTGCCCGAAGCATCGGCGGGCGTGGGGCCGTATTCCGCGGTGATGGAGAAGATGCGGCCGGTTTTTCGATCGAGGGTGAGCGTCTTGGCCCGCTCGGGCGTGTACACGGTCTGCTCCACAGAAAAGCTCGTGGGCGAATCCTCTTTGATCACGGTCAGAGTGCCATCGCCTTGCGAAGTAAAGGCCTCCATGGTTTCCGGGTTGAAGACGACGCCATCGGAGCCGACCCCAATGGGGAGATCGGCGAGAATATGGCCGTCAGCAGCCGAGAGGATGACCATGTTCTTATCCGCGCGACAGGAAGCAAAGAGGATATTGTTCTTCGCGTCGATGGCTAAGCCGGCGCATTCACTGCCCTTACTCGAGACGTCGTAACGGCCGACCATCTTCATGGTGTCAGCGTCGATGACAGCGATGGCGGCTTTATCTTCGATGTCCACGTAGATGCGGCCGCGACCATCGGTGGCCGCCTCTTCGGAGGCGCCGCCGATGTCGACGGTTCCCAGGATGGAGCCGTCCTTGTCGTCGAGAATGGTCACGTTGGGTTGGGCGTGGCTGAGGACGTAGAAGTGGTGGTTGTAGGGATCGTTGAGGTAACCGTCGGGATTGCCGCCGACGTCGATTTTCTTGATGATGGCGAAGGTGTGAGCGTCGAACATGGTCACCGGCTTCGAGGTGGCGAAGCCATGGCCGGTGGCCGTATCGACGGAGCCGCCGTGAGAGCTAATGCCGGGGATGTCACCGATGGGGGCCAGGGTATCGAGGTTATAGACGCCGATGTGGCCTTCGGGGCCGGAGCGGGCGACGAAGAGACTGCGGCTGTCGGGGTCTGCGGTGACGTAATCGAATCCGCCATCGCCACCGACCAGTTGAATTTTGAGCACCTTATAGGGGCCGCTCTCCTGCGCGGCGGCGAGTCCCGCAAAGCCGAGCAATACGGCGAGCGTGGCAAGGACGAGCGGTTTGGCGGCCATCACGATTCTCCGAGGAGCGTTGTTGCGGGGTTGGGGCTGGCGCGAAAAATTCGAGACGGGGACGGATGCGTGATCGTACTTTCCATCGAGGATACGCTCGGCAGAAAGAAAGTCGAACGAATTCTCGCCGAAAATCTTCGCCGGTGGGCGTTCGGCGGGCAAGGTGAAACTGGCGGCGGGATTCGAGACGCATTGAGGGTGGTGGGGCGCGGATAGAATGATTTTGGAAACGACACGGCGATGCACGGCCGCGGCTTGGCGCGGAAAGGATCGACGGCTTTGATTCTGGATAAGTTCAGCTTGAAAGGGAAAGCCGCGCTGGTGACGGGATCGTCGCGGGGACTGGGTGCGGCGATTGCGGTGGCGCTGGCCGAGGCCGGGGCGCACGTGGCTGTGCATGGATCGAAGGCAGCGCCGGAGGCGACAGAGAAGCAGCTCGAGGCGATCGGCGCGGGGCACATGGCGCTGGTGGGCGACGTGGCCGATGCGGCGGTGTGCGCCATACTGATCGAGGAAACGATCCAGCGTTTCGGCCGGCTCGATATCCTGGTCAACAACGCGGGGATCATTCGGCGTACGCCAGCGGTCGATTTTTCCGAAGAAGATTGGAAAACGACGATCGAGGTGAATCTGTCGAGCGTGTTCCGGCTGACGCAACACGCGGGGCGGCACATGCTGGAGCGCGGATCAGGGAAGATCATCAATATTGCTTCGCTGCTGGCGTTTCAGGGGGGAATCCTGGTGCCCGCGTACACTGCAGCCAAGGCCGGCGTGGCGCAACTGACTAAGGCTTTTGCGAACGAATGGGCGGCCAAAGGCGTGAACGTGAACGCCATTGCGCCCGGCTACATGGTCACCGATAATACGGTGGCGTTGCAGAGGGATCCGGTGCGGTCGCGGCAGATTCTGGAGCGGATTCCGGCGGGGCGATGGGGCAACCCCGAAGATCTGGCGGGAGCAGCGGTGTTTCTGGCGTCGGCGGCCAGCGACTATATTCATGGACATATTCTGGTGATTGACGGCGGATGGATGAACCGGTAGGCGGCGCGTGGCCGACGATGCGGGGAACGGACGAGGGATCCAAGGGACTAGGGACTAAGGGACTAGGGACTAAGGGACTAGGGGACTACGGACTGGGGATTGGGGAACCAGGAGGCGAGCGCGCCTCGGCTAGGAACGCGCCAAGATTCCGGATGAACACCGATTGCGGCGCGCATGCAAAAGACGTTTTGCGTGAAACGCGCGGATTTCGAGCACTACGAATCGAAGACGAGGAGGCGAAATGGAACACGATTCTGGGTCTTTCTGCTCCGTGGTGCGGCGACCAAGCGGTTTTCTGCCGATGGCGATGTCCGTTGCGGCCCTGGGGGTGGTGATGGTTCAGCTCATCAACTCGGGTGCGGCTCGCCAGCCCGATGAAGGCGCCGCGGCGCACCTTTGGCAGATCCTGATGGCCGGGCAGGCGCCGATTCTGGCGTTCTTCGCCTTCAAGTGGCTGCCGCGAGCGCCCAAGCAATCGCTGGGCGTGCTCGCGTTGCAAGTGGGCGCTGTGCTCGCCGCGGCGGCGCCGGTCTATTTCTTCGATTGGTAAATCGAGCGCTGCCGCCCCCGGCCCGCTACAATTTGCAAAGGAAGTCTTAGAAAATCGTTCGAGGGACTCATGGAAAAGAGTGGGGTCGTCTACTTGTCGACCGGCGCCACGCACGCCACCCGTCCGGGGCCGGGTATACAGCGGGAGGTGCTGGCGTACAACCCGCAGTTGATGCTGGTTCGGCACCGGTTTGAGAAGGGGTGGATAGGGCCGTGGCACAGCCACCCGGAGGACCAGCTGGTGTATGTGATCAGCGGGCGCATGCGGTTGGAAGCCGAAGGCAAAAGCTGGGAGATGCAGGCGGGAGACAGCATCGCCATCGAAGGCGGCGTGGAGCACTTGGCTGCGGCGCTCGAGGACTCGGAAGCACTGGACGTATTTGCTCCCTATCGGAAAGATTTCGCGTAAACGGGCGCATGCGGATGCGCGGCGCAGGAGGGCTACGGCCCCATTGAGGAGGCGGCGAACAAAACCATGAGAGGGCGATGGGTGGGGACGGCGGCGCTGGCGGTTCTGTGCGCCGCCTCGGCCGGACAAGTGGCGCGGGCGCAGGAAATTACCGGAATTGCGCACATCGCCTTGCGCGCCAGCGATCTCGACGGGGAGGTCAACTTCCTCGGCAAACTTGGCTTCGAAGAATCGTTCACCAATGTGGAACAGGGCAGAATTCTCCAGGTCTTTGTCAAAATCAATGACCTGCAGTTCATCGAGGTATACCCGCAAACCGATCCCTCGCAGCCCCTGGGCCTGATGCACGTGTGCTACGAAGCGGATGATTTGAAAGGGCTGAACAAGCTCTATGGGCAACACGGACTGAAGCCCACGCCGGTGGCGACGGCGACGGCGGGCAACCTGCTGTTTTCGCTCCATGATCCCGACGGAAACACCATCGAGTTCACGCAATATATGCCGGAGTCACGACAGATGCTGGACCGGGGAAGTCACCTGGGCGTGCAGCGTGTTTCCGACGAGCTGCTGGGGCTCGAGGAGCCGGTCAAAGACATGGCCGCGGACAAGAGTTTTTACGCGACTTTGGGCTTTAACGAGGTGCCGGAAGGCGCGAATTTGCGGCTAAGCATTTCGTCCAACGCGGATCTGCGCATCGCGCTACACCCGGGGGGATCGGGCGATACGGCGGAATTGCTTTTTCCGATTGCGGACGCGCGCAGCACAACCGATGAACTGCGGAGGGCCAAGGTCAAGGTGATTCGGGACAACAAGCTGGTGTTTGTGCGCGACCCGGACGGAAATAACTTTGTGTTTTTGCAAACGTCGACGGCGGCCTCAGGGCAGCATGGAATCAGGAATCTGGTTCCATGGGGCCATAAGTAGAACCGGAAAGCAGCCGCGGGAAGAAGCCATCGAGCTTTTAGAGCACTTCTCCTTCACCTGCGGCCCTTGCAATTTCAATCGAACGCAGCGATTCTTTGGGGGAATCGACCCTTGAGTTCCGGGCTTCGGTATACAGCAGAAGGAGTAGCGCTATTAAACGCGGCGCAGGCGCCCGCTCGTGACGAGGGGCGCCTTTGCTGTTGAAAGGCGGGCCAGCGGAGATTCGACGTCTCCTCGAAGAGCCACGCCGAATTTCCGGATCAGCCCTTGGCGGTCGCGAAGCGGCGGTTGACTTCATCCCAGTTCACGACATTCCACCATGCGGCCAAATACTCCGGACGACGATTCTGGTACTTCAGGTAATAGGCGTGCTCCCAGACGTCGTTGCCGAAGATGGGGAACAGACCTTGCGACAGCGGGGAATCCTGGTTGGGCGTGGTGACGACCTTGAGCTTGCCGTCGATGAGGACCACCCAACCCCAACCCGAGCCGAACTGCTTGGCGGCAGCGTCGTTGAAGGTCTTTTTGAAGCTCTCGAAATCGCCGAAGTCGGTGGCGATCTGATTGGCGATGGCGCCCGTGGGTTCACGGCCGATGCTGGGGGTGTTGGGCGGGCCCATCCACTTCCAGAAACCGCTGTGGTTGGAGTGGCCACCGGCATTGTTGCGGACCGTGGTGCGGATGTCTTCAGGAACTTTATTGAGGTCGCGGAGCAGATCGTCAACGGACAGGGCGGCCAGGTGGGGATGGTTGGCGAGCGCGGCGTTGACGTTGTTGATGTAAGCCTGGTGATGCTTGTCGTGGTGCAGCCTCATGGTTTCGGCGTCGATGTAGGGCTCGAGCGCGGCGTAGTCGTAGGGAAGGGGCGGCAATTCATAAGCCATAGGGAAGATTTTCCTCCGTTTCCGATTGTAATAGTGGGAGTTAGGACGGGTGTCCGGTTGCGAAAAGAAGAATTTCTGGACGCCCTGTCTATTGGGTCAAGTTCGTGTCGGCAGGATGGCGACGGCCTGCGGACTTGCGGGAAAGTCTGATCGAGACATCCGAGCGGCTAGAAGCCGCATTGCGCCGCCGCTCACGTCTTCTCAGAAGAGATGGATGCAGGAAAGCCCGCAGACGGTGCGGGAAAGCTGTGAAAATACAGCCGTAAGATGGGCCAAGCGGCGGCGAGGACACGGACCTGAGGCGCAGCCCGAGCGAGGGTGAACGGCGGGCGGGGTCACATCTCGCTGCGGGGACGGTGTGGACTTGGAGTCGTGAAGTGTATCCGGAGATTTCTCCGGATGCGATTTGGTCTGAGGACAGCGCGGTCAGGCGGCCTTGACGAACTCCGCTTCGATCGTGACACTGACCTCCTCGCCCACCAGCACGCCGCCGGTTTCGAGGGGCGCATTCCAATGAAGTCCGAAGTCTTTGCGATTGATCTTGCCCGTGGCGGAGAGACCCACGCGCAGGTTACCCCAGGGATCCTTGTGCGGCGCGCCCAAGCCTTCGACCGCGAGTTTCACCGGCTTGGTAACGCCGTGGATGGTCAAGTCACCCGTGACTTCGAATTCCTCGTCGCCGGTCCGCTTTACGGCCGTTGAGCTGAAGGTGATCTGGGGGAATTGTTCATGGTGGAAGAAGTCGGCGCTCTTGAGGTGGGCATCGCGTTGCGGCTCACCGGTATTGATGGTGCTGAGATCGGCGGTTGCGTGGAAAGTGGAGCGGGAGGGATCGGCCTCATCCAGGTGAAGGACGCCCTGGATGCCTTTGATACTCCCTTTTACGTTGGAGATCATCATGTGGCGGACCTTGAAGTCGGCGGCGGTGTGAGCGGGATCGATGTTCCAGGTGGACACCGCGGCGGAGGTAGTGGCAGGTGAACTCATAGGGGGAAGCTCCTTTCAGGGATAGGATGTGGAGGACGAGATATTCGTTGCAACAAATATTTTGCGTGTGCGTGGGTCGAACATGGCTCGCCGCGCTGATTTCTGCCGACGAACGCGAGGGACTCTAGAAAGTTTGAGTCTCCCGGCTCAGAAAATCAAGAAATCAGGGCAGCAAGCCAAATTCGGCGACTCCCGAGGGGGTGCCGACAAAGACTTTTCCATTGACCACCAGGGGGGTGATGAACTTGTTGCCGTCTCCAAACTGGTCGCGGCCGCCCGCGGCCTGGTTGCTGTTATACAGTTCCTTCAGCGTGACGGGGTCGTAGGCGTGCAGCACCGCCGGCGAAGAATTCTCGACGGCCCACACGATCCCGTTGGTGGTTCCGTTGGCGCTGACGGAGGGCGTGGTTCCGGGAAAGGCGAACGTGTTGGCGCTTTGTGCGCTGGGGGTCGTCGCCAGTTGCGCGTTGGCGATGGGAAAGGCCTTGAGCGCGTCGCCGACCGCACCGTAGTACACGGTGTTATTGAAGTAGGCCGGCATGGACCACACGCCGCCGCTGATGGCCGCGCCGATCTGCTGGTAAATGGCGTTGTTGTTCTGGGAATTGAATTTTCCCATCGAGTCCCGATTCACCACATAGATCGTGGAGTCTTTCCCCGCACCGACGGCGAGGTGATGGATATTTCCCGAGGCGTCGGTGAGGTCGGGCAGCACCAGCGCGCCGCCGGATCCCAAGTCCTCGTCGGCGTCCGATTCGGCGACTGTGTTGTACGGCTCGAAGAAGTCGGCCACGGCGAGCGTGCCGCCGCTGGTGGAGACTTTGATGAAGCCGTTGCCGAAATCGCCGTTGGACGGGAATCCACTGCCGTTAAGAGTGGTGTCGAAGGTTCCGTTGGCGTCGAGAAAATAGAGGTTGCCGCTGGAATCGGCCGCAAGGCCCGACCCCGACATCCAGATCGATCCCTCGCTTCCGTTGGGCGTCAGGTTGAGCACCGCGGTCTGCGTTAGCGCCGATTCGCTATACGCCATCAGCCAGCCGGTGTAGGGCTGTCCATCGCAGTGCGAGGTCCAGCCCAGGTAAATTGCGCCATTCATTAAAAGCAGGCCGGCGCGCTCGGCGTACTGGCCGGGATCGAAGATGACGTTTCCGCCGGAGCTGTTGGCGCCTGCGCCCGGGTACGACGCGCTAACTTCGGCCGGACTGCCGGCCAGGTCCGCGCCGGTGGTCACGTCGAGCGCGTGAAGCCGTTGATGATAGGCGCCAGACGCATCCTGCGACATACCCACCACAAACATCTCGCCGTGCGGTCCTGCGTTGCGGTCGATCACGGGCGTCGAAGTTATGCCGATTTCGGGCGTAATCTGGTAGCACCCTTGGTCGCCGCTGGGGTTCTCGTTCTGATCCAGGATCGAGGTCTTCCAAAGTTGGGCGCCGGTGCCGGCGTTGAAGGCGTAAACGCTATCGTGTTCGGTGACCACGAAAACCACGTTCTGCGTTTGCCCGGCCATGCTCAGGTTGGAAAGATAAAGCGGCTCCCCATCAACTTTCCCATCGACGGCGAGGGTGCGGATCAGGCCGAACTGCGAGGAGTTGACGTTGGCGGGCGTCAGCGTAGTTTCATTGGGATTCAAACCTGTGCGCCCCATGTCGTCGTGATAGGTGACAATGTCCACGCCGGGCGAAGCCGAAGTGACGGGCGAACCGCCCGACGGCGCACTGGCTGCCTTGGAACCGCCGCCACAGGTGGACATGAAGCTTGTCGCCGAGAGGAGGAAGAAGCAGCACAACCAAGCTGAGGCGCGATGAACGTTGCGACCGATTGCGTTCGCATGCGCAGTCAGGCGCGATTCTGCCATGGCAAACCTCGGAGTGAAATCATTCTGACAGAGTGCAAAACGGCCCGGCAAGCGCGCCGCCCGCGCGGTTTTGGCGCAACGCCGGATCGATTCTCTCAAACCCAACGGTTGGCGCGCCGCACGCCGGTCCTTACTCAAGAAGTTGGAAAAGCCGGCTGCCGAAAGCGTTGCCTGAGAGCGTAAGCCGACGACGGATTGCCTGCGTTTTCAAGGGCGCCTGCTAAGCCAGCGACACCTTCAGCGCCGCGGCAAAATCGGTGGGCGGCTGATAGTTTTTGGGAGGATCCACGCGCAGCGCATCCGCCGATTGCCGCCAGGCGAGCTTTTGATCTGTGCCGAGCAACTGCACGTTGGCAATCTTTCCCGGCGCCGTGGCGGCCGCGGAGCCAAGCGACTTAATAAGCACCGGCCCGGTGGGCCAGCCCAAGGCAATGGCGTAGAGGACGGTGTTGGCCTTGTTGCGCGTGAAGCGAATGTCCTGGACGCTCAACTGGCTCACGGTCTTTCCCTGGAAAGAGCCGCTTTTCACGGCGTTTGGCCCTTCGCCGTAGATTTTCCACGGCCGCGTGGCGTAGATTGCTTCTTCGTTCACCTGCATCCACGCGGTGATTTTGTCGAGGATGGCAATCTCTTTACGATCGATGGTTCCGTCGGGTTTGCCGGGGATGTTGAGAATGAAGGTTCCGTTCTTGCTGACGGTGTCGACGAGCCAGTGGATGACGTCGCGCGGCGCGAGATAGCCGCCGTACTCGCCCGGCTGGTCAAAAAGGGCGCGGTTGTAGTGCCAGTCACCGATGCAGGTCTCCGACTGCCATGGATAGGGCATGATGCCGGCGGTGAGGCCGCGCTCGTAATCGGCGATGACGGCCTTGGCGAGGCGATCCGGGCACTGTTTGACGTTCAGGACCGCTTCCATCTTTCCGGCGTGGGTGGTGAGGTTGTGATTGTAGAAATAAGCGCCCACATTCATGCCGCCCCAACCCAGAGGGAGCAGGGAATTATCGAAATAGACCAGATCGGGGTCGTGCTGATCGATGAGGTCGCAGGTGCGGTCGTAGAAGTTTTTGACATAGGAGATGTCGGGAAGCGCATTGAGAGGATGCTTGACGCCATAGAGCCGCTGCGGATCGAGGTCTTGCCACCACTGGTCTTTGCCTTCGGCGGCGACAAGGTCCCCATCGTAGGCGACGCCCGCGTAAGGTCCTGAGGCGTCGGCGCCGTGGGCAGGCTGGAACCACCACCAGTTGCGGCCCTGATGCACGGTGACGCCAAAGCGCAGACCCTGCTTGCGGGCTGCGGCTGCCCAGGCGCCGATGACATCGCGATGCGGGCCGAAATTGGCCGCATTCCACGGCTGATGTTTTGAGTCCCAGGCGTCGAAGCCGTCGTGATGATTGGCAAGCGCGATAAACAGCCGGGCGCCGGCATTCTTGTAGCGCTGGATCAGCTCGTCGGGCTCCCAATTGAGCAGCGTCCACTGCGGGCAGAGATCTTTGTAGCCAAATTTCGATGGCGGGCCGTAATGCGCGAGATGGTACTGATACTGCTTCGAGCCCTTGATGTACATGTTGCGGGCGTACCAGTCGCCCGCTTCAGGGACGCATTGTGGGCTCCAGTGAGCCCAAATGCCGAATTTGGCGTCGCGGTACCACTCCGGAGCTTCATATTGGAGCAGAGAATCCCAGGTGGGCCGGAACGGGCCATTGCCGGCAAGATGGGCGAGCGGAGAATTCATGGGCACGCCATCCCAGGAGCCACCAGGAATGGGCAGTTCCGGCGGCTCGCCCCAGGCGGCCGGCTTCCAGGCCTTCTCGTCGAGGTTCTCGGTGACGAACTGCCCATTCTCGAGGGCATAGAACGATCGCTGGTCTGGAGGCGCCGCGCAGAAGGCCGCGTAGTCCTGGGTAAGAGTGTTGAACTGCCGGAACGCAGGCGACTGCGCCGCGTTGCTGGCCTGGGCTCCGAGAGGGAAAGATTTTGCGGCAGCCGCGGCCGCGATGAGTTTGCAAAATTCTCTTCGCCGCATGGAAGCTCCTTACGACAAGGTCTGTGACCACATGAATTTATTACGTACGCATTCCGGCTTCCCAGGTCTCAAAATCGAGACCTGGGGCAGCCAAGGGCTCAGGAATGGCGAAAAAACGAACAGCCGGAGAGTAGCAATTAAAACAGCTCTTCGTCCTGGCAGACGGCAACCTTGCCGCATTTTCCGGAGGCCATGAGCGCATAGGCTTCAGCGGCGCGCTCCAGCGGGAATCTGTGAGTGATGATATCCGCAGGATGAAGATTCCAGCGCACCAATTTCTCCACCAGCTCTTCCATCCGCCAGGTCGAAGTGACCCAGGAACCATAGAGCGTTTTCTGATCGTGAATCAGGTCGGGCGACGGATTGATTTCCATGGTTCCGCCCTCGCCGATGAGGGCGATCTTTCCCCACTTGCGCGTGGCGCGCATGGCGGTGGCGCGCGCCGCAGGATGCGCCGAACAGTCGACGGCCCGCTCAACGCCATGGCCTCCAGTGAGCTTCTTCACTTCTTCCACATTGCCGGGTCCGGAGGGCAAAACCGCATCGCAAAGGCCGAGGTCGAGGGCAAGCTTCATCCGCTCGGGAACAATGTCGATTCCGATAATTTTGTTCGCGCCGAGTTTACGGCTTAGCGCCGCCGCGGCGAGCCCGACAGGGCCCAAACCCGTGATGAGCACGGCGTGGTTGCCGTTGACGCCCATCTTTTCGAGACCTTCATAGACGGTGCCGAAGCCGCAGGCGACCTGGGCGCCATCAGCGTAGGAGAGCTCGTTGAGAAGGGCGATGAGATCCTTCTCCTCGGCGAGCATGTACTCCGCCATGCCGCCGTCGCGCTGCCATCCATAAGCGCGGCGATATGTCTCGCTGGTGCAGGAGATCATGTAACCGCGCCGGCAGTCATTGCACACGCCGCAGCCGGAGATGTGGTAGACGACGACGCGATCGCCGGTTACGAAACGGCGGCAAGCTTCTCCCGTAGCGACGATTTGTCCGCAAGGCTCGTGGCCGGCGATGACTCCCTGATAGCGTTCGGGGCCTTTGCCGAGATGCTCGTGATAGATGCAGCGAATATCGGAACCGCAAATGGTCGAGGCCTTGACGCGCAGCAGCACTTCGCCGTGGCCGGGCGTGGGGACGGGCGCGTTGCGCATCTCCACGGTGCTATCGCCGGGCAGGTAGGCTGCTCGCATGGTTTCTTGCATTTCGTTTCCTCGCGATCGAGTTACTCGAATCTCATCGCGAGCCAGCGGTGTTTTCGCCGCTGACCCAAGTCTTAACAGCGTTGAAGTCGAGGCTTCCAAAGTCTCAAAATCGAGCCGGGCGGCACCCAAGGTTGATACCTCTTCGGCGGTCAGAGGTCTAGGGCGGCGTAATTTCCCGGTGAACGTCCCACAGGTCTTGCCAGCTTTGTCCTTCTTTCCAAAGAAAAACCTGTCCTTTGATCAGGCGGCAATGGCGGTCGACGGCCGCAATCTGCCGCATTTCGTTTTCTGTGAGCGGATCGGCTGTGACGCCGCGCACATTGGCGAGGTAGTGGCGCGGGTTCACGGAAAAAGGAATCGGGATCTCGCCGCGCTGCACGGCCCACTTGACGCAGACCACTGCGGGATGGACTCGATGGGCTTCGGCGATCTGCACAATCACCGGATCTTCGGTTGGCGCGGTGTCGTCAGGCGTGCGGTCGCGTTGCGGACGTCCGGGTGAGCCAATGGGACAGTAGCCAACGGGCGCGATGCCGTTCTCGACCACAAAGTGGAACAATTCGGGCTGCTGAAAATGGGGATGAAGCTCCATTTCGTGCGCCGCCGGCTTGATGCGCGCATCGCGCAATAACAATTGGAGCTTGGGAATGGTCATGTTCGACGCGCCGATGTGCCGCGCCAGGCCGAGATCGACCAGCTGTTCCATTTTCCGCCAGGTCTTCATGTACTCGGAGTGGATGTACGGGCGGGCATTGGCGCTGCGAGCGGTGACGTCGCATCCCGGAGGATGGAAGTTGGGAAACGGCCAGTGCACAAGATAGAGATCGAGATAGTCGAGGCGAAGATCGGCGAGCGATTGCCGGCACGATGCGATGACGTCTTCCTCGGCGTGCTTGTCGTTCCACAGCTTGGAAGTGATCCAGAGCTCCTGGCGTTTGACGCCGGCGGCCATCACTTCAGCCAACGCGGCGCCGATGGCCGGCTCATTGCCGTACACGGAGGCGCAATCGAAGTGCCGGTAGCCGACAGCGGCCGCGCCTTTGGCTGCGTCAGCCACTTGCCGCGCGGGCACACGATCGGATCCGAACGTTCCCAAACCGATGGCCGGCATGAGGGCGCCGGTATAGAGGCTTCTTTGAGGGACCGCGGCGGGATCAACCCGGTCTGACGCGTTCAGCGACACACTTTCCACGCCGATTCTCGCATGCGCAAAGTCGACCACACCTTTACGCCCCATGAAGCATAAGGGAGAGGTGGCAACCTGTCAAACCCGTGCTGGCCAGCGCTGGAGGCGAGGGTTGTGCGGCGGACAAGGCACGATCGATGATGGGAGCCCGTGTTTTCGTAAGGTAGGCCTTCGCCAAGAAGTATTGGGCGGCTCGCGTTGAGAATGGCGGTTGAGTTTCAGCCTAGCGGCGAGCGAATTCCATAGAGCGGCCATGCTGCTCAGCGTAGAACTGTGCCCCAGGCTTAAGGGTCATCTCTTTAATTTGATATCGACCTTTCAATTTCGCATTGGACGATTCAGCAACGACGATGTGGAAAGAACATTTCTCGCCATCGGCAAACTTGAAGATCAGGTCGCCTTGCAGTGTGGTGTGAAGGGGCGCCGAGAATTCGGTGCATTTTCCGTGTTTCTCAAAGAGCCACTTGAAATTTGCCGTAATTTCCTGCCGGACATTCGGGGCGCACAGGCTATGAAATCTTATCTCCTCCATATTTTTGAACGGCGCGTCCTTGAAATCGTTCTTCAGGTTCTCCGCAAGCGCGAAAAGGACCGGGGTGGTGTAGGTGACGGGCTCGTCCTTGTTCGGCACGCCGTCGTAGGACCATTCCTTCACCTGCTGGCGGGTGCGGGTGGCGTGGATGGATATTTTCTTGTTGGGTCCGTCGAGGCGAAGATCCGCGCCGCCGGGAATGTTTTTCCAGATTTTCAGAAACTGCTTTGCCTTGAGGCCCTCGGTCATGCTGTCGACAATTCGCTTCCATTCGCGGTCACCCAGGGTGACTACGCAATCGACGGGGCCTTTGCGCAGCTTTTCCATGTCGGCGATTACGCGTTTGGCGCAACCGGCCTCATCGGGAAACGAATTGCTGTCCCATTGCGCCGGAACATGGCCGGCGACGATGCTTTTATCCGCCGCCAGCCAGGCAATGGCCAAACACACATCGACGTGGGGAAAGATCACTGTATCTTCTGCGGGCGCTTGCAGGACGACCAAGGTTTTGTCGGTCATTGGCAGCCATGCCGGCTTTTCCTCCAGCATCGACGGTTCTACGCATTGCCATTCAGCCACAAGAGCACTTCTCCTTCACATGTAGCCCTTGCAATTGCAGTCGAACGTGGCGATTCTGGGGGAATTGTAAATGCCTTAATCATAAATGACTTACCGATATAGATCGATGAATATACCTGTGATTGTACCCGGTTTTTCAGGCCGCTTTTTCGTCGCTGGATCGCCCGTTGCGCTCGGCGGCGATTTCCCGCTGGAGCCACTGCTCGACTTCATCTTCAATCCAGAACGCGCCGCGACCACCGAGATGCACTTGCCGAGGGAAGCTGCCCTCCTTGATCTTCGCATAGAGATGCGATTTCTTGTATGGGACGCGGGCGAGAACATCCCTGATCTTCAATAACCTGGTGCAAGTCGAAAGAGCCATGCATCTTGTGCCTGGGCACCGAGATTGTTGCCACAAGATTCGTGTTACAAAGCGTGCGAAAGGCGGCGAGCATTCCTCGCAGGTCAGAAGGGGTACCGGGACGTGGCGTCCCGTCGAGGAGGTCATCAAGTAGTAAGACAGCGAACGACCCTGACCACACTTCCGCCTGCGCGCGCATGGTCTCAAAAGGAGTTAGGCTACAGAATGCGATCCGTTGAGGACACGTTTCGAGCAAATGCTTTGATTTGTATTTGCGTGGGAGTCCGTTGGTTTGAAAATGAGGTGGATGTGCGCTGGGGTCACCCAGAAGCGGAGGCCGACCTAAGAGCCTGTTTACGATTTTTGGACTTGAGGTGCGGGAAGACTCCAGGCAGTTATATGCGGCTGGTTCTGCCGGGCAGTAATCAAGGAGGATGAAGCAAAGAAAATCCTCTCCAAGCGACATTAGCCGGGAGCAGTTTGAGCGGATTCGTCCCCCGCTGGAATCGGTGCGCAAACGCACCAAGCCGCGCACAGTGGATTTGCACGAGGTCTTCAACGCCGTGCTGTACCTGCTCAAGAGCGGCTGCCAGTGGCGCATGCTCCCCGAGGGGTTTCCCAACTGGGTGACGGTCTATGCGTACTTCGCCAAGTGGAGCGCGCCGGGCCAGGACGGGGTGAGCGCGCTGGAGCGGGCCCTAAAAAAATCGCTTGGCGAGGCCCGCGCCAAACTGGGGCGCAACACCATGACCAGCTTCTTGATCGTTGCCGCGCAGAGCGTGAAGAACACCGACACGGCAGAAGAAAAGGGGCTACGACGCGGGCAAGAAGGTCTCCGGCATCAAGCGTCACATCGCGGTCGACACCGAGGGCTTGCCGCACGCCCTCGCCGTGACCACGGCTGATGTTAGGGATCGCGACGGCGCGCTGGAAGCCATCGACCGCTGCAAGCCGAATCTGGAAATGGTGAAAAGCGTGCTGGTTGACGGCGGCTACACCGGCCAGCCCTTTGCTGACAGCGTAATGAAGCGGCTCAAGGCCACGGTTCAAGTTGTCAAGCGCAATGAGCTGCATGCGTTTGTGGTGCTGCCGAAACGCTGGATCGTGGAACGATCTTTCCCGTAGCTGGAAAAATG
This sequence comes from Acidobacteriaceae bacterium, assembly GCA_030041305.1. GTDB lineage: Bacteria > Acidobacteriota > Terriglobia > Terriglobales > Acidobacteriaceae > Telmatobacter. The sequence continues at coordinate 15,033 of JASHOC010000224.1, forward strand.
CCGCCGCCTATGGAAGAACTGCGAACGCAAGCTGAATGCCAGCCTGCAAATGATCCACTTAGCCTTTCTCAGGCTATTGCTCAGGAGATCGTAAACAGGCTCTTAGACACCGCTTGTTGTTCTCCCAATGTAGAAGTCGTCTCATCTCTGTGTTGCGCAGAGGCCTGCGTCACGTGATTGAACAGCCTCAAGCGGCCCAGAACCACGTGCTTCACCGATTCGACTGCGAATGGCAAGATCTTGTATGGAACGACTTGATGAGCCTGCTCTGCCAGGCCGGCCTCCAGGCCGCTTCTCCACGCGACGCGCAGTTCGGTGTTGATGTGAACAATGCTGATCCCGGCGGCGATCGCCTGCTGCAAATCTTGATCATCGGTGCCCGATCCGCCGTGCAGAGTAAGCGGAACCTGTGCCGCCGTGCTGATTTCAGCGATTCTCTGGATATCCAGGCGTTTCTTGTTTTCTCCCTCAACCATCTTCTGCGACATGCCATGCATGTTGCCCACGGCGGGAGCCAGCACGTCGATTCCTGTGAACTCAACAAATTGCTTTGCCTCTGCAGCAGTAGTCAGGTATTTCGATAGATCGGGAGCGAATTGATGGATCTCGGATCCGGTACCGATATTGCCTATCTCTCCTTCAACGAGGATGTCAGGATTGATTGTTTTGAGGGCCTCGACCGCTTCTTTGGTTTGGCGCGCATTTTGTTCAAACGGCTGAGCGGAAGCGTCGAAGACCACGCTATCAAACCCCGCTTTGGCAGCTTCCATAGCGCTTTTCAACGTGTGCGTATGATCGGCATTAAGAAACACAGGAAAATCGGATTCCTCCCGCAAACTTCGAACGAGAGTCGCTATCTGACGAACTCCCATAAACTCGCGCTCGCCCTCTGACGCACCGACGAGAACCGGGACTTGTAACTCATGCGCTGCAGAGAAGACCGCCTTTAACAGAACCAGGTCGGACACATTGAAATGACCGACCGCGACTCCACTCTTTCGTGCAAGCTCTAACACATTCCGTATGCCCCGCATGTGCCCCCCAATTGAGTGCTTGTCGCAGACCAGTCGTCTTCTCTACCTGGCAGGGACGACTTCCCCAGGAGCTGCGATTGCGCGGGATCCGAACCCTGGAAGCGGCCAACCAGTTTCTCAACCAGCACTACATCGCCGAGTTCA
>JASHOC010000225.1 GCA_030041305.1 Acidobacteriaceae bacterium
CATCGTTCGCAACCGCTCCACCGTGTTGGCAAGTCCGATGCCTCCACTTGCCTTGCCACGTAGGGTATTGCGAGACCCGGTATTGTTGATGAAGATTCGCAACGTCTGCGCGTTGAGCTCGCTACGGATTGCGATCTTTCCGCCTTCGACGATTGGCGCTATACCATGCCGGACAGCGTTCTCGACCAGCGGCTGCAGGATCATGCTGGGTACCGCCGCACTCAGCGTCTCGGGCGCAATCGTCAATTCCACGCACAGTCTCTCTCCCAGCTGTGTCTGTTCAATCGCGAGATAATGTCCAGTGAAAGTCATCTCTTCCGAAAGAGACACCTCAAATGGTCTTTCCGCATCCAGGCTTACACGGAGCAGATCGGCAATCTGCGCAAGCATGCGGGTCACGGCAGCAGTATTGCCCTCGACGGCAAGCGTGGAAACCGCGTTGAGAGAATTGAACAGGAAGTGTGGATTCAGTTGGTAGCGGAGCGCGCTCAGTCTGGCCTCACGTGCATCGGCCTCCGCGCGAGCCAGATGCTCGCGCTCCTGGCTGGAATGCTGCCATTGTTTAATGTTGAAGTAGAGGTTGCACCAGAACAGTAGGAGGATGGAGTATCGCAGATAATTACTGACCAGATCGGTCCAGTCCGGTTCGGGATAATGCAAAGCAATGAATTGTACGAGAACCCCTACAGCGCCTCCCAGAAGTGACGCCCAGCCGAATGCTCGAAGTTGAAGCTGGAACCAGGGGAGCGAGCGCTTCACGAGAGACCGGCACACGGGACGGAGAACGCAGCTCACTGAGAATAGCATCCCGCAAGCAATCGTATTTCCCCCGATCCTTCTCCAGAGGGAAAAAGAGTCATGATTGATATACGGCAGCGCATCGAGTATTGTGAGCGCGTACATTCCAATCCATCCCAGCGCCTGCAGCCGCCAGTATGTCGGAAACGTATGATCTTCACGCGCTGTCATAGCTAAGATTTTAAGCGAGATTCACGGTAAATCGGCATCGCTTCGCCCCAAATCGGGTTCGGTCTGACACATAATACAGGCCTTCCATTGCATGTCTAGCCGCGGCAGACTTGATCCTCTCACTCCCCGACGCGAAGTCTTCAGCACGCGGATCGTCCCCAGGATCTGGAAGGAGAGATTGCCCATTTGAAAAAGAAACTCAACTGAGAGATCGTTCCGCTCTCCATGCTAATTGGGGTATCGCATTGTGTCTGGATTCAGATCTCCGAGCAACCCGCGCCCTATCATGCAATCTGTTCAGCGATCACTCTTCCGACAAAACCGGCTATGGCGCTTCCGACTTCTTCGGGAGAGTCTTCCTGAAGGAAATGAGATCCGTTCACTGTAACCGTCGTCTGGTTCGGCCAGGAACGGCAAAACTCTCGCTGCGCTCCGATCAGGAATCCATCCCACCTCTCCGTTGCCGACAGCTGCTCCGTATCCAGAGAATATGCTCACCAGCCCCGTCAAGTATATAGCGTACACTCGTTTCTTGTATACTCCGTATACATGGCAGCGAAATCCACGACAGAACGTATCAGGTTGGCAGCAGGCAAGGTGCTAGATCGCGAAGGAACCGAGGCGGTGACGATGCGCCGCGTGGCAGGCGAAATAGGATTCACACCGATGGCGCTCTACCGGCACGTAGCCAATCGCGACGACCTGCTGAGCGGCCTGGCTGAGACGGGATTTGAGGATTTGGCCACCCGTCTTGCTAACGCTTCTGTGCCCTCAAATCCCGAGCGGCGGCTAATGAAGGTTCTGGACATCTTTCTCGACTTTGCATTCGATAGGCCGCGGATGTTCGAGTTAATGTTTCTGGAACGCCGCAAGGGAGCGCGCCGGTTTCCGGGAGATTTTCGCGCAGGCAAATCGCCTACGGCGAACTTCTCCACCGCGGCATTGGAATCGGGCATGAAGCAGGGCATCTTCCGCAAGGACGACGTCTGGGAGATTGTGTTCGAAACAGGCGCCATGCTGCAGGGACTGGTGATGCTGTACGTGGGCGGGCGAGTGGAAATGCCACAAAAGGACTTTCGCGCGCTTTGTCATCGAGCATTCGGGAGGTACCTCAATGGCATCCGCAAATAAGCTTGGCCGCACGGTGACCGCGCTGCTGGCCGCCGCCGCGACAGCGGCACTCCTCTATTTTGGCAATGGCTTGATGCCGCTCTGGCCGCTGATATGGTTTGCGCCGCTGCCGGTGTTGCTGCTTGCGCTGCGCCGGTCGGCTTGGCAGGGAGGGCTTCTGGCCTTCGCCGCATGGCTGGCGGGCTGCCTGAACCTTTGGCACTATTTCCGCGTGGTCGGAATACCGCGCGCGGCGTGGCTCGTGTATTGCGGCGCCACCGCCCTGGCTTTCGCCGTGTGTGTTTTGCTGCTGCGCGGCCTCGCGCGCCGCAGGTTGTTTTGGAGCGCTTGGGTGGCGCTGCCGGCGGGATGGGTCTCCTTCGAGTTTGTGCGCAACCTTTTGTGGCCGCATGGATCGACAGCATGCATCGCGTATTCGCAGCTGAATTTCCTGCCGTTTCTGGAGACGGCTTCTCTGGCCGGTCCATGGGGCATGGGATTTGTTCTGATGCTCCTTCCTGCCGGACTGGCGCTGGGCATCGATCTCTGGATGTCAGAACGAAAGCAAGCCTGGCGACTTCTCGGAGCCACATCCGGCGGACTGGCGGCGCTGCTGATCTTCGGTGCAGTGCGACTGGACGTGCCGCAAGGTGGGCTCGAGACCAAGGTCGGGCTGGTCGCCTCGGATGCAAATGGCGGTGCGCCCATGCAGCGTCTCTTTGAGAACTACGCCGCACGCGCCCGGCAGCTGATTGTGCAGGGGGCGCAGGTAGTGGTGATGCCGGAGGGGCTGGGCACGGTACTCGATTCCAGCGTTGCGCAGGCTGACGCGATCTTTCAACCCATTGCGGATCAAACTGGCGCCGTGCTCGTCGTTGGAATGGGCCGCATCGGCGAGTCGGGGCGGTACGACGAGGCGCACATCTACGCACCCGGGACGGCGGTTCGCAGTTATGACAAAGAGCATCTGCTGCCACCCTGGGAAACCAGTCATTTCACGCCCGGGACTTCGAGGACTTTGATTGCGGTCCCCGGGAAAGCAGAAGGACAAACCTGGGCGGTGGCGATCTGCAAAGATCTCGACTTTACGAACCCCGCGCGCGCTTATGGGCAGGCTGGCGCCAGCCTGATGCTGACGCCAGCCGGAGACTTTCGCGTGGATGGTTTCTTTCACGGTCACATTGCCGTCATGCGCGCGGTGGAAGACGGCTTCAGCTTGGTGAGAGCCGCACGCCACGGCTTGCTGACGGTTGCTGATGACCGCGGACGGATCGTTGCGGAAGTGGCCAGCGGCAGTGCGCCGTTCGCGATGCTGATGGCGACCGTCCCGGCAGGGCACAGCGATACTTTGTACCTGCTACTGGGAGACTGGTTTGGGTGGTGCACAATCGCGCTTCTGGCACTAGTGCTACTACAACTGACGCGAACGCGCGGCACTGCGGCTAAATAATCATCGCCCGCGCTGGCTCACTCACAGTTGTTGACCACTCTGCGCACGAATCGGCTGGTCAAGCCACTCCGGGGAGGCCGAACAGTCGACACAGTCTGCAAAGACACATTGAATATCGCGTTTTTACAGATTCCGAGTGGATGACCGGCAAACGTCGCCCTTAGACGCGCACGTACGGATCTGTGCGGGCGGCGCCCAGAAATGAGCGTCCCTACCGCGACAGTTTGTCGATTCTTCGCCGATTGACGGCCGGCCTCAACTGGCCGACCAACCCCGCCGCAAAGCCAAATTGCGATCTACACTCCACTGGCTTTGAAATCTGCCAGTGTGAGTCGGTCCCGATAAGGATCCAGATGTTTGCGGAGTCAACGATCCAGGGTGACCGTCTACTCGTACTTAACCGTCCGGTCAAGGAAGGGTTGACGACCATACTCCCGCGTTGCGATTGAAGGGCTTTGTAATTCCATGTTTTCGAAGAACGTGCACACTTTTACCCCTTTCACCGACTAACTTCCTCGGCATGGTTCAACTCGGTTGCATGTTAATCCCATTGGGGCATCTGACTATTTCTATTGAGTTTTCCGGCGCGCGGATTCTTTCGATACGGCATCGTCTTCTCAGGGCGAACTTCATATATCGCAATGCTTTGCGCGTTCGTACACGTGAATATTGACCGCACCGGTTACTTTAACGCGTGAACCTAATCGTGCGATTCTTCCCGGCAGACCGGACACATCAATATGCCGGGCCGACGGCGCCATGAGTACGAATGCTTCCAAATCATTGTGCTGCAACTCCATCTCCCATTGGCAGCGTTGTGTATGCAGAAGACGGAAGGAAGGATCTAGTGTGCGAGAAATGCGCCACTCCTTCCTGGGATCGATGTTCAGCAACCCGATCGAATTACGCAGTTGCTGCATATGCTGCTCTGTGGGGAATGCTACGAGCAGCCGTCCTTCGCGATTCAATGTGCGAAGCAGTTCAGATGCCGGACGGGGTGCGAAGATGTTCAAGGCGAGATCGACTGACTCTGATTTGAGTGGTAGCCTCTCAAAAATATCGGTGACAACGGCATCAAGGCGCACGTGCGCCCTCGCCGCGCGCCGTGCAGCAAATTTCGACAGATCGAGCGCGAGGCCCAGACTGAGGGGCAGTACCTCCAGAACATGCGCTATGTAATAACCAATTCCGGCACCAGCTTCCATCACGAGGCGCGTATCAGAGGCATGCTTTTTGCTGGCTTCGACGATGGTTTCAGCTAGTGGAAGAAAATGACGCGCTCCCAGGAATTTCTCCCTAACAGCCACCATCTGTGCAGAATCAGCGAATACGGACAGAAGGCATGTTTGTAACGAGATTCACGTACCCTTGCCGGGCAAAGTCAAACGAGTGGCCCGCCGCACAGCGTACACCGGCAGCTTCCGACTGCATTTCGCCTCGGCAGAGGGGACAGAGCAGCGTCTGTAAGGTCATCAAGTGCATGGAATCATTCTAATCGAGATCGCTCGAAGTGCAGACAATTACCTCCTGTCCACCAGTTGCTGAATGTAGGCTAAGAACGTGATTGAGCTAAAAGATCACAGCGATTCTTCGACGTCCACTCGTGCCAGTGCTCAACGTCAGCGAGGACCTTCCAGATGATCGCCGGCTGCGCCGAGGCGACAAATGTCTCTGCAACTCGCATAGTGCGTTGGACTCCCTAGCCTCATCCATCTGAATGTGATTGGGCCGAGGTTCTGAGACTCTGCCCTTGAGCGCCCGACATTGAATGCCGTTACCGAATGAGATACCCAGTGTTCTGCTTAAAACGAGAATGCACTCCTCACGTATTGGCTGGATGGACGCCGCGTACTCCACGATTCGAGAACACGTTTGTGAAATCACACCTTGTAGCCGGTAATCTCATCGGGCTCAATGGTTTCCTCGAGGAGCAAGCGCTGGATTGGCTCTCCCTCCCGGGTCTACTGCAATCCAGTCAAGTCGATACGTTTGCCGCGAAGGCGCAAGTAGCAGTGTGCCCCGGCAGGGAATAACGGCCGGAGCCGGAGGGCCGGAGCGCAGCTTCGATTGAGTCTCAAAGCCACCCTTTGTTGCGGGCGATCCGAGCTGCCTCAAAGCGGTTGGAAGCGTGTAGCTTCGAGATGGCTTCAGAGAGGTAGTTGCGCACAGTTCCCTCGCTGAGCCGCAGCGAACGCGCCAGTTCGGCAGTGGTTTCGCCGTCGCCTGCGCGGCGCAGGATCAGGCGTTCCCGATCGGTGAGCGGATCTTTCTCCGCACTCCATATCTGCGAGGCCAGTTGAGGATCAACGACGCGAGCCCCGCGACTGACCTCGCGGACGGCGTCGGCAAGTTCTTCAGAGGGCCGGTCTTTGAGAAGATAGGCCGATGCCCCGGCGTCCAGTGCTCGCCGCAAATATCCCGGCCGCGCGAAGGTGGTCAGGATCAGGACGCGTGTCTCCGGGTAAAGCTCGTTTACGCGAGCAGTCAGTTCGAGCCCGCTCATCACGGGCATCTCTACGTCTGCGACTAAAACCTCAGGGCGGTGCTTTCCGACAGCTTGGAGTGCCTGCTCGCCATCAGAAAAGGAGCCGAGCACTTCGATATCAGGTTCAATGGAGAGCAGCGCCGCGAGGGCTCCCCGCAACATGCTTTGGTCTTCCGCCAGGACGACGCGTATCTTGTGTGTCACACGATATCCGCCTTCTCCGCGATCTGTGAAGCGGGTTGTGGCTGCGAGCCGCACGCCGTGGGCACGGTGATCTCAAGACTCGTTCCGGTATTGGCTGCGCCTGCGAGCTGTAAGGTCCCGCCGATGGACTGGAGCCGCTCTCGCATCCCGCGCAGGCCATTGCCTTCACGAATCGTGCCGCCCAGCCCATTGTCCTCGATGGCGAAACGAATTGCCCCGTCCTTTTCGACAAGCGCGACGTGGCAGGTGGTCGCACGAGCGTGGCGAACGACATTCGTGACCGCCTCGCGCAGGGCAAAGCACAGCACATTGACACAGCTCGACGAGATAGGCACGGGCGTGAGGGTCGTGGTCAGTTGCACTCCGGCACTAAGCAGGCTTTGCCGAGCGCGACTGATCTCCGCGCTCAGCCCTTCAGCGCGGTATCCCGACACTGCCTCCCTCACTTCGGTGAGGGCATTGCGGGCAGTCTGCTCCGCCTCCAAAATCTCGTTGCAGGCGCGGTCTGCATCGCGGGAGAGCAGCCGACGGGCGAGATCGAGCTTCACCATAATGACGGTGAGCGTGTGGCCGAGCAGGTCGTGCAGATCGCGCGCAATGCGCTCGCGTTCGGCTTCCTGCGAGAGACGTTCGATTTCAGAGTTTGCACGTTTGAGCAGAGCGTTGGCGCGCGCCTGCTGGGCGTATGCAAAATTGCTGAGCCCGAAGATCACGCAGACGAAGAGGATGTTTTCGTCCATGGCGAAAGGGCGGCCCAGATAGCGCGTCTCCGCCACCACGCCGCCCATCATCGCAATCAGCACCAGGGACAGAAGCCGCAAACGAGGAACGAAAAGGCAGAGCATTGCGAACGGGAAGACGAACACAGCATAAGCTTCATCACTTTTCGCGTAATAGAGAAAAGCAACGAGGAAAAAGAGCACAAAGGCGACCGCCTGGCGGCGTCCCGTGAATTCAGCAACAAGAAAATAAAGAGTGAGGAAGGCGGCATAAAGAGTGGCAAATTCCATCCACGCCGCAAGGGAGTGCCCGTAGGCCGGCACAACGAAGAAATACACGGAATAGAGCAACGCGACCCAGCGGACGATCCAGCCACCCCGAAAGAATCCCCGCATTGATTCGCCGGCCTGAGTACCCGTAACTTCCGCGTCTTTCTCCGGCGCGTATGGTTGCCCTTCGCTCATACCTTCATCATCCCACCAGGCAGGCGGCTCCGCTAGCCAAAGCCGTCATAGGGAATGCATGACAGGTGTCATGGTGACATCTGTCATCTGACATCCCTGACAGCAGCCACTGTTTTTCGCCGCACAGCCAGCGCATTCTGGTTTTGCGATCGCCCAAGGGCGTGACGCACATTCCTCAAGCCGAACCAGGCGGACTCAGGAGGTCGATCAGGAAGGTTATGAATGTTGAATTCCTATTTAGTGTGCTTACAGGTGCATGGGCCGCAGGCGAAATCCTCCTCGCCATTTTCACAACGACACGCGAGGGCGTGGGCAAGATCCACGACCGCGGAACGCAGATGGTTCTGTGGGCTGTGATCATTGCATCGTTCAAGCTGGATGACTGGATGCACGGATTCTTCGCGGCCGACATGCCGGGGAGCGATGGCTGGCTGCGCCCGATGGCCCTTTGGGTGCTGATTGTCGGGTTGGCGGTCCGGGCCGTGGCCATCGTTACGCTGGGCAGAGCCTTCAGCGCAAATGTCGCCTTGCGCGCGGGGCAGGCCCTGCAGCGAAACGGTCTTTATCGTCTCGTGCGCCACCCTTCGTATCTCGGGCTGGAATTGATTCTTCTCGCCGCTGCCATTCACACGTGCACATGGGCTTGCTTTGCGGTTGTCCTCGTTCCGCCGACACTGGCGGTCCTCTATCGCATTCATGTTGAAGAAGCTGCGCTCCGCCTGGCATTCGGTGCGGAGTACGACGACTATAGCCGTGGCACAAAGCGCCTCATTCCGGGCGTCTATTGAGTGCTTTGCAGGTCCCGGAAGGAACATCTCTAAGCAGCAGCGAACATCGCAACGA
>JASHOC010000226.1 GCA_030041305.1 Acidobacteriaceae bacterium
CTTGTGGCATTTGGCTATGGACTTTACGGATTCGTCAGGCTTGCAAACCGGTTCGCCGACTGGGTCGTCGATCGCTCGCTGCGGAGCCAGCGATCATGGTGGGAGGAGCCGTCCTGGAGTCCGATGGACTGGTGTGCGGATACCGCGCAAAAGCTCTGCTCCTCGGTCGTCGCGTTGCACCGGCGCGCAGAACGCTGCATCGCTATGCGCCGGGCTGCACCGCACTCAAACAGCGCGCAGAGCGAGCCGCCAGCAATATCGCCATCGTTTCCGATTCCAATCTTTGGCGTCTACAACGGAACTCCCAACGGCTATGTATGGAGCGAAAAGGACGAGATCGAATGAACGAAAACCACGCCCGGTGATAGCCGGGTCGTTTAGGAGCACTCCCCATGCTCACCATCTCGAAGCCGCTATCGGCCAGTCAGGCGCGAACCTACCACAAGGAGGAATTCGCCTCCCGACAGCAGAACTACTGGACCAGGAACCAGCAGGGCCACAGCGAATGGCAGGGCAGGCTCGCCGGCCAATGGAATCTCAATGGCCCAGTTCATGACGAACACTTTGCGCGGCTTGCTGAGGGTCAACATCCCCGAACCGGCGAACAACTCGTCCGGCACCAGGTTTCGAGGACCTACGAGGGAAAGAATGGCAAAGAGGTCACGAGTTTGGAGCACCGCGCCGGGTGGGACGCCACATTCTCTGCGCCGAAGTCAGTATCCATTACTGCTCTTGTTGGCGGCGACGACCGAGTGCGGCTGGCACACCGCCAGAGCGTGCGCGTTGCGCTCGCAGAGCTGGAGCGGTACACGCAGGCGCGCATTGGCAATGTTCATGCACCCGAAACAACCGGCAAGTTTGCCGCGGCGACTTTCGAGCACGATACTGCGCGGCCTGTGGACGGATACGCAGCTCCGCAGTTGCACACCCATGCCGTCATCTTCAATGTGACCGAGCGCGATAACGGGCAGACGCGCTCTTTGCAGCCCCATGAGATCTTCGTTTCGCAGCGTTACGCAACAGCGGTGTATCGATCAGAATTGGCAATGAGTCTCGAAAAACTGGGGTACGAACTGGAACGCGGCAAGCACGATCAGCCTGAAATCAAGGGATACACGAAGGAGTATCTGGAAGCGTCAAGCCCACGGCGGGAACAAATCAAGGACCATCTCCGCGAACAAGGCATCGATGGAGCTAAGGCCGCGCAGATCGCCGCACATCACACGCGCTGCGGTAAGCAGTTGCTGTCACAGCAAGAAGTCCTGCGACGGCACCGGGAGTTGGCGGCGCAGTATGGGCATCAGGCGGATCGAGTGGTTGCTCAGGCGCGACCACATGGTCAACACCAGACCCGAGAACCAGAAATCGTCGCGCAACGTGCCGTGACATGGGCGCGAGATCATGTCTTCGAGAGATCGGCCGTACACGACCGCCGCGCGATTCTCGAATCAGCTCTGGCGCGCGGCATGGGAGAGACGACCTATGCCAGCATCCGGCAGGAGTTCGATCGTCGTGTTCGGACAGGCGAATTCCGCGAAGTTTCCCACAACGGCGCGGACCTGCACTTCACGACCACCGGCATGATCCGCATGGAGCGCGAGATTATTGCACGGATGCAGGAGGGCAATCGGCGCGGCTACGACGATCCCATGCTGGTTTCATCGCAAGCGCGGATCAAGACAGAAGACCGGCACACGGAACTGAGCGCTGCGCAGCGTAGCGCCGTTGATGACATCCTCATTTCACGCGAGAAGATTCTCGGGCTGGACGGAGTTGCAGGCGCAGGGAAAACGACCGTGCTTTCCGTGATCCGCGAAGCCGCAGAAACCGAAGCCTACCATGTAGAGGGCTTCGCGCCCACGTCGCGCGCGGCGCAAAAGCTCGCCGAGGCAGGTATGGAAACATCCACTCTGCAAAAGCATCTGACGCGCGGCGAGCAGCCCGATACAGGCGAAAAGCGCCTTTACATCCTCGACGAGTCCTCGCTGGCGTCAACCCGGCAACTGCATGACTTCGTGCATCGGCTTCATCCCAATGATCGTGCCCTGTTGGTGGGCGACCGGCGACAGCACGAGGCCGTCGAGGCCGGGCGACCTTTCGCGCAGCTTCAGGATGCAGGCATGATGACGGTCCGGCTAGACGAGATTGTGCGGCAGAAAGACCCGGAACTGAAACGAGTCGTCGAGCAGCTTGCGCGGGGCCAGGTACACGAGGCAATCGAGAACCTTGGCCGGCAAGGGCGCGTCCACGAGATTCGCGATCACAGCGAGCGCATCGCGGCAATTGCGAGGGTGTACGCAAACGCGCCGGAACGCACGTTGGTTGTTTCGCCTGACAATCGCTCCCGCATGGAGATCAACGAGCGCATCCACGCGGAATTACAGGGCCGGGGCATCGTGCAAAATGGGGAACACCAAATCCGAACGCTCGTGCCACGCCAGAACCTCACCGGGGCTGACCGTACCTGGGCCGAGCGGTACGAAGTCGGCGATTTGCTTCGCTATTCGCGCGGGTCGAGAGAGACCGGCATCGGCAAAGGCGAATACGCACAGGTCAAATCCATCGTCGCCGCAGCCAATCGGCTGACGGTCGAAGTGCGGGACGGCACGCAACGCACCTACGATCCCCGCCGGCAGCAGGGCGTGACCGTGTACCGGGAGGAACGGCGCGCTTTTTCAAAAGGCGACCGCGTCCAGTTCACCGCCCCCGCCAATGATCTCAACATGGCGAACCGCGAGCTCGGCATGATCGAGCGCATAGGGGTGGATGGATCTTTGCGTTTAAGGATGGACAATGGCCGCACCGTGCAACTCGACTCGCGCCGGCAATTGCATCTCGACTACGGCTATGCTGTAACGAGCCATTCCAGCCAGGGACAGACCGCCGATCGTGTTCTGATCCACGTGGATACTGAACTGGGCGCAAAGGATTTGCTCAACAGCCGCATGGCTTACGTCGCCGTCTCACGCGGCGCGCGTGACGCGCAAATCTTCACGAACGACACAGCTAAACTCGGCCACGTACTCAGCCGCGATGTGTCTCACCTGCCAGCAATCCAGCAGGCTCCCGTGTCAAACTCTGTCGAGCAGGCCATCGAGCAGCAGCCCGCCCGCGAGCACGAAATCGGTCAGGGATTCGGAATCGGCATGTAATCCAGACCTACGCTGACATTCCCCGGATCGCAGCAATGTAGCCGAGGCCCGGCCGGTGTCAAGGCCGCGCTCAAGCGCGCCGCTTCGCGGTCAAGAGCCTTGACACCGGCCTCCCAGCCTCGGCTTATCATGCCAGCTATTCCGGGAATGTCTATTTTCAGTCTTTCAATTCGCCATCTCCGCAGCGCGACTTGGAGCCCAACTCCGCAACCGTGCGGGCTATGCTTACAAGCTTCTGCTTCGCTGCATCCTTGACATCGACCACGATGTTGAATCTTCCGGTAGCCAAGGAACTTCTCTAAGACTGGTCAGTGAGAATCTATTGCGATGAGCAAGAGTGGTTCCAGGATAGATGTACCCTCACCAGGAATCGTAAGAGGCCGACCCTTGTTGGGGTCGGGGCGACTTGAGGGTAAAAGCTCCGGGTATAGCAATCCTGGGACCGCTTTAGGCAAGCACCATGACAACCGAGCCAGCGGTAATGAGCAGGCCGCCAACAACTGCCCAAACGGAGAGCTTCTCGCCCAGCAGCAGCCAGGCGAAGAGCATCACCAAGGGTACAGAGAGCTTGTCAAGCGGCGCTACGCGCGAGGCTGGACCGAGCTGCAAAGCGCGAAAGTAACATAGCCAGGACAGGCCGGTGGCAAGACCGGAAAGGGCTAGAAAAAGCAAGGTGCGGCGGTCCAGCGACCGGATTTCCTTATGTTTGCCCAGAGCCAGAGCAATGCTCCAGGCAAAGATCAGCACCACGGTGGTGCGGATAGCCGTAGCCAAATTCGAATCAACGTGCGCCACGCCCACTTTGGCAAGCAGCGCTGTAGCGGCAGCGAAGGTGGCGGAAAGCAGTGCCCATAGGATCCAGCTCGTGGTCAAGATCGCACTCCAAATCCGATGCGCACTTTGGATTCAAACGCCATCGGTCCTGGCCCCGTCCACCATGACTGGAATAAGGTCGTCCTCGCCGGACGGTTCGCCCGGCTGATTTGCCTCGACAGGCGCTGCGCCATCTCCCTCCCCAGGCGCCAGGAAGAGATTGGATTCAAGACCGTATTGGCGATTGTACAAGCTGGCGTAGCGGCCCCCCCGCGCGTACAGCTCCTGGTGGTTTCCACGCTCGACGATGCGGCCTTCCTCGATCACAAGAATTTGATCGGCACGACGGATCGTGGAGAGACGATGGGCGATGACAAAAGTCGTGCGCCCGCGCATAAGCTGGCTTAATCCGGCTTGAATCATGGCCTCAGATTCGGAATCGAGGGAACTGGTGGCCTCGTCCAGAATGAGGATGCGGGGCTGCGCCAAGAGAGCGCGAGCGATCGATAGCCGTTGCCGCTGACCGCCGGAGAGCTTCACGCCGCGTTCGCCCACAATGGTGTCGTAGCCGTCAGGGAATCTTTCTGCAAACTCATCCACTCGCGCGGTACGGCATGCAAACAGGAAAAGGTCTTCACTGGCATCGGGCCGCGAAAAAAGAACATTCTCGCGAATGCTTCCATCGAAGAGAAAGGAATCCTGCAACACGACGCCGAGCTGGCTGCGAAAGCTGCCCAGATTGACCTTGGACAAGTCGATTTCATCCACGAGCACACGGCCCCGAACCGGCGTGTGGAAGGCGCAGAGCAAGCTAATGATGGTCGATTTTCCGGAGCCCGATGCACCAACCAGCGCGGTCACCGTCCCGGGCGCCGAGTAGAAGCCGATGTTGTGCAACACGGGTTTATCGGGTGTATAAGCAAATTCAACATCTTCGAAGCGCACATGGCCGTTGATGGCGGGCATCAAGATGATTCGTTCGGGCGCCTGGTTCTCTTCCAGTTCGGAGAGGAGTTCGACGGTCCGGTCAAGTCCCGCCAGAGCATCCGTCATTTGGGTATAGATGTTGACAATCAGAAAGACCGGGGCAGTCATAAAGCTGAGATAGGCCGTGTACTGCACGTAATCGCCTATGGTCCATCCGCTCCCCACCAAGTGGCCTCCCATGAAGATGACGATGGCGCTCACCAGGCCCGTGACGGTGGTGGAGGCAGAACCCAGCATGCTGGTCATGGTCAGAGACTTGATCACGTTCTTAAGCAGCCTGTCCGCGCCGGCTGCGAACACACCGGCCTCTCGCTCCTCGGCGTGATACCCCTTGATCACGCGTACGCCGCCCAGCGACTCGGTGAGCCGTCCCGTGACTTCGGCGTTGATTCTACGGCGCTCCCGGTAGATGGGACGCACGAACTTGAAGGCAAATTGAAGGAAGACGGCAAAGGAAACAACAATGACCAGGACGGTGAGGGTGACCGGCGCGCTCTTTCGCAGCAGGTAGATCAGTACCAACAGCGCGGTCAGGATGCTGCTAACGAATTGGACCATGCCAGTGCCGATGAGGTTACTGACGCCCTCGACATCGCTCATGATACGGGCCACAAGCGTGCCTGTAGTGTTGGTGTCGTAATAGGAAACGGGCAGCAGACCGACGTGATGCTGCACTCTGGTGCGCAATTCGTTGATCAGGCGCTGGCCTTCGATAGAAAG
>JASHOC010000227.1 GCA_030041305.1 Acidobacteriaceae bacterium
CGAAGGAGTCTGGGCGCAGGCCAAGGGGGAACTAGCCAACAGCTGCCCCCGCGACGTGGATGAACTGATGGAAGACATCCTCCGCTGCATAGACCATATTCGCTCTTCGCCGGAGAAACTGCGTGGCTGCATCTTGCAGTCCGAACTTCCTTCTTTTTTGCGCTAGCCTATTGCATTATTTATGCAGCACTCAATAATTTTGACATGAGGACGACGTCCTGCGCCACCCCACTGGCGGCGCTCGCCGCCGCAGCCATGGAACCCACCCAAAAGTCTCGACCCTTCAAGGCTTGCTTATACCTCCCCGTTTTATCGTCACAAAATGAGCGCACAAGCCAAATTCAGCGGTGAGGGAAACATCCGCGATAATTGGTCAGGTTTTAGCGGGCGCGGCTCGCGAGTTTTCCTTTTGGACTCATACCATAATCTTGATTTCGCTCGGGAAGACCTCTCCGAATCAACGTTGCCTTGGGATTTCATTGAAAAAATGAATGCGCCCTTACGAGCCGAGGTGAGAATGTCCGGTTTCCCGTCGCCATTCATGTCTGCAGCCACGATCTGGGTTCCCACCCCCGAGTTGTTGTTGATCAGATGCGGGATAAACTCCACTTGTCCACCGGGCTTTCGAACCAGCTTGAACCAGTACAACACCGGTGGAGCATAGGCCTCGGGGGAGCCAGAGTTATCTCCGTGCGACCACCAGCGCTTGCCCACAATGATGTCTTTCAAGCCATCGCCATCCATGTCAGCCAGCGCCAAAGCATGCAACTCAGAAAAGGCGACGGACTTGTCAGTTTCCTCCCATTGCTGGCGAATATCGAAAGGAGACAAGGGATTGTTCATAATCATGTGGCGCTTCCAGGAGATGGCGCCGTTGCTATCTCTCTTCTGCTCGAACCAGGCTAGTCCATACCCGTGGGACCCAAGGCTGGTGATGACATCCGGGAGACCGTCGCCGTTGACGTCGTAGACATACATTTGAGCGCCTCCAGCAAACGGGCGCTCCATGGTTGTCCAGGCGCCGCCACCCCATTCTGGGACGGGATGAAACTTCCAAAGGTCGGTGGTTCCAACGGGCGGCTGCTCCCACCAGCCATCGGAGTGCAGAATATCCATGCGCCCGTCGCCATTCACGTCCCCCACACCCATGCCATGGGGCCCCCAGGGGCCCTTCTCCGAAACCGGATGGATCGTCCACGGTTTCGTCGGATCTGACCAGTCCGGCTTCGCGTAACAGATCTGCACATTCGCGCCCCGCCCCTGGGCCGTGATCAGTTCCGGACGGCCATCCCCGTCGATGTCCTGGAACTCACTTGTTTCGGCAGTCATGTCAACCACTTTGTATACGTCCCAATGCCGGCTTACGCCACGTGGATTAAGGTAAAGATAGGCAGCGTCGAGACTGATCTCTAAAACATCCGGCCACCCGTCTCCATTGAAATCGTACACATAGTTCAACATGTTTTCCGTATAGGAGCCTTCATTCTTGGTGCTCGGATCGGTGGTCGCTGAAGGATAGATTTCCCGCGCCACCTTGTAATCTGGACCAAGATAGTAGAATGGCCCCGCCACGACGTCCTGCACCCCATCCCGATTTAAGTCGCCCGCTGCGATCCCCTCGCTATAGAACAAGTCAGTAAGCTTGCGCTCGCGGAACTCGGGGCCGGTGACCTCAGGGGGCAAAGCCGGCCTCTGAGTAAGGTCCTCGAATGAAATGTCTTTGACGCGTATCTCTGCATCCGTTCCGCCGGCTATGCGCAGCCCCACCATACCGTAGTGACTTGTCCCAAATGAGTTCGTACTATCAATGCTCAACGCCCGAAGTCTGTGCTCGTTGAATGACCCCTCTAGCAGATCGCCACGAATGATAAACTCGACTTCGTTCCAACCGTCCAGATTCAGCTTGAGCTGCACCGGGCGGTTGTCCTGGCCGTTGGGGGTTCCGAGATTTTTGTGCTCGGATGCGCGGCCCTGAGCATCGACTGCAACCTTGGATACGTCGCCAGGATTGGCGCCAGCCAACGAGATATAAGTTCCACTGAGGTCGTTGCCCGCAGATACACTGCGGAAAAGTAGGCCGGTCTCGCAGTTGTGGCACCGGAACGAAAACCTGACCATAAGATCTTCGTACTCGTGACCTAGTAAAAGCCACCCCTCTGATCCGCTTGACGTGGCTGCACCGATAATCTCCCCATGATCTAGAGTCCAGTTACCCGAACCTCGGGCATGCCATCCTGACGGAGCTACGCCGTTCGGAGCCGATGCGGCTGAACCTGCACAAAAAGACGCGGAAAGCGCAAGCACTCCGATGCTTTTGAGCCTACGCGCTGCCGTAAACCAAATACTTCTATGCACTGTAGTAGCCTCCGGTATGTTTGCGGTCTATCAAATAAGGTCTTTTTATAATCGTCCTACAATCATCGCGGAGTAACGGCCCAGTGAGCAAATGCCTTCATAACGCGGTTAGCGACTTCGTCTCTGCGGCAAGCCGAAAACGTAGAGGGCATTACCCGCGCACACCGCTACATATTGATGGCCATCCACGGAATAGGTCATTGGACCCCCTGCGATTGTTCCCCCCAAATTCGCTTTCCACAGAAACTCGCCGGAGCGCGCATCCAGGGCATAGAAGTTTCCGTCCATTCCTCCTGAAAAGACCAGGTCCGAAGCCGTAGTGAGCACGCCGGCTTCGGTCCAGTCGACCATCTTGAATTCCCACTTCTTTTCTCCGGTTCGCGGGTCGATCGCCAGAAGCGCTCCGTATCCCTCCTCCGGCGTCTTGAAGACGGGAGAGATACGCATACGGCGGGCCCCGGGTGGGCGGGGAGCTGTTCCGGTATATCTTTGGCCTTCAACCCACACCGCCGGACCAGACGTCATAATCATGGAGTATTTCTGCCATGAAGAAACATAAAAAAGACCCGTCCGCAGACTATATGAGGGAGGGTACCAATTCGTTCCGCCCTGGACGCCAGGCTCGTTGAGAACACCTTTCTCGGAGGCTTTGGCGAAAGGAGTTTTCGTTGGCCTGCCATTTTTATCAAAACCGGCATTCCAATTTTGCTTCGTGAACGCCTTACCCAACAGAAACTTTCCCGTTGTCCGGTCGAGCACGTAAAAAAACCCGTTTCGGTTGGCCCATAGCATCACTTTGCGCGGTTGGCCTTGCCAATCGATATCGGCCAAAACCGGCGCCTGCACGGAATCGTAATCGCGCTCGTCATGCGCGGTAAACTGGTAATACCATTTCAACTTCCCCGTATCCGCATCCAGTGCGACCACGGAGTCAGAATAGAGGTTATCCCCAGGACGATAGTCGCCGTTCCAGCCAGGGTTTGGATTACCGGTTCTCCAGAAAGTCAGATTCGTTTCCGGATCATAGGAACCCGTGATCCAGATCGGAGACCCTCCGTGAATGTAGGACCCGTTCCCCGACGTGTCGGACTCGGGATCGCTGGCGGAGTTCGGAGCCGTCCAAAAACGCCATAACTCTTTGCCGGTCTTGATGTCGTAAGCGGCAACCCAGCAATTCGCGCCTTCTTCATTTGTCGCAGGGCCTAGAATGATCTTGTTTTTGACAACCAAGGGAGCAACATTGAGTTGATAGCCTTTAGCCTTTCTGCCAAACCGCGATTACCTCATCCCGGATCGGTTGTCCGTTTTTTGCATCGATAGCAATAAGGTGTCCATCAAGGGTGGCCCAGAATACTGTGTTTCCGTAAACGGCGACCCCCTTCATATATGGTTCTTCGTAAACCCCGCGGGGATCGATGGCGTGCCGGAATGTCCAGTAGGTGCGGCCCGTGACAGCATCGATTGCGTCGACCTCGTCCACCGCTCCTGTGTACAAAACTCCATCAACAACCAGCGGGGTGTTTTCTACCTTTTTCACAGAAGTCTGAAAAGGATAAACCCATTGTAATTGTAGGTCCCAAACATTATTTCGATTGACCTGTGCGAGTCCGCTATAGCGGAGGCTAGAATAACCGGCTGAGTAGGTTAACCAGTTCTGTGGCTCTTGATCGGCATGGAGCATGCGCTCGTAGGTGACCTGAGCCGGCAGCGACCCGGTAATTGCCGATAAGGCGAAGAATGCGTAGAGCCTCATTGAGCGCCCAACCCCTTCAGAGTAGCTATCAGAAACTGAACCGTGCGCCAAAACGGAAGTATCGCGGATCGATGAGCCGGCCGAGCGGGGCAAGGCTCGTGATCTGACTAAATCCATTCAACGCCGTGACGGCGCCGTCGGGTGCTATTGTTTCGGACGAAACGTTCGAGCCTGGATTGCCGAAATGCGGGGTGTTAGAAAGGTTAAAAGCTTGCGCTCGGAATTCCATATTGAGTCGCTCCCATATATGGAAGTCGCGAAACACGCTAGCATCGAGATTCGTTGCCCCAGGTCCGCGCAGACTATCGTAGCCGACATTTCCGAACGCGGCCGTAGTAACCGGCGCAAATGCCGATGGGTCAAAATATGCGTTGCCGTGCAGACCATCGCCAACTTTGGCTACGCTCGGTTTCACCTGCTCCGCGCGCTGCGTGCTTCCCGGGCATTCACACGAAGCACCAGACGCGCTAATGCTGAACGGCAATCCGGAGTAATGGAAAAAGACCCCGTTGACCGTCCACCCCCCAGCCAAGGCGGCGCCGATGCTGTGCTGGAGAAACATCTTATCCTTCCCGAATGGCAACTGGTACAAGGAACTGATAACAAGATTTTGCGTGCGGTCCACAGGGGTGAGGGATTTGTTGAGATAGGCGTATTGCGGAATGGCTATTCCTGGTGAAGTGAAGCCATCCTGCATATCTTTTTGCCAGGTATAGGCTACACGCACGTTGAGCCCGTTCGTAAGCCGCTTGTCAAGACTGGCCTGAAGCGCGTTGTACATATCGTTGGTTTGACCCTCCCAGGCTTCTACTTTTCCGGTAAGGCCATATTGGTGGAACGGCTGGCTTTTAGCTCCACCGCCGAGCTGGCCATAATTGAAATTGACATACCCGATATAGTCGATTAAGTGTGTTCCCACATAACGAGCCTCCGCCACAAAGCCGCCGGGGAACTCCCTTTGGAGCGTAAAGTTATAGGACTGAACGTAACCACGAACGAAATTCTTCGGATTCGTGTTGACATTGCCGGCCCCGGTCGGAATCGGTATGGTGCCCTGGCTGAGCGTTGGCGCGGGGATGATCGGCAGGCCCTGCGTCAGGCTGAAGGGCGCCAGATAGTTATTGTCGCCGCTATAGGAGCCATTAATAAGGGAGGGGTAGTTTAGAATCATGGCGTGCGCCATGCCGGTCTGGATAGGGGATAGGGCATAGCCCCCACGGGCCACGAAATTATTCGTCAGACGATACGCAAATCCAACGCTGGGAGCGAAAAGCTTCCATGAAACTCGAATGCCGCAATTGCGCGGTATCCCATTCTCGCCGCAGATGATCATTGTCGGATTGTTTGGGTCGGTCTGTAAATCGTTATATGAGTAACCAAAATTCGGCGAGGTGGGAACCGGATAGTGTTCCCAACGGACACCGTAGTTCAGTGTCAACTTGTGGCTCGCTTGCCACTGATCGCGCAGATAGAGGGCCAATTGCCATTGATGCATTACAACCAGTTGAGTGGCGTACGAGCTACTGGCGTTCTGCGGCAAACCCAGCAGGAAATCGGCCACGGCATTGTAGTCGTTGGGCGCCGGCGCATTATTCGCATTCAATGCAGTCAAGCCGCCGGTAAAATTGAAACCATCCCCGGAAATTTCATGGTGATTTATATGCTGAGCCGCTATGTCCTCGCCGAATCGAATATTGTGCGATCCGAGGACCTTGGTGACGTTGCCGGTATATTCGAAAATCGGGTCCTTGTATTCAAGCGGCGGATACGACGCGCCGAAAGTGGGGCCGCCGGAATCGCCAGTCCCGATCGTAAACTGCGGCATACCTCCGGCCCACGGTAGACCGCCCACGTTCGTACCCGGAATTCCCAAGACTTGGGATCCATACAGTACGTTCGACTCTGTCGGATAGAGGAGTTGGTGGGCCTGTGTCACTCCGGACGTGATATCGGCGACCAGCGACGGACTAAACACGTATGTCGCTGACGCCGAGATAGCCAAGGTGGCGCCATATTGTAGATAGTTGCCCGCCTGAGCTTCGGCGAAAACTGCCCAGCCGTCGCTGGCTCCGCCAAGAACCGGGCCATAAAGGGGGTTCTGCAGGTTGTAATAAGGCTGATAGCCATAGCGACCGGAGATTCTCAGTTTGGAAGTCGCCTGGTAGTCCACCTTGGTGTCGATCTTGTGCAGGTGGTAGATGTTCCCTTGGGTGACTTCTAGATTGTTCGTGATTCCCGGAAGATTGGGGGTCGGGAAATAGGGGAGCAGTTTTTGTACAATCGGGCTGATTCGGCTTGGAGGGATGATATTGCCCGGAAACGGCGTCCTTCCTGAACCGTCGGGATTGCCGGTGGTGGGGTCGTAGATGGGTATGGGCGATCCCGATTCATCCCCGGAGAGCATGGTTGGCGTGGGCACGGCGATGATTCCATTCAGGCCCTCGCTCGTGAAGTCTCCCTCATAACCGGCAAAGTAAAAGAGCTTGTCCCGAACTATAGGGCCGCTTATCCATCCGCCGGTGTCGTTATCGACAAGATGAGGTGCCGACTGTCCGACAGGCTGAAAGAAGTTCCGTGCCTCCGTTACGTTGTTGATGTTGTATTCGTAAAAGGCCCCATGCAACGAATTCGATCCGCTCCTCAGCGTAACCGTCACGGACGCTCCCCCTGAGAGCCCTTGTTCCGCATTGGGGCTATTGGTCACCACATTTACGCTTTGAATCGCTTCTGTAGAAGGAACGAAGGTTGTATTTGCGCTTGACCATGGAGCGGTGGCGCTGACGCCTTCAATGCGAACGTTTGCGCCCAAGGTGCCCGTTCCATTTGCAGCAAACTGCATTGACCTTGAAGGGTTGTTTGTGCCTCCGGAGATTTGCCCACCCAGAGGGGTCACGCCAGGAACTAAATCAAGCATTCCTTCATAGGTGTACGTGGGCTGGGGCATGTTCTCCAGGGCCTGGGAGGGAATCTCGGAAAGCACGTCGGCAGTATCGGTTTGGAGCTGGGCTACACCCACACCCTGCACCTCGACTGTTTGGGTGATGGCTCCGACCTGAAGTTGTCCGTTCACGCGCACCACGTTATTCGCAATCACCTGGACATTCGAAGCGCTGAAATTCTGGAAGCCTTCTTTGCTGATATTCACCAGGTACATGCCCGCCGGAACCGTGGAGATCGAATACGCGCCGCCACTGTCTGTCTAAGCGGTGCGCTGGTTGCTCGTCTGCATGTTTGTGATCTTCACCGTCGCGCCCGGAACCGCTGCCCCGCTAGCGTCCGTAACCGCGCCCACTACGGAGCCGAACAGTACTTGCGCTCTCACGGGGGTGGAAACAAAAATCAGGAGCCAAATGGAAAGGGCGCCGGCCCAAATGACGCAGCTTCTCTTCCACCAACTGCAAACCATTTTGGATCCCGATAGGTTGCATCCAAACAACGCGTTGGACAGAAAACCCCTAATCGCCCTAAAGAGCTTCCCGATGACCTGCGTTCTTACGCTGCCTTCGCCCTTCTTTTCCATCTCTATATCCTCTGAAACATGTCATGCGCGTAAGTTCCCCGAGATCCGATCCGTTTCCAGTGCTTATTCGCCACCAACAAGTTCTCCTGCTTCTCGATAAAAGAAGTTCGAGTCCAACTACCTTAAATTGCGAGTGCTTTTTGCCGGGGTCGAGGAAATCTAAGGGGATCGTTCGAAACCTAATGAAACAACGTGTAGCTTCGGAGCGGGGGAAATGTCAAGGGGAATCTTCGTCTGGCAGTTCCGATTGGAACTAAGTTCGTGCTTCCGGAACCCGATTGAACCTTGTGGTTCGAATCTTTGAACTCATCTCGTGGTGTCCGTCAAAGTTGCCGCCCCAGTTATGCAAGTACTATTAATTCAGCCGATTGCGCTCCACTTTTGCTCGCCGCGATTGAGAATGCAAGGTCTTGCCCGTCGATCGGGATGGAGGGATAAACCAAGAAAAGAGCATCTTCTTTCAAATGTTTAAGGTTTCTTCCGGACCGCAAGTTTCGGCGCTTTGTGGCGTTACAACGGGGACTACGCTAACCGGCTCTCCTGCTTTCAGCAGTTTTCTGGCCGTGGTTGATCCCTTGCAGACTCATGATCGGCAGGCTACAAGGTACGGTGTGAGAACGCATCCAATCGCGTCAAAGATCAGTGAGAGCGTCCGGTTCAGCAACCGCCCTGTACGCACTCTACTGTATTGAATAGGTAGATAATCGCTAAGCATAGTTTCGGCAATCTTCCGGCCTTCGAAGTTCGCGATGAGCCGATCCACGGCGCGTCGAACGTCCTCCTGCATCCAGTAATACCGAATTCGATCGCTGTAACTGTGCACCCGGAGGCGACGCTGTTCCTCCGGGGCGCCCGGATAGTGTTTTCGCCAAAATTCCGGACGGGCCAGCATCGCCGACTCCATGTGTTCCCGCAGACCGGAGCGCTGTGCCGGCGGCAGGCATTCCTCTTCGATTGCTGCAAGCGCAAACAACACCTGACGCATCGCATAAGTCAATCCCGGCCCCACCTTGAGAATCGCAAATCCATCCCGAACCAGCGCCGCCAGATTCTCCGGCGTCTGATAGTCTGTCGAATGCGCCTCGAAGATCAGTTTCGGATGCTGGTCGAGTAACGCCGTCAACTCGCGAGCCCGCTCAGGGTTATAGTCTTCCACCGTCTCATTCCCGAACTCGACTCCCGGCTGAACGACGAGCGCGATTACCCGCTCCCACGCGGCAACCAGTCCCGCGTGGGAAAATGCGCGCTTGTGGGTCTGCAGGGCTTCCTCCGCTGCTTCCGGAGAGGTTACCTGCATCTCCATCGTTTCTGCCGCGCCTCCGGGACGGGGCACTTCGGTCCCGATCACATAAACCGGCCGGTTTCCCTCCGCTGCTGATTCCGCGGCCGCGCACAGCCGCGCGGCCCGTGCGGCGATCACCTCACCCGGCAATTCCCGCGGGTCGTCCGAGCAGGGCATGCTGGCGTCAAGATGGATCTTGGTGTACCCTGCGCGCACGAAATCCCGAACCATCAGGCAGGCGTTTTCCATCGCCGCTTGCGCGGCGAGTTGCCGCCACGGGAAAGGGCCAAGATGGTCGCCTCCCAGCAGAATCCTTTCCAGCGGAAAGTCACGCTGCGCCGCCAGGCGGTGGACCAGGTTCCGAAAATCTTCTGGCGTCATCCCCGTATAGCCGCCAGCCTGGTTCACCTGATTGCAAGTGGCTTCAATCAGCAGCGGTCCTGGTTCGGAACGGTGGCGCTCCATCGCCGCCTCGATAACCCAGGGATGCGCCGAACAAACCGAAACCACGCCCCGCGGGCCCGATCCATCACGGGACAGAGCGAGCTCCGAGAGGTCGTTAAACATCGCTTCTTCTCGCTTTCTCAGGTCTCGAGGCAGCCTCAGTAGATGTCCACGTTCTGGACCACGCGGCTGATCGCGCCGTTGGGGCTTGGCAAATCCGGCTTCAGTCCGCAGTGAATCGAAGCGAACAGCCCCAGCATCTGACCGAAAATCACGTCGAGCACGGGACGATAGGGATCGGGAACTGAGTCCTGGGTCTCCAGTGTCAGCACATACTCGGCATCGGCCCGCAGGGAATCCGCCTGCATTGCCACGGCTACGCGCGTCCGTACGAGTTCCTTACTGCCGATCTCCCGCAACAGGTCGACCTCATATTGCCTGCGCTGCAACTGGCTCGAAACCAGCGCCACGAACAGGGTCTCCTGGTTCAGAGCAGCCATCGGTCCGTGCCGCAATGCCAGAGATGCCTGGCTCATCGTCTGCACCTTACCCGCAGTCAGCTCCAGAACCTTCAGAGCGCACTCGAGTGAGGTTCCTGCCAGTGCGCCCGATCCCACGAAGCAGACGCGCTTGTAGCCCGCCTGTGCAAGCTCGAAAGCCAGCGTCGCTGCGCCCGGAAGGAATTGTTCTCCGGCGCTGATTAGAGCCCGCATAATGTTTTCGTACTGCTCCATGTTCCATGCATGCGCCAAAATTTGGCCAGCCAAAACCATATTCGTGAAGGAACTGGTCATCGCGAGTCCCCGGTCGTTCGTAGCATCATCCAGCATGATCGAGAGGCAGTTCGATCGGTCCTCGACCACTTGGTTCATGCGGCCGCCGGCATTGCAGGTCACCAGGAGATGGGAGACGCCGGGGCACTCCGCCAGCGCTCTCTCCAGCACCGCTACGCCCTCCGGGCTATCGCCGGAGCGAGAAAATGAAATCCAGAGATAGCGCTGGTCTCGAAGCACGTAGTCCGGAAAATCGGTCAGCAGACTCGTGCTGGCCACCGGGATCACCTCGCACTGCCACTTGCTGCGCAACAAATGGTCGAGAGACCGGCCGATGTAATCCGACGTGCCCGCCCCTATCAGAAACACGATGGGCCGTTCCTGCGGACGGCCGCCGACGCCGGCCCGGGTCAAAAAATCCTGCAGCTCCGCTTCCCGCCTCTGTAAACCATCAAAGGTGGCGATCCAGGTCTGTGGCTGCTGCGCTATTTCCCGGGGCGTGTGCTCTAGGCCGCGCTTGGTCTGTTCGGTCGCGCTCAACTGCAGCAGTGCTGTCAATGGATCCACTCTTCAGTCTCCTTCCGGACCCTGGTGGGCGTGATGGAGCAGATTGCTCGGCGTGCGCATCGTAACAAAACAGAATATACGATTGCAAATCGAAATTGCGTTAACCCCAAGCATCTCTCGAAAGCTTCTCGATGTGCTGACGCCTTCATCTCGGGGAGACATTTTGCACGACCTTTTACCGATGCCGCTCGGGAAGCGGGTGCTGGTGAAGGAATCCTGTTACGAATGCGCGGTCGCGGAAGGCCTCCGTGCCCCCCGACCGCTGCGTGGAGAGCGCGCCTGTGATGTTGCCGGCCCGGGCGCATTCTTCCGCTGAGGCGCCTCCCAGCCAAGCGGTGAGGAATCCGGCGTTGAAGCTGTCCCCTGCGCCGATCGTGTCCACCGGATCGACAGTCAGCCCCGGCACGGTGAAACGGCGCCCACCTTGCTGGACCAGCGCACCTCTCCGTCCCAACTTTACGGCGATCAGGGGCACGGTGTCGGATAGTACATCCAGCGCTTCCTCTATCGAATTCCGGCGCGCGATGCGCCGGATTTCGGCATCGTTGGGGAGCAGAAGATCTACATATGGAAGAAGTTCCGGCAGCACACCGTCCCAGCGATCCTCCGGATCGTCATTCGTATCCAGCGAAACAGTCATTCCACGCTTCTTGAGCTCAAGGAAGAGATCCGGCAACCCGGCATGAAGTCCACGAAGCAGAAAAAGCGATGAAAGGTGGAAATGGGGAGCCGAGGCCAGGTAGTCGATATCAAGATCATCCACTGTCATGTCGAACATGACGCCGGCATAAGTAAGAATCCGGCGTGACCGGCCATGCGGCAGCACGATCGTAACACCAGTCTTGCTGGTCCTTTCCCCCATTTTGCAGCGGGAAAGGTCGACACCACCTTCCGCCAGGCGCTCCATGGCGAGACCGCCCAACGGGTCGGATCCGACCCGTGTCACAAAGCCGACGCGGCGGCCCAGCACAGATAGATTGTGGGCGAGGATAGCCGATGAACTCCCGAGCGTCAACTCGAAGTCCGAGGCCAAAACCTCGCGGTCTACCGGGATGGACTCCTCGAGCCCGTAGAGGATCAGATCGAGGTTAACCTCGCCGGCAATGGTAATATCAAACTTAGACATAGCCCGGTTTTGGTGGATTATTTAATCTTAGCTAAGGTTACCATCTCTTTCTTATCGCGCACAATGGAATTGTTTCCACCCTATGGAACTGTTCCCACCCTATTGTTCATCTCGCTTTATCGTGCAGATACCTCGTAGGTTCCATCTTGATCGAGCTGGCCCCGTGACGGAGTCGCGGTTCCTAGTGTATCCTTCCACGGAAAGCAAAACGAAACTCATGTCGCGCACTGCAGAAAACTCCGGCTCGCCGGAACAGGGCCAGCTTCTGATCGATGAGCGTCGGCAGCACATCCTCTCCCTTATTCAAAGCCAGGGACGTGTGCTCGTCGGTGAGCTCTCGCGGAACCTCGGCATCTCCCAGATCACCATCCGCAAGGATCTAGAGCACCTCCAGAGCAAGGGCCTTGTGCAGCGGACCCACGGCGGCGCCCTCCGCATTCAGTCCAGCGCGCTTTTCGACCCGACCCTGCAAGAAAAACAGAAGCAGCACTCTCGGGAAAAGCAGAGGATCGCTGCAGCGGCCGCAAAGATGGTCGAGGAGGGCCAGTGCGTTATGCTGGATTCCGGAACCACTACGACGGCTATCGCGCATGCGCTTAAACGCTTCTCCCAGCTCACGGTTATTACCAACGCCGTGAATATCGCAGCCGAACTCACCAGCACCAACTTGGAAGTCATTCTGGTCGGGGGCAGCCTGCGCAAAAACTCCTTCTCGCTGGTGGGGCCGCTGGCTGAGGACGTCCTGCAGGAAATGCATGCCGACATCCTCTTCCTGGGAGTCGACGGATTCGATCCGGAAGTCGGCCTCACGACACCCAATTTTCTCGAGTCCCGCGTGAACCGGGCCATGGTGAAGGCGGCCCGCCGGGTGGTGGCCGTCTGCGACTCCACAAAGTTCAAGCGGCGTAGTCTCTCGCGGATCGTGGCTCCTTCGGCGATTCACTGCGTCATCACTGACCGGGATCTCCCCCCGGAAACCGCAGAGACTCTTCGAGCGCAGAACATCGAGGTTGTCCTCGTCTAGCGGTCGCCGCGATCACGTTTTTGTCTGCGTCGGATCGACTCAACCGGGTGGTATTATTGCGACTCGTACCTCTTGTTACGCGATGGAGCAAAAACGGTCGAGACATATCCGTTGACCAGCACCTGGCAAGTGCGCTCGGTTGATTGGTCATCGAGACCCATCGCCGTTAATCGGACCGTGTAGTTCCCCGGTTCAGTCCACGTGTGACGCACGTGTGCTCCCTCCAGTTCTACTCCATCGCCGAAGTTCCACTGATAAGAGAGCGCCGGGTGCGCCACGTCCGAGCGTCCCGCAAAGTCGATGTTTTCTCCAGCCTTGCCGGACTGCCCGCACTCTGCAGTCACATTGGGTCCGCTCGCCGGCGCACTCGTGTCCACAATCTTCAGAGCCCGCGCGGAATGAGGCGCCTGTTCGAACGATACGAAACCGGAAACCATATCGACGGGCTTCTGATCGAAGATGTCGGTCATGTGGTATGTGCCGGATGTCGCAAGTCCCAGATCGGCGAGGCGGGTCCTGCGCGCGACAGGCTCCTCGGTCCAGTTGAACACCGTCAAGATGCTCTGACGGTCCGACTCACGGAGATAGAAGATGCTCGGTTGCCGATCTGCGTCGGCGTAACTCATCAAATCGATGGGCACAGATGCATTGCCGAGGGTCACCATATCGACCAGATCGCGATTTTTGATAAGCGCCAAGCGATCCGGAGAGTTCTCCAGTGAGGGTAGATTGTCCCCAATCTCGAGCATTCCTCCGGACACGGCAGCTAATGCGATGGAAACCTGGGCTTCTCCGAGTGTGAGCGGCTGCTTGCCTTCATGCCAGTGCTGATCGCTGATGCGCTGTGCGGACACCGTAAAAGCATCTGGATCGGCCACAAAAAAATTGCGGTTCATGTAATAACGCGCCGCCATCCCGGTTGCGGCGTCGCGGCTCGCGTCAAAGGTGTGCCCGGTGTCCTGCGAGATGCGTCCGTAGTCCACATAGCCGACCGGATTCAGCATCACACTGCCATCTTTGTCGAGATACACGTCATCTCCAACGGCCTTGCGGATGATCGCCAGCCCTATCCTCTGCACCTCCATCGCCGTTGTGTTTGGCTTATAGTGATAGCCCTCGATCGCGCTGTCGTCCATAAAGTCCATTTTGATGTAGCGGATGCCCCAGTCACGGACGAGCTTTGTGTAGGTCTCGCGCAGATATTCCTGAGCCTCCGGATTCGTAGCATCGAGAACGTAGAGCTGATCTCCTCCACCATCGACAAAGCCCGCGTGAATAGGCTGCCCGTGCGCATTTTTCACCAGCCAATCGGGATGCTGCTGATATACCCAGGACCGCTCTGAGACTTCAAACGGCGCCGTCCAGATGCCTGGCGTCAGACCCAGACCGCGAACCTGATCCTCCACGGCGGCTAATCCATGCGGAAATAGCGTGGCGTTGGGCGTCATGTATTCTCCGCGCGCGTACTGATATCCCTCGTCGATATGAAAGATCCGATATCCGAGGGATTTCAAATGTTCCGATTCCCACTCGGCATTGGTGATCGCAGCCCCTTCGTTCAGCCCAAAGTAATACGCTGTCCAGCTCCACCATCCCATCAGGGGAGGAGCCGTTACGCGCGCGTGGTGGAGTTGTCGAATCAGCGAGCCGTAGGTTTCCAGCTGGGCGTGATAGTCATGGCTGGCGCTGATGGCCAGCATCTCGGACGAAATCTCGCTTCCCGGCGCTACAACCAGGCTCAGCTCCACTTGGTCGACAGGCGCCGATTTTCTCAGCGAGTTCTCCTTCTCCATCTCTGTCGTGCCCGTGGAGTCCACTTCATAGTGCGTGATACTCGCCGCTTTATCTGTGCCGCTGACGTGGAGCCGCAAGATGGTCAGAAAGCGCTCCGAGCTGAGCGCTCCCAGGAAGAGGCTCTCGTGCGAATCGCGGTTGTAAATCAATTGGCTGCCGACGGCTCGGTGCATCTCATCCTCCGCGTCACCGAGATCGTGAATCCGCACGGCAGGCCGGTCTTCGCTGAAACTGTCCGAGAGCACGCGGTCCGCCGCCGCAGGCCCCTGCAATGCTGCTGCGCCGCTTTCCAAAGCGTCAACAGAACGAAGACGCTGGACTTCCACAGAATTGCCCGTGTTGTTGCGCAGAGTTACCTGCAGATCCGCAAAGGGCTCTTGGTCATACGCCCGCAGTCGGTAAGTCAACTCGGGCTTGTCGGCGAGGCCGGAAAAGGTAACCACCCATTGCCGGGCGGGCCCGAGAATTCCCTGCGTCGTAGTGGTCTCCACCGCATGCCTTGGGTAATCCGCAGAATGGAGCCAAATGCCCCCAAGCTCGGCTGCGACGCCGGAAATCAGAGCGGGATGGGCCGCTCCCGTCAATGCAATCGCGTAGTTTCCATGAGCATCGACAGAGACCGCGAGTTCTTTCCCGCCTGTCGCCGCACCGGATCCATTCGATGCAAGCAGGATAAGAAATGCACAGACCAGACCCTGCGCCAACTTCCTCCCGACGTGGCTCCTCATAGCACCTTCCGATCTCTATAAGGGATTTCGTTTGATTACCTTTTTTATCAGCCTAAGGGTAGAGAAACAAGGGTTTGCTGTCAAGTGCAGAGGCGTAAAGCTGCGAGCCATCATAGCCCTTTGGTCAAAATACGTCCGGTCATCCCTCGTATTAGGCCGAAGGTTGCGAATTCCTGAACCCTGCATTCTCGAATGTGTTAACCTCATCCGAAAGGACTGGTAATTATAGGGAATCCGAGGTTAACCAGGACCATATCCACACGATTTCGTAATGAGCCAAATGAAGCCGGGTGCCGGGTGCCCCAGGTCCGGATTTTCGGACTTGGGAAACTACGAGACTACACAGACACGGTACTAGAGAGAAAATCCTCCTGCGGTGCTACGGTGGGGAGTTTGCATTGGAAATATACATCTATCCTGTCGGGGCTGCGACGCAACCGGGCGCACTGGAGCTGCGCCGTTCGCTTCCGCTCGGGCGCATTATTCACCTTTTACCGCCGGACCTGGCCAGGCTCTGAATCACCGCCATGACGACCGAACCTCAGATCGCTGTCTCTTCCAACCGCGACGGCGGCGTTCGCCTTGACCGCACTCTGGGCCTCTGGAACCTGATCATCATCGGGATGGTGATCATTCAGCCCACTGCGCCGATGGGTATTTACGGCGTCATCAGTAACAAGGCCCAGGGCCATGTCGTTACGACCATTCTCATCGCCATGGTCGCCATGCTCTTCACCGCCATCAGCTACGGGCGCATGGCGCGCGTCTATCCCAGCGCCGGCTCTGCCTACACCTACGTAGGCCAGGAGATTCACTCTGCGTTCGGCTTTATCGTCGGCTGGGGCATGGTTATGGATTACCTGCTCAATCCGCTCATCTGCACGGCCTTTTGCGCGAAGGCTGCCATGAACATTGTGCCCGGCCTTTCGTATTACGTTTGGATCCTCATTTTCGCGGCCTTCTTCACCTGGACTAATCTCCGTGGTATTCGCACGTCCGCTCAGCTCAATGAAGCGCTGTGCGCCGGCATGGTGGTGGTAGTCGCACTTTTCCTGGGCCGGGTAGCCTGGTGGCTCTGGCGCGTCCACCACGACCCGGCGTTCTTCACTCGCCCTTTCTACAATCCCGCCACTTTTCATCCCGCCGGCATCTTCGCCGGGACCTCCGTTGCCGTGTTGACCTATATCGGTTTCGACGCCGTTTCCACGCTTTCTGAAGAGGCCCGGAACCCCCGCCGCAATGTCCTCCTTGCCACCGTCCTCGTCTGTCTCATCACGGGCCTTCTCTCCGGACTCGAGGTGTACGCCGCGCAACTGGTGTGGGGCGCCAAAGTCTTTCCCGCTGACCGGGTCGAATCTGCCTTCGCAATCATCTCGCGGCAGGTCGGCGGAGTGGTCCTCTTCCAAATCGTGAATTTCACGTTGCTCATCGCCAACATGGGCTCGGGCATGGGCTCGCAGCTCGCCGCCGGACGCCTGTTGTACGGCATGGGTCGCGGCAACGCGATCCCGCGGTCAATCTTCGGCGTCATCGAGCCCCGACACCGCGTTCCGCGCAACAACATCCTTCTGGTCGGTGCCTTCGCTGTTGTCGGAGCCGGTGTGTTGGAGTTCTTCTCCCGGCGACTCGGCGGCGGCGCCTACGAGATCGGCGCGCAGGCCCTGAACTTTGGCGCCTTTATCGCCTTCATGGGTGTTAACGCCGCCGCATTCACCCGGGGTGTTCTACGCGATGGCAAACGAAGTCCGGGCATTCTCCTCGTTCCCGTACTGGGCTTTTTCATTTGCGCCTTTATCTGGATCCACCTGAGCTATCCCGCCCTGATCCTCGGATCCGTGTGGATGGTGATCGGCATCAGCTACGGCGCCATTCGCACCCGCGGCTTCCGCTCGGAACTTGTTTCCTTCGAAGTCCCCCCGGACGAGGCCTGATCGCTTCTCGCCTCCCCGCGCCCGCTGGCGTCAACCAGCAGCAGCCGCGCTCGTGACCGTAGCTGGACAGCGCAAGGCTCTCCCTCCGCCTTAAGCTCGGACGATATCAGAATGAGGTTCTCCCAGTTGCCTAGTCGTCTCTGGATCTCCTTGCGCATGCTCGTTTCCCTGATAACGGCGCTGATCTTCGCGAACTGCGCAAAGCGTCACATGCTGCGCCGCGAAAACTCGCTGCTTCTGCGACCAGAATGATGTCCAGCGCAGTCCGCAGCATCGCCCGGTTTACCGTCGTCTCTTCGAGGGTGGCGCGGCTCGCCCCCAACTCCGAATCGCAGCCCGGGCCGCTCAGAAACCACTTCTCAGCCGAGAGGTGCTCGAACATTTCGTCCGTTGTGCGTCCCACGATCGAAGTTGATGCCCCAGTGTCGACAAGCGCCCTTCACAGCGCACTTGAAAACGCTGATTTGCGAGGGTGATTTCTCTCGGGACAGTTCGAGGAGGAACTATGATGTACCGACACCCGCATTGACAATGTTCACGACGAAGTGTATTTACATGTAGGGCTTGTTTCGAACGAGAGCGCCTCAGTGTGATTCGGAAGCCAGCGATCACAAAGGGCGTAGTAGACGGAGAGGAGCTGTTCGTGACTAACGAGCAAATGGTGCAACCTCGAGATAGGCTCTTATACTCGAGGCGGCTGTGCCGTTGAGCTCCTGTTTTATATAGACGTGGAAGCCGTTGCGGATGAGCTAGGGGAATTGAGCGGGCCATGATCGCCGCAGCCACGGCCACCGAACTTGTTGAACGGCTAAGGGTCATGATTCGGTTTTGGACATGGCCGGTGAAGCTATAGCGGTATTTGCGCAATCTTTTGGAGAAGGAAAAAGCAATGAATCGAAGATGCAGCTGGAAAGGTGTTGTGAACGTGGGCCCGATCCTTTGTCTCACCTTTGCTTTAGCTAGCCATGCACAGTCCTTGCCCGAAGGACCTGGAAGAGCGGCGTTCCAACGCATTTGTAGCAGTTGTCATACCGTGAACGTCGCGACCAGTCAGCGGTTAAACCGTGCCGGATGGCAAAACGTGGTTGCTGATATGGTTTCGCGTGGAGCGCAAGGGACACAAGACGAATTCGATGAAATCGTAAGCTACCTCAGTGCGAACTTTGGCCCCGGCTCGCCGGCGCCTAAGAATGCTTCTGCGGGGGAAGCTTCTGTTCCCGCGCAAACGCAACAAGCTCCGCTCTTGGATGCGTCGCAGATAGCGCGCGCGAAAGAGCTTATTAAAGCAAATGGCTGTCTGTCCTGCCACCGGATCGATGACAATGGATCATACGTGGGTCCTTATCTAGGAGATATCGGTGCGCATCGTTCGGCGGAACAGATTCGAGCCTCAGTGGTCTCTCCGAGCCAGGAACTGGCCCCGGAGGACCGGACTGTTCAACTGGTGACTCAAGATGGAACGACGGTTTCCGGAAGATTACTCAATCAGGACGGATTCAGCGTTCAGCTTATCGATGCTTCGGGTCATCTGATGTCTTTTGAAAGGGCGAATCTCCGTGAATTTACGATCGTCACGGCAAATCCGATGCCGTCTTACGCGGACAAAATAGCCGGCCAAGATCTTTCTACCCTTGTCCAATATTTAGAAAGCATGCAGGGCGTCGGACAGCCGCAATGAAGTTGCCTGGGCGCATCCATTTGGCGCGACAGGTCTTCTGCAGGGCCAGGTTACATCTGAGAATCTTCATGGCGCAGATCGGGCGGCACAAAATGGGCTTTCAATTACGGGCTGTGATTCCAGCTCCCGGCGCTGGTCTAAGCCCTTCGCCTTTTGGGCCAATGGATCCCCACCATCTTTTTTGTCGTTGATTCGATTTGTAACGTTCGGTGATTTTCGGGACCCGCGTGAATAGCTGAAAACAGAAGGGACGGAGATGCAGCTCGGTTTCGTAAGCGCCATCGTTCCCGATTTATCTTTAGAAGAAGTGTTTGCGTTGGCGGCAGAAATTGGTTATGCGTCCGTCGAGGTTATGTGCTGGCCGATTGGGAAGGCGACGCGCCGATATGCGGGTGTCACCCACATCGATGTTAGCCGTCTGGACGAAAGCGCCATTGGAAAAGTTCAGGAGTTATCCGCAAAATCGGGCATAGCTATATCTACTTTAGGTTATTATCCCAACCCGTTGGCCCCTGACCCCGAAGAGGCAACACTTGCCGTAGCTCACCTGAAGAAAGTGATTGTCGCCGCACAGGCGTTGGGCGTTCCCGTTGTAGGAACGTTTATCGGACGGGACTGGACGCGTTCTGTTGAGGACAATTGGCCGCAATTCCTGCGTGTGTGGCCGGATCTGGTCAAATTTGCGGAGGACCACGGTATTCGAATCGCGATTGAGAATTGCCCCATGCTGTTTACTCGCGATGAATGGCCGGGAGGAAAGAATCTTGCAAATAGCCCGGCCCTGTGGCGGCGGATGTTCGAGTTAATACCGAGCCCGAACTTCGGACTGAATTACGATCCCTCGCATTTCGTGTGGCAGATGATGGATTACATTAAGCCGCTGCGCGAATTTTCGAGCCGCATTTTTCGAGTCCATGCGAAAGACGTGCGGATTGAACGGTCCAGGTTGGATGAGGTTGGAATTCTGGCGTACCCGTTGGAATATCACTCGCCCAAGCTGCCTGGCCTTGGAGAAGTAGAATGGGGGCGCCTATTCTCGGCGCTTGAAGATATTGGCTATAGCGGAGCTGTGTCAGTTGAAATCGAAGACCGCGCGTTTGAGGCAAACCTGGAATCTCGTAAAAAAGCCCTTATCCAAAGCTATCATTATGTTTGGCCGCTCATAAGCCATATAGCGGCTTCGGGTGTCCAGGCTGCGGAAAGTTTATAATGGCGCTCGGAAAGCATCGTAGCGCGTTCGTGAGCGTTAACTGAACCCCATCTTGTCGGCGGCGTGCGGCTGCATCCAGGAAGCATAAGGCGGCGCAACGCGGGAAAACGGACAAAGTGGCATCGGTCGGTGGGGGCAAAGGCTGAGCGGTCAGAATGAAGTCGCGTTTCATTGTGATCGGGGCTGCAGAGTGGTCAGTTTTTCGCTTGGAAAAACGGCTGCGTGAGCCGAACTGCCTGAATTCTCGGCCTGGAGACGGACTGTCGGCCCGGTTGAGATCGAGCAGGACGTGGGCGGGAATTAACCCAAGCCTGACGACGATCTAAATGTTGGTTATTCAATAAATCGGGGAGGGTCACTTGAAGCTCAATTTATCCTACCTAACCGCCACCGCTGCCCTGTTGCTGTGCGCCGCCCCTGCCTTCCCACAAGCCGCGGCCACGGTACAGAATGTGCCCGACCTGCCCTATAAGGCGGCGCCGAACTTCTTTGAGACGCCGCCGGGCGATTATCTGGGCGAAACCCAGGGTGTCGCGACCAATTCCAAAGGCGACATCTTCCTCTTCTTTCGCGGCAATCCCGGTTCGCGGCTATGGGAATTCGACAAGACGGGCAAGTTCATCCGCGAGATCGGCAAGGACTATTATGGATTCTTGTTCGCGCACATGGTGCGCGTCGATGCTCAGGACAATATCTGGACCGTGGATGAGGGCACCAATGTAATCACCAAATTCAATCCGGATGGCAGCACGATTCTTATGGTCTTAGGCCATCGCCCGTCTGTTTTAGACGGTCTTGTGCCGACACTCCACGGTCCCAATCCGCCGGATGAAAAATACACGTTTTGTAGGCCGACGGACGTTGCTTGGGACCAGCAGGGCGATATATTCGTCGCCGACGGCTATTGCAACAACCGTGTCGTGAAATATGACCGGGACGGCCGTTTCCTCGCCGAGGTCGGCGGTGCGGCGCGTGGCAAGGAGCTTGACGAATTCAACTTGCCTCATGCGCTTCAGGTCGATCATGAGGGCAATGTCTATGTCGCGGACCGTGGCAACAACCGTTATGTAGTGCTTGACAACAACCTGAAGCCGAAAACCGCCTACACGAATGTGGGTACGGCCTGGACTGATTGCATATCGCAGGGCCAGCACCAATATCTGTTCGCCTCAAACTCCAATCCCAATGGCGACGGGCCGGGTACGTGGCAAAGGACGGGCCAGATTTACAAGATGGAACTAGACGGCACGGTGCTGGGCAAATTTGGCTACGCGGGTAAACTGGCGCCCGGTTTCCAGGTCGTGCATGCGATCGATTGCCGCAATCCCGACCAGCTTATCGTGGGGGAAATCGAATCCTGGCGTGCACAGAAATTTGTCCTTCAGCCCAAATAACCGGACATGCAATAGGGCAAATAGCTATCAGAGGGGAGATTGTCCGTGAAACGCATCTTGCTGGCCCTGCTCGCCGCAACTTTACTCATTGGGATGCCGGCCGCCGCCCAGAACGCCGCGCCGGAAATTCCGTTCACTTCCGTCGATATTTTGAAACTACCCCGGGACACCTATCTTGGCGAGGTCGCCGGAGTTGCGACCAACTCCAAAGGCGATATCTTCGTCTTCGAGCGGACCGGCTATCCGAGCGCCTCGATGGGTGGTTCGCGCACCTTCGCCGAGAGCGGCCCGACAAAGCTGTTTGAGTTCGATCCCGCCGGCAATTTCATCCGCGAGATCGGCAGAACTCTTTACGGTTTCCTCGTCGCCGAGCAAGTCCGCATCGACCGCGAGGACAATATCTGGGCCGTCGATGCCTATAGCGGCATGGTCATCAAGTTCAATTCCACCGGCAGCCGCGTCCTGATGCTGCTGGGCCGCAAGCCGGAATCCATTGACGTGCCCGAGGCGCCGCCACGGCCGCCGCACAATGGCGCGCTTCCCGGCGCGGGTTTGCCGCAGGATGTATTCGATTATCCCGCCGACGTAGCCTGGGACGCGGACGGCAACATTTTTGTGGCCGACGGCATCGGCGACAACACGCGCATCGCCAAATTCACAAAGGATGGCGTGTTCATAAAATCCTGGGGTTCGAAGGGCGCCGGACCAGGCCAGTTCGCCGATGTCCATTCGCTGGCGGTCGATGCTCAGGGGAATGTCTATGCCGCCGATTCGGGCAACCAGCGAATCCAGGTGTTCGACAACGACGGGACATTCAAGACGCAGATTACCAACGTGGGCGCCCCGGCCGCGCTGTGCCTGACCACCGGCGCGCATCCCTATCTCTACAGTTCGAATTCCAATCCGGTGAACGACATCGACAGCGGCGGAGAGATCTACAAGCTGGAATTGGACGGAACGATCGTCGGCAAGTTTGGCCGGGCGGGAAAGCTGCCCAAGGAATTCGGTACGGTCAACGAGATCGACTGCCGGACGCCTAACCAGCTTTATGTGGCGGAGATCGGCAACTACAGGGTCCAGAAGCTCACGCTCAAGTAGCTTCGCTTACAATGCCTTACGTGAAGATCAGCGAGGTGAATATACCCGGGCAGACCGATGTTTCACTGAAATGCATGAATCAAGTCGCCTTATCCGATTTGCAATTCAAGTAAGCGGAACGTCCCGCTCGACCAGATGCAGAAAGTTACCCTCCGGGTCTTGGAAGAAGAAAAGGCGCATGCCCGGCAGGTGCACCGGCTCTTCGGCGAAAAGTGCGCCGGCGGCCTTGAGTTCCTCATATGTCCGTTCGAAATCGTCGACCGTGAAAGCGATATGGCGTAGCCCGGCATCTCGAATGAGCGGTGCGGAGGGCTGGGTGTCGGCGAAGACAAACTCCAGGATCACGCCATTCGGCGAGCGGAGATAGATGGTTTTTCCCGTATCTAGCTGAAGGGTGAAGTTCA
>JASHOC010000228.1 GCA_030041305.1 Acidobacteriaceae bacterium
CGGTCGTGTTGCACTATAATCGCGTTACGGAGATGGTTTGATGCTGGCTCCCCGAGATGCTTTGGGAAAGGCTCGGACGTACTTGGAAGAGGTGATTCCGGAATTTGCCGCCTTGGATCCCAAAGTGGACGAGATGAAACTGTCGCCCCATCAAACAAATAC
The DNA here is from genome assembly GCA_030041305.1 of Acidobacteriaceae bacterium. Lineage (GTDB taxonomy): Bacteria > Acidobacteriota > Terriglobia > Terriglobales > Acidobacteriaceae > Telmatobacter. The sequence goes on from JASHOC010000228.1 coordinate 163, forward strand.
GCAAAAGTGGGTAATCACCTTTTACGCTCCAACCAACGACAATCCTAAAGTCGAGACGCTGGCAGACGTTATCCGACGGCAAAGAGTTGAAAAGGTGGTTTCGTTGGACGCCGAGGATGGTCAACTTCTCTTCATAGGCGCTCCCGACATTCCCTTCTGAGCCTATTCCATGAATTTGGAAGAGCAGCTTTTCGCACGTCATGTTGGGAAAAACGTCCTGTTGGACTCGAACCTACTGCTCGTCTTCTTATCCGGCGCTCTTGGCGCGAGATTCTTTGCGAGATTTAAGCGGGTCAGCGATTACAAAATGGCGGATTACGAACTGCTTGTTCGCCTCCTGAAGTCGTTCACCGTGCTCCTCACGACCCCGCATGTGCTCACCGAAGTAAGCAATCTCGCGAACAGCTTGCCGGAATCGTACAAACAAAATTGGTTTTCGAACCTGGCTGCGTTAATCGCGTCGCAGCAGCAACCGATCGGAATGCGGGAGGACTGGACGCCCGCCGCCGATCTGGTGAAAAGCCCCGACTTTGCCGGCTTCGGGATCACCGACGCCGCCCTGTGTAAATTGTCCGGGGAGGCGCTTCTCGTAACAGACGACTACCGCCTCTCCGGCGCCCTGAAAAACCGCGGAATTCCTGTGCTCAATTTTGGCGATCTTCGCAAGATGCAGTTGTTGGCCAACGAATGACTGCAATCTCGTGCAAACCACCCGTGCCTGGCACTTACCAGATTATCGAAAGTCATCGGCGTCCACAGCGTCGATCTCATTTGGGGCTTGGGCGCGCTTCACTGCATGACCCAGCAGCAGCCGGCGGGGAACCCTAGTCCCTAGTCCCTTCGTCCCTGGTCCCTGACCCCTGTCTTCCCCACGCCCCTGTCCATCGCCGCGTTGGCTAGGCGGTCAGCTTCGCGATTGCCGCCGCGAAGCGTGTGCCGCATCTCGAAGGCTTCCAGCCGCAGCGCGCGCCGCTGCGCTTCCTCCCAAAGCGGACGCAACCCCGGGTTCTTCACCCGGTAAACACCCTTCATCTGCCGCACCATCAGCTCCGAGTCCGAAACTACGCGCAGCCGCTTGACTCCGTTCTCCAGGGCCCAGCCAAGCACGGCCAGCAGGCCGGCGTACTCGGCATAGTTGTTCGTCTGCCGGCCCACGTAGTCGCTCAGGCGCGCCGCCACTTCCCCCTGGGGGTCTTCGATCACCGCCCCGTAGCCCGCCGGCCCCGGATTGCCGCGCGACCCGCCGTCGCAGTGCGCCGTAAACCACTCGCCGGCCGTCGCCGTCCCACTCGCGTCAAGATCTGCAAAAAGATTGCCGCTCATCGCTTTCCAGTCTACGGGAGCCGATGCGTGACCTTTGTACCCGATTACCAATGCCGTGAATGCACGTCTACTTGGATGACGCACAGATCGCTGCGGAATGGAGAGTTGAATGGCAGCGGAGGCGGTAGACTTTCCTGTTTCCTCGGATCCAATTCCGGGGCCTTTGGCCTGGACGGGCGGCCGGAGGGTAAAATCCTCTCCAGGCATGGCTGTTTCCAGAGCAGTGGGCGGCGCCAACCGGGAGAAGGCAAGCCGGGCGCAGGATCGCGTGCAAGGCCGCAGCGCGGAGATGGATTTGATCCGCGAGGCGCAGGCCGGTTCACGCGCGGCCTTTGACGCCCTGGTGCGCCAATACGAGCACCAGGTGCTGCGCCTGGCCCTGCATCTCACCGGCTCCGAGCACGATGCGGAGGACATTTACCAGGAGGCCTTCCTAAAAGCCTACCGGTACATCGGCAATTTTCGTTTCGAGTGTTCGTTTTACACCTGGATTTACCGCATTGTCACCAACCTTTGTCTGGATCAGTTGCGGCGGCGCAAAACCCGGCGCGAAGACCACGCTGTGGTCGTAGACCGCAGCGGCGACGAAATCGACATCCTGGCGTCCATCTCCGATGACCGGTCGTTTTCCAATCCGGCGCGCGAGTTGGACCGCAAACGACTGGGGGAGAAAATTCAGGACGCGCTGGGGAAACTGACTCCCCGCGAGCGCATGGTTTTCGAGCTGAAGCATTACCAGGGTCTCCGCCTGCGCACCATCGGAGAGATGTTGCATACGACGGAAGAAACCGCCAAAAACACGCTCTTTCGGGCAACCAAGAAACTGCGGGCGCAGTTGGCGGATTTACGCTAGCCGCTAGCTTCTAGCCACTAGCTGCTAGCTCTTTCCGGGCAATCCGAAGCCCAGTGATGGAGCACGATGAGCGGGAGGCTAGGAGCTGGGAGCTGGAAGCTGCATATTTGAGGCTTACAGGACGTAACTATGAATTGCGAACTTGCCCATGAATGGATTGTATCGGCGGCTTATGGGGAACTGCTGGACGAAGAGATCCATGAGCTGGAGCGGCACATTGACGGGTGCCCCGAGTGCCAGGCGGAGCGCGAACAGGTGTTGGCTCTCAAGGTGCTGGCCGGCGCGCACCCGGTAGAGGAACCCGAAGCCAATCTTATCGCGCGCGCGCGCTTGCGCCTGGATGAAGCGCTCGACGCGTTGCCGCCCAAGCGCTTTTATGAGCGCTGGGCGCAGCGGATGCGGAACGGCGTCGCCACCCTCCAGGCCGCGCCCGTGGCCGCGCTGCTGCTGTTGCTCGTGGGAGCCGCGGCCGGGGGCGCCGGTGGGTTCCGGCTTGCCCAGCGCCGAGCCGCGGAAAGGACCGCGCCCCGGCAAACCGCCGCCGGGGACCAATCGCAGCCGACAGCTGCCGTTCAGACGGCCGACGCTCAGTCTTCCGACGCCCCGCAGATCGCCGACGTCGCCAACGTGATCAACATCAAGAGAGAGCCATCCAACGAAGAGGTGCAGGTGAGCTATAACCAGCTTGTGCCGCGCCAAGTGGACGGCTCACTCGACAGCCAGCTGATCCGCCAATTGCTGATGATGGCCTCTGAAGATTCCGATTCGCCCCGCGTGCGCAGCGATTCGGTGGGGCTGCTCGCCGATGAGTGCCGCAAAGGCCACAGTTGCCAACCTTCGGGCATTCGCGATGTTTTGATGATTGCCTTGCACTACGACACTAGCGCGGAGGTGCGCGAAAAGGCCCTCGAGGGGCTGGAGCCCTACGTGGCCCAGGACGTGCGCGTGCGCGATGCGGTTCTGGAGGCGCTGATGACCGACAGCGATCCCCGAATCCGCACCGATTCGATTAACCTTTTGGAGCCCGTGGAAGCCGACACCAGCGTCCGGCAAGTGCTGTATTCAGTTTCCACCTCGGACGACAATCCCCAGATCCGGAATGTGTCGCGGCAAATTCTCAGCCAGGTTCCGGAGATTCAGTAATGGGGGTGGCTTTCTGCGATCGGAACGTTGGAGCGCGGAAATTGATTTCACTTAGCCCTTTCGGAAATCGCGCCGCCAGAGAAGAGCGATCCGGAAGAGGTTAACGGGAGAGCGGAAGATGCATCGCTTTTTGAGGCCGAATGGGAGCTTTTCGATCCCTTGTTCATTTCGTTATTTGATTGGGTTGGGCGCGTTGCTCACCCTTGGGGTTCGCCCCGTCCGGGCCCAGGCCTTGGAGGTCGTCCAGGTCTATGAGGGTCCTGGCGCCTTACTCACCCATTCCGGCGCGCAGGGTTACCTGGGCGTCCATGTCACCGATGTCGATCCTAGCCAGGTGCAAACCTATAAGCTCAAAGACGCGCACGGCGCCCTCATCACGCTTGTCGATCATGACGCGCCCGCGGGCAAAATCGGGCTCAAGGTCAATGACGTAGTCCTCGAATTGGATGGCCAAAACATCGCGGACGCTGAGCAGTTGGGCCGCGTCCTCAAAGACATTCCTCCCGGACGCACGGTGAACCTCCAGATCAGCCGCGAAGGGGTCCTCCAAACCATCACCGTGCAACTGGCTGAGCGCACAGCGGTCGAGCACGACGTCTGGGACAAGATTGGCAGCGACGGCGACGGGGTTCCTCCCTCCGGCAGCATGGGCATTTTGACCGGCGGGGGCAGCAGTGTTCCCAGCGGCTTCCATTTTCCCTTCTTTGGCAGCACGCTCAAGGTGGGCGCCCTAGTCGAGCCCCTCACCACGCAGATGGCTGCTTACCTGGGCGTGCAGAGCGGGCTGATGGTCAAGCAGGTGGAACGTAAAAGCGAGGCGGCCGCCGCCGGGTTACGCGCTTTTGACGTAATTCTCAAGGTCGGGGCCGAATCCATCGCCACCTCGGCCGATTGGGAGCGCGCGCTGCGCTCCAACCAGGGAAAACCGGTGCAGCTCACCATCCTTCGCGATAAGAAGCAGCAACAACTGACGCTGAAGGTGGATTCAAAGCGTCAGAAGAGCCAGCTCGATCTCACGCCCAGCGCTGGTCACTCCGTCTGACCCGATTCGTGGCATGAACGGGCGCCGCGCTTCAGCATCCCGAGCGCCAGCGAAGGATCCGCGGTTGCTTTTGGAAATTTCCCGCAGCAGGTCAATTCGATCTCTCCCGCTACAGTCGGATTTCAGCTACTGCAAATAGACCGATGCTGTACACTGAGGTGCGTGCCAGCGCGCCAGTTTTCGAATGGATGTCACCGGTAATCTCCCCCGAATAGACTGTCACTCCGACCGATCGCCGATTTGAACTTCTCCTTGCGCGGGTTCGTATTACGCTGCATGGGAATGTGCTATGGAGACTCTGCTTCAGAAGCTCCGGGTCAGTGTCCGCATGTTGGCGCGGAACTCCAGCATGACCCTCACGGTTCTGCTCACGTTGGCCATCGGCATCGGAGCGAATACCGCCATCTTCACCATGGATTACGCGACCCTCCTCGCGCCCCTGCCTTATCCCCATCCGAACCAGCTCGTCATGGTCTGGTCGAAGATCCAGAATTTCCACAACGGAGTTTCGGCGGGAGATTTTCTCGATTGGAAACAGCAGAACACCGCGTTCCAGGATCTCTGCGCCTGGACCGGCGAGAACTTCAACATCGCCACCAGGGAACAGCCGGATTACCTGCAGGGCGAGGAAGAAACCTACAGCATGCTTCGTACGGTTGGTCAGCCGCTCTTCATGGGGCGTTATTTTCTCCCCGAGGAAGGCGTGGCCGGCCGCGACCACGTCGTGATCGTCACACATAAGTTATGGGAACGGCTCGGCGCCAATCCTCACATTGTCGGCACGACTTTGCGCCTCAACGACCAGCCATACACCGTCGTCGGCGTGCAGCAGCCCGGCGTCTACGATCACCAGCAGGCGCAACTCACAGTGCCTCTGGTCTTTAAGCCCGAGCAGCTCAATCACGACTTTCACTGGCTTTTGGTCATCGGCCGTCTCAAGCCCAGCGTCACCATCCAACAGGCGCAGCAGAACATGGATGCGGTCACCGCGCACATCGCCCGGATGTACCCCAAGAGCGATGAGGGCTGGGGCGCTTACGTCGATCCCCTCAAGAACGATTTCATGCCCAAAGACCGCATCAAGATGCTATGGCTGCTGCTTGGCTCCGTCGGGTTCGTTCTTCTCATCGCCTGCGTCAATGTGGCCAATCTTCTGCTTGCGCGCGGCGTGGTGCGACAGAAGGAACTCGCCGTCCGCACCGCCCTGGGCGCACCCCGCAGGACCATCTTTGCCCAACTGCTCACGGAAAGCCTGCTGCTGGCTCTGGCTGGCGGCGCCTTGGGTGTGGGCTTCGGCTATGCCATGCTGCGGGGCCTCATCGCCGCGATGCCGCGAAACACGCTGCCCGCCGAGGCCGATCTGCGCCTCAACATTCCCGTTCTGCTCTTCACCCTCGCCGCAGCCATGTTCGCGGGTCTCGTGGCGGGTTGCGCTCCTGCGTGGTATGCGTCACGCATCGATCCCGGTGAAACTCTCAAGGAGGGCGGCCGCACCGGCGCCGGCACCGGCAAGCATCGCCTCCGCCGCATTCTGGTTGTCGGCGAGACCGCCCTGGCCCTTTCCCTGCTCGCCGGCGCCGGACTCACCATCCACAGCTTCTGGAATCTCGCCCACGTCGATCTCGGCCTGAGAACCGACCATGTGCTCGCCTTTTTCCTGCCCGTGCCCGATTCGCGCCCCAAAAACCTGCCGACCATCACCGCCTACTATCGCGACATCCTTGCCCACATCGACGCGGTTCCCGGCGTGCAACATGCCGCGGTCTCGGTGGGCAATCCGCTTTACGGCGGTGGTTTTGGAATGCCGTTTACGCTCGAGGGCGGGCCCACCTACGCCGATCTTTCCCAGCGGCCCGGCGCCGGCTTCGGAATGGTCACGCCGGACTACTTCAAGACCTATGGGATTCGGATCGAATCGGGACGCGCCTTCACCGATCAGGACACGGCGGCGACTGTCCCCGTGGCGATGGTCGACCAGGACTTCGTCAAGAAGTTCCTCCAGGGAAAGAACCCTCTGCTTCAGCGCCTGCTTGTCGAGCAACTCATTCCCGGCGTGACCAGGCTCGGTCCGCCCATTGCGTGGCAGATCGTGGGAACGTTCCACAACGTACATACCGCCGATCAGCGCGACCCACGGCCGCAGATGCTCATCCCCTTCATGCAGATTCCGTGGCCGCAGGCGGAGTTCGGCGTGCGCACCGCGGAGGACCCCTCTACCATGCTGGCAAGTATTGCCGCCGCAGTGCATCAGGTCGACCCTGTGGTCGCCCTTGCGCAGCCCAAAACCATGGACGAACTGCGCGACGAATCCATGGCCAGCGAGCGCTTCACCCTCACGCTCTTCACCTGCTTCGCAGTCATCGCATTGTTACTCGCCGCGCTCGGCATCTACGGCGTCATGTCGTTTTCCGTGGCGCAGCGCGCGCACGAGATTGCCCTTCGTATGGCGCTGGGGGCTACGCGCAACCGTGTGGTGGCTCTCGTCGTCCGCGACGGCGTGATCCTCGCCGCCATCGGAACGGGAATCGGCCTTGTCGGGGCTTACTTTGTGGGCCGCGCCATGCGAAGCCTATTATTCGGCGTCGGCGCATTGGACTTATCCGCATTCATCAGTGTGACCGCCGTTCTACTGGCCGCCGCCGTTCTGGCCTGCTTTTTGCCCGCCCGGCGCGCCGCTTCGGTCGAGCCCATGCGGGTCCTGCGCACCGAGTGACATTCTCAGGCCCCTTTTCAACCTTTGGCGATGTCTTGTTCAGTACTTGACAACCGGCGGCTGTCCGCTGGAGCCCCGAATTTGCACCGTCAATTTTCCGGACAACATAGAAAATTTCCCGATCCTGCAGTGATTTTTTTACTCGATCAGGAGGAAAATTCTTCGATGCACGTAAGAATTTCCGGGATGTCTGGAGCGTCGAATTTTTTTGCTTTTTCTTGCAAAAATTCGTTGCCTTGTCAGGTGAATTATGTAATGATTTCGCCGTACCTTCAAAGTTGCCTTTTGGTCGCCCATACGCGGGAGCTTCGCAATACGCAGTTTGCTCGGGCTTATCGGCGTTGACCAGAATCAGTCCGCGGTTTGCGCACGCTCGCTTGCAGTGAACCGCGGCCTGCCATCAGAGGTTGCTGAGTAGTTCGATTCGGCGCAGGTTGTTCTGTGCCTCTCAGACCAGCCCACCTACACATTTGAGAAAGCATTTGGCTCCTTGAGAGAAAGGCGAGGAGTCTGCGCGGGGACTGTTTTCACACCAAGAAAGGGTTCAATGAATATTTTCAGTCGTTTGACTTTCGGTTCCTCCGTCATTCTCACTCTGGCAGTGCCCGCACTGGCCGGAGTGACAGTTGATAGTCCTGGGAACAATACCACTGTCCCGTCCCCTTTTACCCTGTCTGCAAGCGCTTCCACGTGCTCGTCGCAAAATGTGGTTTCGATGGGTTATTCGTTTGATAGCAGCTCCGACACCACGGTCTTTGACTCGCAATCGATCAATACCTCCGTTTCCGGTTCCTCCGGAACACATACACTGCATGTCAAGGCTTGGGGAGATGACGGCTCCTCATGCGTAACCGATGTCACCATCACAATCGAAGCGAGCGCCACCGCGATCATCCCGTCGAGCGCCGACACCGTCAGTTCGATCCAAGCGCTGAGCGGCTGGCAAATGGAGCATGATACCGGCACGCCGGGTTCTTCAAGCGGCTATATGACCCTCGTTACTTCGCCAACCCTGTACGGGAGCTCGCGCGAATTTGTAACTGACTTCACCGACAGCGCAGGTGAGCGCTACTCGCTCTCCTTCTCTGACAACTCCACCGCAGAAAACTTCTTCTATGACGTGTGGGTGTATCTCACCAGCTCGGCCAGTAATCTCGCCAACCTGGAATTCGACGTGAATCAGGTGATGTCCGACGGGCAGACCGAATTGATGGGAGTGCAATGCAGCGGCTATTCGAGCACGTGGCAGTACACGGCTAACGAAGGAAGCGCCGAAAGCCCGCAGCCACAATGGGTCACCAAGAGCGGCGCCTATTGCAACCCGCGCACGTGGTCGCAGTATACATGGCATCACGTTCAGGCGAGCATTTCGCGGGATAGCGCAGGGTGGGTCACCTACAACTCAATATGGCTGGACGGCTACGAGTTCCCGATCAACGTCACGGTCTATGGCGGGGCCAATCTCGGCTGGGCGCCGATCATCAACACGCAGTTCCAGGTGGACGGATATGGCTCGAGCGGCCACGTCACCGCTTACCTGGACGAGTTGCAGATCTCGATGTGGTAACTGTCTGCAATATCCCATGTGCGGACGGAAAGCCGGTCTACGTCATTTTCCGCCGCGTGATTGTGGTCCTGCTCGCTGCTCCTCAACGCGAGCCGGGACCCGGGTTGATCGTGCCGCCGATGGATTGTGTGAGGGCCGTCCGGTCGGATGCCGCCCTCACTTGTCGCTCATCGATCGGCCTCCCGCCGGAGCAGCTTCTTTACCGTCTTCGTCCCCGCCCATATCACTTCTTCCGCCCGTTTTCCTCCGTCACCAAGTTGAGAACAATGCCGTAACGGCATTGCAGCCCATCGTTGAATTCCGCACTTGACAGCCCAAAGGCGAATCGGTAGGTTTTGAGCATCGCTTCATCTGCTACCGCAAGGACGATTCCGTTCTCACGCGCAACCTCGTCATAGCACCTCCCCAACCTGTCGCTTTCCTGGAGCAACCCATGCACCCGCGCCATCTTGCCGTCTCCTCCGCGTTGATATTGGCTCTCAGTTGCAGCGCGCTGGCGTGGCCGCAGACCCAGCCCGCCGATCGCCTGCTTTCGCCGATCATCGCCTCCCGGCGCACCCTTATCGCCCCGGTGCATCCCCTCGCGGTCAGCCGCAACGACATCGGCCCCGTCAACGGAAATCAGGTGTTCCATCGGATGGTGATGCTTCTCGAGCGCAGCGCTACCCAGCAGGCTGAGCTCACCCAGCTGCTCCAGGAACAGCAGGACCCAAAGTCGCCCGAATACCATCACTGGCTCAGTCCCGCTGCATTCGGCCGGCGCTTCGGCCCCAGCGACAATGACCTTGCGAAAATCCTCGGCTGGCTCCAGTCTCAGGGCTTTTCCGTTGAAAACCCCTCCAATGGCCGACAGTTTCTCTTCTTCACCGGAACCAGTGCGCAGGTCGAAGCCGCCTTCCAGACGCAGATGCACCGTTACTCGGTCAACGGCAAGACCTACATCGCCAACGCAACGCCGGCCAGCATTCCCTCAGCGCTTGCGCCCGATGTCTCAACCCTTGCCAGCCTGAACAACTTCAAGCTGTTGCTGCCCCAGTCCTACCCGGCCGCCAAGCCGCAAATCCTCATCGGCCAGGACATCTTCACCGGCCCCGCCGACCTTGACGCCATCTACGACGCCGCGCCCCTCCAGACCGCCGGCATCGAGGGCCAGGGCGAATCCATTGCTCTGATTGAAGAGAGCAACATCAACCTCCAGGACCTCACCGATTTCCGCAACGTCACCGGGCTGCCCGCGGCCGATGTCAATGTCATCGTGAATGGACCGGATCCCGGCCTGCTGGCCGGCGATTTCGAGGAGTTCGAAGCTATCTCCGACATCGAGTACGCCGGCGCCATGGCGCCTGACGCCACCCTTAATCTCATTGTCTCCGCCTCCACAGAGTTCGTGCAGGGCATCGATCTTTCCACGGTCTACGCCGTCGACTACGATGTCTCCCCCCTCACCTCGATGAGTTACGGAGGCTGCGAAACTCTCGAAGATGCCTATTCGCCCGGCGTCACTCAGCTCTTTGGCGACGCCTATGAACAAGGGGCCGCGGAGGGCATCAGCATGTTTGTTTCCAGCGGCGATAACGGCGGCGACGATTGCTGGGATTTCAGCGCCGGCTACGGCGTCAACGCCATCGGCGACTCGCCCTGGAACGTGTCCGCGGGCGGCACCGAATTTATCATGCCCGATCCCTACGTTTATTTTCCCCCCTCCGCCAACTACACCGCCTCCGGCTACATCCCCGAAAGCACCTGGAACGACTACGAGAATCCCTACGACGGCCGTCCCCTGGCCGGCAATGGCGGCGTTTCAATCGACTTCACCAAACCAAGCTGGCAAACCGGCCCCGGCGTGCCCCAGGACGGTCAGCGCGATACTCCCGACGTATCGCTGCTGGCCGGCGACAATCTGGCGTACCTCACCTGTGAAAGCGACCTTGGATTCGACTGCGCCAACGGCATCGGCGCAGGCGTGATCGGCACCTCACTGGCTTCGCCCAATTGGGCCGCCATCCAGGCTCTCATTGACCAAAAAAATAATCTGCTGGGCGGCGCCGGAAACCCCAATCCCACTTACTATCAGCTCGCCGCCGGCGCCAACTCGCCCTTCCACGACATCACTGTCGGCGACACCAAGGTTCCCGACCCCAACGGCGAATTAGTCGGTTACGCCGCCGGCCCCGGCTACGATCTCGCCACCGGCCTCGGCTCCGTCGACGTGAACAAGCTGGCCACGAGCTGGATGCCGCCCACCGGCAGCGGCGCCGTCACCGTGACTCTCACCACCAGCACCACTGCCATCACCCACGGCGACCCGCTCAGCGCCTCCATTACTGTCGGCTCGACCGGCGCCACCACGCCCTCCGGCGACGTCGTCCTCCTGGCGGGAAGCGAGGCCGTTGCGCTGCTCACCCTCCAGAACGGAACGCAATCGTTCACCTTTGGCCCCGCCACCGGCGTGGAATTGCCAGGCGGCGCTTACAACCTCACCGCCCGTTACGAAGGCGACGCCAACTTTGCCCCCGCAACCTCCAGCGGCATCGAGCTCAGCGTCAATCCCGAACAAACCACCACCGCGGGTTCGAGCAATGCCTTAGCACCCACCCTTTACGGCACGCCGGTGGTTCTCACTGCTGAAACCACCGGCAACAACTCGGGCGCCGCCTACGCCGTTCCCGGCACGTATTCATTTATCGAAAAGGGCGTCACCCTCGGCAACGCCACCATCGCTCGCACGGGAGAAAGCTTTGCCTATCTCGACCTCGGAGCGACCGCCAATCTCACCCTGAGCGGCGCCCAAACCCTCGCCGCCGGAACCCACAGCATCGCAGCAGACTCGCCGCCGATTTCCACCAGCTTTCTCCCCAGCGCTTCCGCCCCCATCGCGGTCATCGTCGTTCCCAGCACTGTCCTGGTCGCTCTCGTTCCCGACCACACCACGCCGGCCGTGAATTCGACGGTCAATCTCCACGCCAGCGTCATCAACCTATGGGGCGAAAACAGCAACAGCTACGCCGCCGTCCCGGTCACCGGCAAGGTGGATTTTTACGACTTCAGCGCTAACCCGGCCGTCAAGCTCGGAACCGTCACGCTGTCCGTCACACCCGACTCCTCCGGCGCGTTCGACGTGACTTTGCCTTACCAGTTCGCCACCGCCGGCGTTCACGTCCTGCAGGCCGAATACGATGGCGACGCGAACGACATCCCCAACTCCTCCGGCGCAGTCAATGTCGATGTCGGCGGAGCCGCCGCAAAAGCTTCGACCTCCACCAAGATCAGCACCTCGCTGGTCGGCGGAGCCTTCGCCCTCGCGCAGCAGAGCGTCAACATCGTCGCCACCATCGCTGGTGACTCCGCAGGCGCTACGCCAACCGGCTCCGTCACCTTCACTGACGTTTCCGCCAACAACGGCGCCGGCGCCACCATTGGCACAGCCCCGCTCGCCACCAACGGAACCGCTACGCTCACCATCGATACCCTGGCCGCCGGCCGCCATTACATCATCGCCAGTTACCCGGGCGACGCCAACTTCGCGCCCTCGGCTTCGCAATCGATCGAAGCCATCATCGGCGACTTCACCCTCGCCGCTGCGCCTTCGAGCGCCACGGTCATCGCCGGCCAGGCTTCCTCGGCGATCGCCCTCACCTATGCCGGCTCCGCCGACTTCACCACCTTTGCCTCAGGCTCGGTGTTCGACTCCGGCGTCACGCTCGCCTGCTCTGGCCTGCCCACCGGCGCCGCGTGCAGCTTTTCGAGCGGCGTCATTACACCCACCGCCGGCTCCAACGGCGCCACCTCCGGCACGGCCACGGTCACCATCTTCACCACCGGACCCACCGTCACCAAGGCCTCGCTCGCTCATCCGCCCGAACCTCGCACTCACAAACTTTCCGGCGCCGCCGCGCCCTTCACTCTCGCCGGCTTGCTCGCTCTAGGACTACCGTTCGCCTTCCGCCGCAGGCTCTTCACCACGCTGCTCGGCCTGGTGCTCGTCGCCTCGGTCTTCTCCTTGAATGGATGCGGCAGCGGAGGAGGCGGCTACACGATCTCCAACCCCGGCACGGCCGCCGGAACCTCGAGCGTGACCATCACCGCGACCGTCAACGGCGGCCCGGCTTACGGCACGCTCTCCCGCACGGCCACCGTCGCGCTCACCGTCAACTCCGCCGGCCAATAAATGCGCAAACGAATATCCCCATCCTTTCGCTGCCAAATCAACCCGGTGAATGGATGGGGATCAAGATTCGAACAGGGTACGCCACAAAGAAGAAAGACCGTTCACTCGCAAACCAGCTCATTCGATAAGTCGTTAGTCGATGACTTATTAATCCGCTAACTCAATCACCCGCTGACTTACTATAGCGGTTCTCCAATTGGTGTAGAGCAGAACCTCGAACGTTGAGTGGCGTTTTTCCCAAGAAAACGCCACCTGGCACGCCCCTCAAAACTCCACGGGAATTGGAGAACCGCCGTAATGCGCTAACTCTGCCAGCTCCGCTATCTCGGCTCCCCCACCCTTACCAGCAAAATATCGTGGCTGGCAATCTCCAGCGGCATGTTCTCGGTCAGGGTCATCTCTTTCCCCGTCCACAGGTCCTTCGCCTGCTGCGCCCCGTGCAGTCCCAGCCGCGTCAGACTCAGGTGGAAAGGATGGCTTGAGTACCGGTCGCTTCCTGCATTCAGCACGGCGAGCGCCATGGCCCCGCCCGCAAGCCGCCGCGTCCACACTTCCACTTCTCCGTCCGCATAGGCCCGCGTGGCCTCTTGGCCAAGCCGGTCCTGGTCAATCGCAATCACATCCCGGTTGGTCAAAATGGCCAGAATCTCCGGCTTCATGTGCGGCAAATCGTTGCCTGCCAGCAACGGCGCGGCCAGCATCGCCCACATCGAAAAATGACTCCGATTTTCCGCCAGCGTCAACTTGCCGTTGCCCACCTCCAGCATGTCCGGATCATTCCAGTAGCCCGGCCCGGCATATTTCGCCAGTCCCGCCTGCTGCTCCAGAATCGCGTATACCCGATCCCAGTTCGGCTGGATGTCTCCGGTCGTCCGCCACAGGTTCGCGCCCACCTGGGGCCCCCACTCCCACACCGCGTCCCATCCGTACTGGCACAGCGAGTACACGATCGGCCGCCCCGTCGCCTTCAGCGCCTGGTCCATCTTGGTGTACGCGGCCTCCATCAGCCGCATCTGCTCCGCACCATCGTTCGGCGCCTGCGCAGCCATTACCGCCTGGCGAAAACTGCACAAATCGTATTTCAAATAATCGATGCCCCACTGGGCGTACAGCGCCGCATCCTGCTGCTCGTGCCCCAGGGAGGCCGCGTACCCCGCGCAGGTCTTCGGCCCCGGCGACGAGTAAATCCCCAGCTTCAACCCTTTGGAATGGACGTAATCCGCCAGCGCCTTCATGTCCGGGAACTTCGAGTTGGTGTGCAGCACGCCGTTCGCGTCGCGCTCGCCCTCCCAGGTGTCGTCGATGTTCACGTACACATACCCTGCGTCCTTCATCCCCGTAGAAACCAGCGCATCGGCGGCGCCGCGCACGTCCTGATCGGTCACGTTGCGGTGAAAATAATTCCAACTGTTCCATCCCATCGGCGGCGTCAAAGCCACGTTCTGCGGCGAGCCGGACCTTTGGCCGGCGGCGAGCAGCAAACTCAAAGCACTTACGACAAGCGGCAAAGCTGCGCCGAAACGCATCGCGAAATCCCTCCTGAAAGCCTTTTCAAGGAATACTACGCTCCCCTGCCGCAACCCGGCAATCGCATCGCCCTGTTCTGACTTTCGGCGCAAAATGCGGCAGGGAGCCCGAAGGCTCCCTGCGGCGGCGATTGCGACTGGAATGGAGGCGGAAGCGGGTTCCGCGATTGGGTTAGAAGACCACCTTCAGCGCGAACTGGCCGAAACGGCGCTCGTCGTGGTTGCCGCCAGTGGCCAATGTACCAAGTCCGCCTCTTTCCTCTTCAACATAGAGCGGGGTCGTCGTAGCGCCGTCATAATCAAGGGTCGTGGTGTTGACATAGTAGTTGTGGTGATTCAGGACGTTGAACCCTTCGGCGCGGAACTGCAATTGCGTGCGCTCAGTAATGGGGAAGTCCTTTTGAACCGCTGTGTCCATATTCCAGGCGCCCGGACCGGTAAGCGAGTTGCGGCGCATCATGTCGCTCGGGAACGGCCCGAAGTCGGAGATGCCCAGGGTGCTGCTGTAGGGAACAAAGCTCTTCGGGAGCGGGACGTTCAAGCCGTTGAAGAGGTTGGGGCCGACGACCTGTGGCGATTTGCCAACCTTATAGCTGGTGAAGGGCGTCGCAGGCTCCAGACGGGGCACGGTGTAGATGGTTTCGTCCTCGCTGTAGTCGAAGACGGAGAACGGGATGCCACCACGCGCAGTGAAGATGCCGGAGAGATTCCAGCCGCCGAGAGCCTCGCGTTCAGCGTAGGTCCCACCGTTTTTGAACCACGGTGTCGTCCAGATAGGAGAAATGGTGACGCGATTCCGTATATCGTAATCGGAGCTGCCCCAGTCGAGGCCGGGATCGGCCAGGGAGGTATAACCGAGCGAACCGATATAACCGGAGCCGCCCTGCAGGCTGTCACCGAAGGTTGAGCTCAGATCGTCGAGAGAGTGGGCCCAGGTGTAGTTTGCGATCAGCGTCACGCCCGAGTTGTGAAGGTTCTGCGACTGCAGACCGATGTTTAACGCGGAATAGTTACTGGCTGCCGCGCTGCCGCGCATATTGACGTTGGTATATTGCGGGTTGGGGCGGGTGAGGCACTCCGAGGCGTCCGTAGAGGCGGTCGAGTCTCCCGCGGCGGTGAGAGCGTTAAACGTGTTGATGTTGTATATGCCGGAGCCGGCGCAAAGTGCTCCGATGTAGTTGGGATCGTTCAGATAGACCTGACCGGCGCCAATCTGGTTGACATTGGCCAAGTCGTAGAGGTGGGCGCCGCGCGCGCCGGCGTAGCCCAAATCGAGAACGGTGCCGGGTTTGACCTGGTGCTGCACATCGAAGCTCCAGAACTGGGTTTGCGCGACTTCGATGTTCTGATCCATGTGACGCAGTTCCACGGGGGGCAGGTACTGAGGCCCGATGGACTGACCCAGGGGGCCGAGGTCTTCGTTGGTTACCGTGGCGATGCAGCTTGCATCTTCCGCAGAACAGGAGTCGCTGATCACGGCGCTGGCGGGAGGATTGAAGCTGGCGTTGAAGGTGACGTTGCCGAAGTTGCGTTCGTAGCTGATGCCGTAGCCGCCGCGGAGGCTGGTTCGGCCATTGCCGAAGAGGTCATAGGCGAAGCCGACGCGGGGAGCAAGGGTGCCCCAGCGGGGCTTCCAGAACTCGCCGATGGGGCTCTGTTGCGTGAGGAAGACGTTGCCGGTGCGGGTCTGCTGCTCGAGTCCTGTGCCGGAGCCGAAGTAAAAGTTGGAATCGAGATCCTGGTGGTTGTTGTGCTGCACGCCGTAGTGCTCCCAGCGCAGGCCGTAGTTCAACGTCAACTGGGGCGTGACCTTGAAGCTGTCCTGGCCATAGATGGCCCAATCCCTGTAGCGATAGCTGCGTCCGTAAACGGCGGGGGTGACAGGCGTCTGAATCTCGCAGGATGAACTGTTCACAACGTTGCCGAAGCCGGGGTTGGTGTCGGGGGGAATCGTCTGGTCGATGGGGCAGGGGAGTTTACCCTGAGCGTTGGCGCGCGTCTCGAACTCGACTAACGGCGCGCCGCCGGGGTTCCCCGCGGTATTCATCATGTCGTTCAAGCTGTCCTGGAATGCCGCGCCAAGCTGCTCGACGGCCTGGGCATAAGCGCCGTACGCGTAATCTAACTGGATGTAGGTCCCGAGGAAGCCAAAGCGCATGGAGTGCCTGCCCTTGGTCCAGCTCAGGTCGGGCTCGATCTGCACGGTGTTCTGAGGACCGCCAACCGGGACGCCGCCTTCGCCCGGTTCGCTGGCGTTTTCCAGTCCCGGCATCTGAATGGTTATGCCGGTAACCGGGTCGGTGGGTGAAAGAAACATCAGGTTCGGGGTGCTGGTGAGCGCGGTGTCGAATGAGGTGATGTTGTTATAGCGCGTGTAGCTCACCTTGGCGGAGAGAAAAAGACTCGGGGTGAAGGTGTGGGCCAACGAATAGAGGTAGCTCTGGTTCAGGTAAACGGAGCCGACGTCGTACTGGGGATACGTGCTGTAACTGGTGGATCCGACGAACTGGTTGGAAGCCTCGCGACCTGCACGGAAATACATTTGCGTCTTATCGGTGGGGTTATAGTCCACGCGGCCCACCAGAGCGTAGGTGTTTTGGGGAGTGCCGCCGCCGGCGTCAAAGGGGGCGGTGAAATTGATGGTGTCGAACATGGGTGTGCTGGCGGGAACGGTCGTTGAAGGGTTGCCGTTGACATCGCCAAAAGCGATCCCTGTGCCTGCAACTTGCCCCACCGTAGCGGCCACGCCCGCGGACTTCAGGGTCGTTTGGCCATAGGTGCTGTAATATGACTGAATATTCGAGGGCATTAGAGCGATGAAGGCGGGATCGAAGTCTTCTTCGACGAGAGAGGCGGCGCTGCGCACGCGCGTCCACTCTGTGCTCTCGAAGATGAAGAGCTTGTTCTTCTTGATGGGACCACCGGCGGCGTAGCCGAACTGGTTGCGGGTGTAAATGCCTTTCGGGTCGACGATGGCGCCTGCCGCCGCGTTGGCCGCGTCGTTGGCGTACGTATTGGCGGTGTAGTCCGAGAGGCGGTTGAACTCCCACGCCGAGCCATGGATCTGATTGGTCCCCGACTTGGTGGTGACGTTGAGGACGCCACCGGAGGCGCGGCCGTACTCGGCCGAGTAATTACTGGTGATGACGCTGTATTCCTGAACGGAATCGACGGGAACGTCCTGGCCGGGGGTAACGCTGAAAATGGAGACGTTTTCGACGCCATCGAGGAGGATTTCGGTGCCGGATTCGCGCTGGCCGTTGATGGCGTAGCCGACGCCCCGATCGGTCTGGTTCTGTCCGCTGCCGCCCATGACGGCGCTGCCGCCGTTATTGGTGCTGTTATCGCCGCCGGAGACGTTGCCGGAGAGAGCGACAAAGTCATATGGATTGCGGGTGAGGCTGGGCAACTGCAACATCTGCTGGGTGTCGACGACCTGGGAGAGCTCCTGGCTTTGGGTGTTGACCTGGGCTCCGCCCTCGGCGATGACCTGCACCTCGGTGGTGGCGGCGCTGACCGAAAGCTTGGCGTCGAGAGTGACGTGGCTGCCCACAGTCACTTCAGCCCTGGCCGTGAAGGGCCGGAAGTTGCCGGAGGAAAAGGTGACCTGATAGGTGGCGGGCTCGAGGCCGGTAACCACGTAGAGGCCGCTGTTGTTGGAGGTGCTCGTGCGCTCTTCGTTGGTGGCGACGTTCCTGACGGTGATGGTCGCGCCCGGAATGACGGCGCCGGAGGGGTCAGTCACAGTGCCGGCGATTTGGCCGGATTCGAGCTGGGCCGAAGCGGCCACAGCGCCGAGAAGGACTGCAGCGACGAGGCCGAGTATGAGCCGAATCGTTCTGGGGCGAAGGCCGCGTCGAGCAGCAGCGACGACAGATGCGAGCGGCGCAACGAGAAACCAGGAAAACCTCATAAACCCTCCCAAAAGGCGTCTGGTTGAGTCCTTTACTTGGGCGTACCGTGAAAAGCGATTCCCGATTCGCCCGTAAGTTACTGCAAATAGGGAAAACGTAGAGGGATGTAGCTTCGGTTCGTTCCCACTGTCGTTTCCCTGCTGCACTTTCAGGTCAAAACATGGCTGGTAATCCGAAAATAGGAAATGCACGCCGGGCGCCATTCTGAAAAACACCATCCCTTACCGGCTTCCTCTCTGGAAACAAAAGTGTTATTGACGAACGGCGGGTGTGGTCGGTGCGCTTGGCTATGAATTTACGGAGAAATGCGAAGGGAGATTCCAAAACAGGGATGGGCATGTGGATTTTGGGAGAGCAGGGAAGTCGGGCGCGAGGTTTTCAGGCTGCGGGCTTGAGGGAATCAGGGAACAGGGATTAGGGGACAGGTGCGGGGGTGGGGACAGGACTCGGGTTAAAAGGTGATCCTGGCTACGATTTGGGCGGTGCGGCCAGGCACCGGATCGCCGTTGTAGTCCACGCCGCCCTCCGTAATGCCCGAATTGCGGAGCGCGAGCACAATCGGGCGAAATCTAGAGCCTGTTACGAACTTTGGGGCGGGCAGCGACGGGAGCCAATTTTTCCCCAGTTCCAGGAGCGAGGAGGGACGCATACCGGGGCCCCCACGGACGTGCTCTTCGTCCGTGGGGTGGAACACCGGGTGTCTGCTAGCGACGAGCGACCACGAAATCGGGAAAATTGGCCCCGTCCCGAAGGGTTGCGGTGGAAATCCCGGGGTCCCCAGCGACGGCCTTTGGTCGCTGGGGTGGAAATCCCGGGGTTCCCAGCGACGGCCTTTGGTCGCTGGGGTGGAAATCCGGCCATACTTCGTTCTCGCCCTTGACGGTGGACCCGCCACAGCCTGCGGGCTCGGCTTCGTCTCCACCCCACGGACAAAGACCCATCCGTGGGGACCCCGGTTCTGGCCGAATTTTCGCTCGCAACGCTGTCTGCCCCAAAGTTCATAACAGGCTCTAGAAATAGATGCGGCCGGCGATCTGCACGGCGCGGCCGGGCTGCGGGTCGCCATTTGTTAAGCCGGTCACCTGGCCGGGCTCTACCACCGACGTAATGGCGCCAAATTCGGAACCATCGCTCAGGTTGCCGTTCGGCGGCGCGAAGTTCGGGTGGTTGAAGACGTTGTAAGCTTCCAGCCGGAGCTGAATGTAGCGCGGAGTGTCGGCCCGGCCCAGCGGGAAATTCTTGTAGAGGCTCATGTCGGTGTAGTCGAATCCCGGGCCGCGCATGAAGCCGCGTTTGACGTTGCCGAAGGTTCCCAGCGGTTCGGGAGAGAAGTACGACGGGTTGAACCAGTCGTGCTGGCTCGACGAGCGCGGGTTCAGCAGCGGTATGTGGAAGCTGGAGGTTTGGGGCGTATCCGGGCAGGAATAAAAATTGTAGGGTGAGTCGCAATAGAGGGAATCGTTAGTGCCGGTTTCACCGATGGAGAGGGGGTTGCCCGACTGCAGAGCGGTGATTCCGGTAATGTTCCAGCCGCCCAGCGCCTCGTTCACAAAGCGATTCTGTCTCATGTCGCGGAGGAGCGGGACCGCATAGCCGTAGCCGGCGGAGAAGCGCTGGCGCGCATCGTATTCCGAGTTCCCGTAGCTGAGATACTGGAAACCCGGGACCCAGTTGGTCCCGGTGATATCGTAGCTGTTGCCGAAGCCCGCGCTCTCGAGGCCAGAGCCGTTGTCGAGGGCATGGCTCCAGGTGTAAGCGAGGTCGTAGTAGAGGCCGTGGGTGATGTTCTTCTTCAGGCTCACCTCCAACGCGTTGTAGTTGGAGGCGCCGTCGGTGTGTATGCGGCCTACGGAAAGGAAATTGCCGGTGGTGTCGATGTACCACGATGGATCCGACACGGGATTGACGGCGGCTGGACCGCCCGAGCAAGCGCCCGATGTGGTGCTCGCGGTGCAGGCTGCGACGGCGGCCGCGTGGCCCGACGGCGTGATCTGGTCGGCCTCGTAGGCCCGCACCAGTTTGCGGCCCAGCGACCCCACATACGCGATCGTCAGCACCTGGTCGCTCGGAATCTGGCGCTGCACGTTCAGATTGAAGTTATACGCGTAAGGAACGTCGTAGTTGGAAGCAATGGTGCTGAATTCGTACGGAATGTACGATGCAAACTGAGCCGCGGTAATCATACTCGCCGTCGCTGGGGTGGGGAAGGTGTAAGGGAAGGGGCTCGTCACCGTACCGTTTCCGGCGACGTCGACATACGGATCGGCGAAGCTGGGGCTGAGGCCGGGAACACTGCTGGCGCCGTAGCTGCTGGTGCCGAACGGGGGATCTTCCAGGTTCTGTCCCGTTCCTTCTTCCGAGTCGCGGTTGAAATAGACGCCGAAGCCTCCGCGGATCGAGAACATATGCGATCCCGGTGCGCCAAACAGCGCGGAGGGGCCATTGCCGGGCGACCAGGCGAAGCCCACGCGCGGGGCGAAGTGGTCGTATTTTGTGGTGGCGCCGCCCTGGTTGTTGCAGCCCGGGTCGCCGGGATACAGGTTGCTGGTTGAAGCATTGGGGAAGACTTTGGACTGCGCGCCGGGCACCCAGCAGATAATCCCTAAGCCGCCGTACTGCAGGTTTTCAAAGGGGCTCATGATCTCGTAGCCGGAGCCGTAATTCAGGGTCAGCGCGCTGGTCGCTTTCCAACTGTCCTGCGCGTAACCGTAAAAGTCCCACGAGAGGGCGTCGACATAGGCGCCCGATCCCTGAACGAAGCTGTCGGGAACGCCCAGCAGGTAGTCGAGCAGCGGATCGCCGGAGGAATAGATCCCCACCCCGCCGAAGCTGAAATCCCCGTTGTTTTCCGCGTAGTAGGGATTATCGACGGTGAAACGCTCCACTTCCGCGCCGAACATCAGGGTGTGGTTGCCCACGATCTTGGTGAGGTTGTCGGCGTAATCCTCGTTGATGTCCAGGCGCGGCTGGGGGCCATAGGGGGTGAACCCCAGAGTGAAGTATCCCGCCACCGGAACGTAAGGCATGGAGGCCCCGGCGGGAAACTGGGGGCTAATTCCGGTGAACCCATACGAAGAAGGCTGCGTGACCGTTTCCGGCTCGACGGAGGCGAAATTGAAGTGGTAATAGCCGGCGCGCAGTTGGTTCAGCGTGCTGGAGTTGAAGGTGTGCGTCCACGAAGCGCTGAAGATTTTGAAGTGCCGGGCATCGGTTTCGGGCCATCCGGGCAGAGTGGCATTGTAGGGAACAAACGCCAACGCTTCGGTAGTCGGCTGCGACTCGAAGATGCTGGAGGCCCACATCGAGTCGCTCGACGAAAGGTGATAGTCGATGCGGATGATGCCCTGGTCGCTGCCCTCCGTGTTCAGGGCATTGAAGTTGTAGTACGTGCCGCCGGGAGGGGCGGTGGTGTCGTAGTTCGGCGCGGGTACGTATTTGCTGAGCAGGCTGGAAGAGATCGGGTTGAAGTCGGAAGTGGGCAATTCCACCGAGCCTGTGGGGAAGCAGACATTCCATGCCTCGCCCTTGGGGCAGGTGGTCCCGCTCGGTCCGGTCATCGCGAGGGGGATCGGATTGGAGCTCAGAGTCTGGTCTGTTCCACCGCCGCCCGTGCTGGTGTTAATGTTGGCGTCTTCGGTCAGGTTGGCGATGCCGGTGGTGGTTCCCAGTTGCGAGGCCGTGGGAACGTTGGTGAGTGTAGCGGTGGCGGTGCGGTTGCGGATTCCCTGATAGGCGAGGAAGAAGAACAGCTTGTTGCGCACGATGGGCCCGCCGAGCGTGCCGCCGAAGACGTTTTGGTGATAGACCGGCCGCTCGCCCGGCGCCGCGAAGTAGCCGCCGAGGTTCATAAACGTATCGCGATAGAACTCGAAGCCGTCGCCGTGGAACTGGTTGGCGCCGCTCTTCAGGACTTCGTTGACAATGGCCCCAGAGTTGCGGCTGTACTGCGGGTTCTGGGTGCTGGTCACGAACGTCACTTCTGTCAGCGCATCGGGATTCACAACCAGGCCCGACGTTTCCAACACCGTGTCGTTGATGTCCGTGCCGTCGATCAGGTAGCTGTTGTCCTGGGTCTGCGATCCGTTGGCGGAGAAGTTGCCGAAGCGGTCGGAAGATTCCACGGTGCCGGGCGTGAGCTTTTGCAGAATATCGGCGTCGAGGCCCAGCATCGGCATGGCTTCGATCTGCGAACCGGTCAGGGTGGTCTGTAGCTGCGTGTTCGCGGTTTGCACCTGCGAGGCCGATGCGTTCACCGTGACTGTCTGCAGAGCGGCGCCGACGACCATTTTGGCGTTCACCTCGACATTGGCGTTGACGGTCAGCATGACGCCGTTCGAGGCGAACTCTTCGAAGTTCGGCGCTTGCACGGTAACGGTGTAGGGACCGCCGATTTGGAGGGACGGAAAGGTATAATATCCGCTCGTGTTCGTGGTCGTAACGGTTGAAATGCCGGTGGCGGTGTCGGTCGCCGTAACTTTGGCGTTGGGGATGACGGCTCCCGATTCGTCGGTGACGGCGCCGTGGATGGCGGCGGTAGTCACTTGCGCCGAGGCGTCTGGAGCGTGGACGAACGCCAGAAGACCGGCGGCGAGTAAGGATCCAACGAAGAGAGTTGTTTGCAGACGGGCCAGTTGCATCGCATTCCTCCACAGCGCGCGGACACGAAGAGAGCGATGGGCGATCTTCGCGACCCGCGTATTTGCTTCGGCATCTCGGAGGCTACGCGAAGCTCGGTCCGCAAGCGAGATGCAGAAGACAGAGAGAGCCTTCCCGGAAAGGCCGGGAAGCTCTTCTTCCACGAACAGGCCGACGTGCGGATTGCTGAGCAATGCTCTAGTGAGGGGAATCAGGCAATGCTGTCGAAATTAGGACTCATTGAAAAAGCGGGCATAAGTCCCACCGCTGAAATCGATGCTCGCGACCCGGCATGGGATGTCTTGAGAGGCTGTCAGGTAGATACCCTACAAGCCGCAAGAGACGCGGTTTGCGATATTCTCCCGATCATGCAAATCACTCTTGCGCAGATCGGCGCCCGCGCGGCGGCGAAGGACGAATGCGATCCGCTGGTGCGGAAGTATCTCGAGCGCTGTGGCGCGTTTGCACGGCTGCGCACACAAGACTTCAAGAGCGAAGAGGCGCTGCTCGAGTGGCTGGCTCGGCTGGCGGGACGGACACCCGTGACCGCGGTGCTGCTGGATAGCCGCGGACGCGCGATGAGTTCGGAGACATTCGCGGAATGGCTCCGGGTGCGGCGCGATGAAGGCGCGCAGCACCTGGTGTTTGCCGTGGGACCGGCCGATGGATGGTCCGAAGAGGCGCGAGCGCGAGCCACGTTGCTGCTTTCGCTGGGGCCCATGACGTTGGCTCACTCGCTGGCGCGTTTGGTGATGGCGGAGCAGATCTATAGGGCATTTACAATTCTCGCTGGACATCCGTATCACGGGGGACACTGAGCGGCGAGTTCACAGTTCATAGTTCTCAGCTCTTAGTTCGCGAGCCCCTCGCTTTTTTGCACGACGTGCAATTTATGGGGAAGTAGCCGGAGATTGGCCCGTAAACTGTGAACTGCGAACTATGAACTCTGAACTGTCCTCCAGGCGCGGACTCCTGTTGATCAACACCGGCCCGGGCAAAGGCAAGACGACCGCGGCGCTGGGGACGGCCCTGCGCGCCGTGGGCAACGGCATGAAGGTGCTGATGCTGCAGTTCCTCAAAGGCTCATGGCATTACGGCGAACTGGACGCCGTCGAGGCGTTCGGCCCCAACTTTGTGCTCAAGCAGATGGGGCGAGGCTTTGTGAAGGTGGGCGGAGCGGAAACGGATCCGGAAGACATTCGCTTGGTGGAAGCGGCGTGGGCTGAGGCGCGCGAGGCGATCTCGTCGGGCGCATGGGACATGGTGGTGCTGGACGAGATCAACTACGCTATCAGCTACAAAATGCTCGATGCCGGCGTGGTGGCTGAGACGCTGCGCAACCGGCCGGAGATGGTGCACGTGATTCTCACCGGGCGCAACGCTCATCCGCTGCTGGTGGAAATGGCCGATACCGTAACCGAGATGCGCGAAGTGAAACACGCCTACCAGAAAGGCGTGTTGGCGCAGCGCGGCATAGAATATTGAAACGAACCGGATCGGGCGGCCGCTCGTTTGAGGTCGCGCCGGAAGAGGCCGGTGAGGAGGATCAAGCCGTGGAGGACAAGGCCGTGGACGAGGAAACCGCGCCAGTTACAAGCCTGCATCGTTGGGCCGACATTGAGCCCGAGCAGATGAATCCGCTGACCACGCGGCAATATATTGTGGGCACCAATACGATGCTGGCCCGCATCGGGATCAAAAAGGGTGGACGGGTGGCCCGGCACCAGCATGTTCACGAGCAGATCAGCCACGTGGTCGAGGGAGCGTTGCTGTTCCGGATGGATGGAGAAGAGAAGACGGTGCGTGCTGGAGAAATTCTCTGCATTCCCCCGCACGCGCCGCATGAGGTGATCGCGCTCGAAGATTCGGTGGCGCTGGACATCTTCAATCCGCCGCGTCAGGACTGGATCAACGGTGACGACGCGTACTTGAGGGAATAGCGGTCGGGGACTAAGGGATTGAGGGACTAAGGGACTCGAGAAAGGCGCGGGGCGCAATTCGGTGTCCGCGGTCGACGGTTCTCCATTGTCGGGCCTCAATCCACGATCTCGAAATACGCGCCAGAGTTGGGGCTGGCCGATTTACAATGGGCTTCGGGATGACCTGGTTCAAGCGCGAGAACGGCGATTACGCGGCCACGGCAACGGCGCCGGCCGGCGGACCCGACGGCGAGAACGGCGCCGACGCGGGTGAACGCACGGTGCGCACCGAAGGCCTGTGGATCAAGTGCATTGGTTGCCGGCAGACGATTTGGAAGGCCGATCTGGAGGCCAACCTGAACGTATGCCCGAAGTGCCAGCACCACTTCAAGCTGAGCGCGCGTAAGCGTATCGAGATGCTGCTGGAGCCGGGCTTTGAGCTGGTGGACACCGGTTTGCGCTCCACCGATCCTTTGAACTTCACCGACGTGAAACCCTACAAACAGCGACTCGTCAAAGCCCGCGAGGAGACGGGGCTGTCCGACGCGATTTTGAGCGCTACGGGCCGGCTGGGACCGCATAGCGTGGTGATGAGCGCCATGGAGTACGGGTTTATCGGCGGTTCGATGGGCGCGGTAGTGGGGGAGACGATTGCGCGGGCCGTGGATCGGGCGCGCACGCAGCGGAAGCCCTTGATCGTGGTGGCGGCGTCGGGCGGCGCGCGCATGATGGAGGGCGTGGTGAGCCTGATGCAGATGGCGAAGATCGCCACGGCGTTGGCGCAACTCGATGACGCCCGGGTTCCCTACATCAGCGTGCTCACCGATCCCACCACGGGCGGCGTCACGGCGAGCTTCGCCATGCTCGGCGATCTGAATATTGCCGAGCCGGGGGCGCTGATCGGCTTTGCCGGGCCGCGCGTGATCGAGCAGACCATCCGCCAGAAATTGCCCGAGGGCTTCCAGCGGTCGGAGTTTCTGCTGGAAAAGGGATTTCTGGACGCGGTGGCGCCGCGGAGAGACTTGAAACCTTATCTGATCAGGGCGCTGGAATTCATGCGGGCGTAAGGCTTTGCGATTCCCGTCCTTCGGACTGCTAGAAAATGATTTTCCCGCCCAGGATCAGGAATCTGTTGCCGGAGGTATTGCCCGGAACATTGGTTCCCGACTCATTATAAAGATTGCTCGTGAAGAGGGGCGAGGCCACGAACGCATTTCCGGGGCCGAGATATTGCTGGTTCAATGCGTTGTAAGCCGCGAGCGAAAGTTGCAACGAGAGGCGTTCGGTGATCCTTGTCGTCTTGGCGACGGTTGCGTCCAGTTCGCTGATGATTGGCCCACGCAGCAAGCCTCTTGATGATCCGGGGTACGGATTGTTCACCGCGAGCGCATAGGCCTGATTGTTGATGATCCAATGCGTCGAGGCGGGATTGACGGGCGTCCCTGGGCTGTAGACGCCGGTGGGGTAAGTCGAAGTGTCGCTGTTGAAGCCGTCGCTGTTGTAAACCACATACTCCGGCGTGCCCGGAAGCGGAGTCCCAGCCGGGATCGATGAAGACCCGGGGGAAGGCTCCTGCCCCCCCGTGTAAGGATTCAGGTAAGCGACCGTGTTGGCAGGGGCGTTTTTGTTCGAGAGCACCAACCGGCAGGTATCGACGCCGATTACGTCGGCATTGAAGACCCCATCGCAAAAGCTGGTGTCTCCGGTATTCCCATCGAGGATTACAGGCTGATATGGCGTATACGGGATGCCGCTGCTGAAACGATATACGCCACCCAGCATGAAGCCATTCGTCACTCTTGAGAAAAAGTTGTTTTCGTGCACGAAGTTGGGGAGG
Organism: Acidobacteriaceae bacterium; assembly: GCA_030041305.1. GTDB lineage: Bacteria > Acidobacteriota > Terriglobia > Terriglobales > Acidobacteriaceae > Telmatobacter. Next base: position 26,803 of record JASHOC010000228.1, read on the forward strand.
TTATAGGTGAATTCAAGGCCCGTAACATTCGGGAAGTCGTTGCCGCTGAGTCCCCGCTCGCCAGCGCTGGGGTTCAGTGGATCCTGAGGAAAGGCGATCGTGCTGCCACCGGAGCCGGTGCTGCGAAACGCGTCGGTGGCGTTGTTCATCGACTTGCTCCAGGTGTAAGAAACCGTCGAGGTGAGGCCGTGGTAGTTTTGCGTGGTCAGGTTCAACTGCAAACCGTTGTAGTTGGCCCAGCCTCCGTTGGCGGTATAGATGAGATTCGAGTCATTGCAATTGGGGCGTCCGAATCCATCGGCAGACGGGTCCGAGCAAAGCGATAAGCCGGAGTAGAAACTGGGAAAGGCCGTGACCACGGGCAACAGAAAAGGATTGGCATCCAGCGACTGGAAATCGTGGGTGGTCTTTGAGCCGACGTAGCGCGCCTCCCCAACGGCGGCTTTCCCTATTTGATGTTCTATGCCGAGGGTCCAGGTTTGCACATAGGGTGTGCGGAAATTCGATGGGACGGCGTCCTCGACATCTTGGCCTGGGTCTCCGCCGGTGGGCAGGGAGGGCAGGTTAAGCGTGCGGAAGTCACTGTTCAGGATGGAACCGTTTGAGGGGACGCAGGCGTTGGCGCCGCAAGGGAAAGCGCCAAGGTTGGCTACCGGGGCTCCGTCGCCAACGAGCAGAATGATGTTATAAAACGAGGGATTGGCGTTGATGGCGTAACCGGCGCTGACGACGAGCTTCCGGTCGAAGTCCGGATTCCATGCCAAACCGATGCGGGGCTCGAAGTTGGTATAGACCTGCGCGACTTTGGGTACCGTACGATCGCTGAGGGGCAGCGCAGTACTCCAGAAAGCAGTGGCGGGATTGGATTCGCGGGCCACGGTTTCATTGTGCAGAGTGTTGATGGCCTGGCCGAAGAACTCCCAGCGCATGCCGAGATGGAGTGTAAGCGTAGGAAAAGCCTTCCAGTCGTCCTGGAAGTAGGCTGCGACGTCGGGCTCAGTGTATGGAGTAGTGAGACTGCCGTTCGCCAGTTCGGCATAGCTCGACACGCCCGACACGCCTGTCTCGGACTCCAGCCCCGGGCTGGGCGCTCCCACCAGGTTGCTAAGGGTTCCGTAGTCGCCCTGGCCGTTATAGTAGAAAATTCCTGTGATCGGGGTGTTCTGGTAATCGAACTCTCCACCAAAGAGAAACGTTTGGGCGCCATGGGTCCAGGTGGCGTTGTTCTGCACCTGCGTTACCTTCGTCGTGCGGCCTTGCGGGAAGTCAGTGTCTCCACCGAAGGTCAGGTCGTCGTTCGAGCCGGTGAATTCCATCTGCGCCGGGCACGCAGCGAAATCGGAGTTGACGCAGCTTGGAAAGGCCCCGCCCTCGTAGGGGACTTTTGCTTCCTGGAAGCCATAGCGCAATTGATCGACGATATGGGGTGTAAAGGTGTGGGTCCAATCGGCCCCGACGGAGTAGCCCACCGAAGGCACGGTCACCCAATCGCCGGCCGCGATGCCGTTTCCACCCGCGGCGATTCCAAATTGGGGCTGGTAAAAGTAGCGGACGAAGAAGCGATCTTTCTCCGTGGCCTGCCAATCGACGCGGGCCAGCTCCTCCTGGTCATTGGAGGGCAGGGCGATGGAGCGCGTAACGGTTTGCACTTCGACATTGGCCGTGTTGCCCGCGGCGTCGGTGACCGGCTCAAAGCAGATACCGGCCGACGTACAGGTGGAAGATTCTGCTGTCGGCAGAAGAGCAACCAGGCTGGGAGGCGCCGGAACTGGCTGTGGATTGCCGGCCTTGATCGAATATGGGCCGAAGTTGACGAGTGCGGCGGCGCCGGGATCGCTGGAGAATGTCGACTGAAGGGTCGCCAGTCCGTTTGCGTCGGGAGTGAGACCGGAAGATGTGGAAGGTGTCACGCCCGTGCGGATCCTGTCCCAGTAGGTGCTGTAGAAAAAGAAGAGCTTGTTTCTGAAAATGGGACCGCCAATGGTGGCTCCGGGGCGATTCTCGACATAGCGGGGTATGATCGGCGCCGTGCAACCCGTCGTCGGGCTTACACCCGGCGGACAGAAACCAAAAACAGGGTTCTCTTCGTAGTTGTAAAGCGAGCTCAGAAATTGACCTTGATAAAGCTCGAAAGCGCTTCCATGAAAAGTGTTCGATCCCGATTTCGTGAGGTAATTCACCACCGCGCCGGCATTGCGGCCATACTGGGCGCTGTAGTCGTTGGTGATGACCTGGATCTCCTGAATCGCATCCTGGCTGCCGAAAAAGACGCTCGGCCCGGCAATCGTGTTATCGTTGTTCGCCTGGCCGTCGATCTCGAAGTTGTTGTAGCGCCCGCTCTGGCCGTTGACCGAAAAATTGTCGCCATTTGCATTGCTGAAGCGGTCGCCGTAGACATCGCCTCCCGTGGTCACCACTCCGGGAATGACTTCGGCCACGGTATCGAACCCGTTATTGAGCGGAAGGTTCTGAACTGATTCCGTGCTGAATGTCGTGGTGACCTGAGAGTCGGTGGTATTCAGCAATTCGGCAGCGGAGCCGTTGACCTCAATCACTTGGGTCGGGCCGGTTGCGACATGAAGCTTCACGTCGTTCAAATTTGTAGTGGCCCCGGCGACGACCTGAACATTATTGACGTCCTCATTGGCGAATCCGCTTGCGGTGATGAGCGCATCATAGGTTCCGATGGGAACCAGGAAAAACTTGAATGAGCCGTCGGCCGTGGAGTTCTGAACGAGCTTGAGGCCGTTCGCCTCACTAGTCAATTGGACTTGTGCGCCAGGCACCACCGCGCCGGACGGATCGATCACCGTCCCCGAAATTGTGCCGGTGGTGATTCCCTGGGCGGGCGCGAGCGTGGCTACGCTCACCGCGACTGCGAGCAGAAGTATTTTTGAAATCAGCCTGGGCATCAACTGCCTCCTCAGCAAATCCGGAGCCCCGAAGAGGGTAAAACCGGGTGCAAAGCTTCTCAACTCGCGTGTAGAGCCAAGCCTCAGCGCAGCCCAGCGCGGCCACGAGTTCATGGGCGTAACGTTGTGGCGCTTTACCAATGAGTATGGGGTCCTATGACAATGGTGTAAAGAAGAAAATTACCGAAGGGGCAACCGACCGGGCAATTCCACGAAAGGGGCACGTAAATCGCGATGAATCTGCAACCTGAAGCGAATCTGGCGGCCGGCGGAAGGGTGCGCGCGAGGGGACCAGGCTGCGAGGAAACAGTGGCTTACGCTCTGGCGGCCAGGTTTTACTCAGTTCCGCAAGGCTACCCGAATATGGAGCTCCCTCAATTGCTGCTCGGCTACAGTGGTGGGAGCTTCGGCCATAAGGTCGATGGCTTTGGCGGTTTTGGGGAAGGCGATGACTTCGCGCAGGCTGGGCGCGCCGGCGAGGAGCATGACGATGCGATCCAGGCCGAGGGCAATGCCGCCGTGGGGCGGCGTGCCAAATTCGAGGGCGTCGAGGAAGAAACCGAAGCGCTTGCGGGCTTCCTCGTCACTGATGCCGAGCGAGGCGAAGACGTGTTGCTGGACGTCTTTGCGGTGAATGCGGATGGAGCCGGAGCCAAGTTCGAGGCCGTTCATGGCCAGGTCGTAACAGTTGGCGCGGACGCTGGCGGGGTCGCTAACCAGGTTGGCCATGTCGGCTTCGTACGGCGCGGTGAAAGGATGGTGCGCGGGCACCCACTTGCCTGACGCCAGATCGTACTCGAACATGGGGAAATCGGTGAGCCAGATGGGATGAAACGCCTGGGCGCCGTCGATGAGGCCGGATGACGCGCTGCGCTCGCGTGCGCTTTGGACGGCTTCATCGGTGACGCGAAAGGCCTGGTGACGCTCGGCGTATTTTTTGGCCAGCTCGGAGCGGAAGTTGCCAGCCGCGGCGTACACGTTGATTTCGCGCTCGGAAAGCCGGCCGGGAAACTTGGTGTCGCTGGCCTTAATGTGGTGGGCCGGATCGCCGGCCACGACGATGACGAAGTCGTCGTCGGAGGCGCGGGCCAGCTCGCGGACTTGCGAAGCCGCATCCGGAAAGCTTTTGGCGAGGCGCTTGAAATCGTCGATGAACTTGGCGCCTTTTTTGCGGTCGAAGAGGGGGTGGTTGTCTTCGCGCTCCTTGCGGCTCAGCTCGCCGGCGGCGGGAATGCGAAAGGCGACGACAGGCAGGGCGGGATCGATTTGCAGCGTAGCCAGCGCCTCGTCGTTAAAGGCCGGGCGCACGTCGGCGAGGCCGGGCAGGCGAAGGTCGGGCTTGTCCGTACCGTATTGACGCAGCGATTCGTCGTAGGAGATGCGCGGAAACGGCGTGGGCAGCGCGATGCCGGCGGCGGCAAAGCCGGCCTTCATGAAGGATTCGACCACGGCGAAGACCGACTCGCGGCGGGGGAAGCTCATTTCGAGATCGATTTGCGTGAACTCAAGCTGGCGGTCGGCGCGCTGATCCTCGTCGCGGAAACAACGGGCGATTTGGAAGTAGCGGTCGAAGCCGGAGATCATGAGGATCTGCTTGAAAATCTGCGGGGATTGCGGGAGGGCGTAGAACTCGCCGGGATGGACGCGACTGGGGACGAGAAAATCGCGCGCCCCTTCGGGCGTGGACTTGGTGAGAATGGGGGTTTCGATTTCGAGAAAGCCCTGCTGGCTGAGGTTGTCGCGGATGGCGAGGGTGATTTCGTGGCGGAGGCGGAAGTTGCGCTGCATCTCTTCGCGGCGGAGGTCGATGTAGCGGTATTTGAGGCGCACTTCTTCGTTCTGGATGGCTTCTTCGGCGGGTGAAAACGGCGCCAGACGGGAGTCGTTCAGGATGCGCAACTCGACGGCCTCGATTTCGATTTCGCCGGTGGGCATTTTGGGATTGATGGCTTCAGGGGCGCGCAGGCGAACCGTGCCCACGGCGGCGACGACGTATTCGGGACGGACGAGCTCGCCTTTGCGATGACCTTCGGGGGTGAGCTCCTTGTCTAAAACAATTTGACAGATACCGGAGCGGTCGCGGAGATCGAGAAAGATGAGGTTGCCGTGGTCGCGGCGGCGGTTGACCCAGCCCATGAGGACGACCGGCTGGCCGGCGTCGGCGGCGCGCAGTTCGCCGCAGAGGTGCGTGCGTTCCAGGTTGCCTAAGAAGTCGAGAGACATTCGATTAGTTCACCAGATGTTGCGCGGTGTAACACTCCGCGGGTTAACTTATCCATCCCTTGCATTCACATTGACAGTCACTTATATATTTTTGGGCTAGCTTCCATTCAATCACATCGAGTGCATTTCGCTCCTTCACCACGCGATTTCGGAAAGCATTCAAGTGCAGCATTTTGTCGGCAAGAGACGAAGAGATGAGCCCCTCACGTCTCAAGCGGGAAACTCGAGTCGCAATAGGTTCAATCGAGCGTGGCACATTCTCAACGCGATTCAATGTCTCAGCCGCTTTGGAGAGCCAATCTGACAAAATATCCGTTTGCTCTTTCAAGTTCGGGGCTCCTTTACTAAAATCGAGAGACCCTCGTGGTTTGGCGCCGGCCGCCGCTGCAAAATTAAGCACCTTTTCGCGTTCGTGGTTTCTGATGCTGCAAGTCCCAACTCGTCTAGCAACTTTGCCTTCTGCTTCGAGCCGGCGACAGATTTGGTTAACTTGTTGCCTTGGGTGAACATTCACATCAACTTCTATACAGTCGTCGCAGACGCCATTCTCCTGTCCCTGCTTTCTGAGAAGATCCAGTATCCTGTCCGCGTTTGCCATCAAAATGCCTTATCGCGCGAAAGGCTTTATGCGCCTCCCGGCTTCGCGAGATGCGCCGCAAGCTCCACGCACGGAACCTTGGTCTGTATGCCTGAGGCGAAGTCTTTCACTGTCAGAATACCGGATTGAAGCTCGTCTTCGCCCAGGATGACGATGCGGCGGGCGGCTTTGTCGGCGGCTTCGAAGGACTTTTTGAGGCGGAAGCTGCCGTCGCCGAGCTCGATGTGGAGGCCGGCGCGGCGCAACTCACGGGCCAAGGTGAGGGCCGGGGCGTTGAGGGCTTCGCCTAATGGAGCAATGTATGCATCGGCCACTTGCGGTGAGGCAGAGCTGTGGTCGGCCTCTTTGGCCTGGAGGGTGAGAACGAGCCGGTCGAGGCCCATGGCGAAACCGATGCCGGGAGCTTTGGGCCCGCCGATGGCTTCGCTCAGGCCGTCGTAGCGACCGCCGCCGAGCAGGGCGTTTTGGGCGCCCAATCCTCCGTGGGTGAACTCGAAGGTGGTGCGCGTGTAGTAGTCGAGGCCGCGGACGAGGCGGGGATTGAGATGATAGGGCACGCCGGCGGCTTCAAGGGCGGCGGTGACCTGGGCGAAATGATCTTTGGAGTCCTGGCCGAGCGAATCGCCGATTTTGGGCAGGGTTTCGATGATGGGCTGGTCTTCGGGAACCTTACAGTCGAGGACGCGGAGGGGATTGGTGACGACACGGCGCTGGCAGTCTACGCACATTTTTGGCGCGACGTCGACGAGGGCTGCGCGAAGAACTTGGTTGTAACGTTCGCGGTCCGCGGAGGAGCCGACGGAGTTGAGCTCGAGGGTCCAGCCGGCGATGCCCAGCGTGTCGAGGAGCGTGGCGAGCATTTCGAGGACTTCGGCGTCGCGGAGGGGCGATTCGCTGCCCGCGGAGGGAGGGCCGATGACTTCGGCGCCGATCTGCCAGAACTGGCGGTAGCGGCCTTTCTGCGGGCGCTCGCGGCGAAACTGCGGGCCGATGTAGTAGAGCTTTTGGAGCTGGCCGGTTTCGCCGAGCTTGTGTTCGATGTAGGCGCGGACCACGCCGGCGGTGTTTTCGGGGCGGAGGGTGAGAGACTGGGGCTTTTCGGACTGCGCCCGGGCGCGGTCCTCCCAGGTGTACATCTCTTTCGAAACGATGTCGGTTTCTTCGCCCACGCTGCGGGCGAAGAGCGAAGTGTCTTCGAAGATGGGAGTGCGGATTTCGCCGAAGTTGTAGCGCGCGAAGACCTGTCGTGCGGTGGTTTCGATGCGGTTCCAGAGCGCGGTTTCCGGCGGCAGCAGATCGCGCGTGCCGCGCACGGCTTTGAGCGTGGGCATAACCTCTTAGTTTAAATGGGATGGGCTAGGACGCCTCGGGGTCGGGAAAGCGGTCGAATCGGGCCGCATCGGCGTCTGACGGGCTCCGTCCAACTGGGGTATAAATGTGTATGCGTGCGCCTCCCGCCGCCGGGGTTCGCCGATGATGTTTCACGTGGTCCTGACGAAGGATGAAGACGGCTGGATCGTAGCCGAATGCCCTGCCCTTCCCGGCTGCTTTTCGCAGCGAAAGTCCGAGCAGGAAGCGCTGGCGAACATCAAGGAAGCCATCACGGCCTGGCTCTGGGCCGAAGACCAAAAAGCTGCCGCAGCGCTCCCGAGCGACGAGACGCCCCTTGTCGTCGCTGTTTGAGTCCGAATTTTCCATTGATCTCCGCGTTAGCCTTCTATAGGTTAGATTCCTTGTACTCTTAGCTTCCTCTCGCGCACCAGCCCTCGTGCGCCACCTGAAAAAACGCCGTTTCCAGCCGGAGCCGTTACTGGCCGGCGCCGTGGCACTTTTTGTATTTTTTGCCACTGCCGCAGGGGCAGGGATCGTTGCGGCCGACTTTTTCGCCGGTGCGGCGCTGGGCGCTGGCTTGGCCGCCGTCGGCGCCGCCTTGTCGCGCGGCTACGGCCAACTCGCGCTCCTTTTTGCGGTGAAACTCCTTTTCAAGCAGGTCGATGGTGGTGGAGGGGGCGCGGGTGGGGATGGCGATCTCGCGCGGGGCTCCGTCGCCATTGACGGGCGCTGCGGCGCTCGCCACCGGCGGGGCCTTGGGCACCGTGCGCTGTGGCCGGGGCGCAGCGTCGAGGGGTTGGCCGTCGGGGCCCAGAATCTGCATGCGGAACAGGAAGCGGCAGGTGTCTTCCTGGAACTTGGTCATCATGGCCTCAAAGAGGTCGAAGGACTCTTTTTTATAGGCCACGAGCGGATCCTGCTGGGCGTAGCCGCGCAGGCCGATGCCCTCCTTGAGATGGTCCATGGAGAGCAGATGATCTTTCCAGAGGCCGTCAATGACGCTGAGCATCACCATGCGCTCGTGGTAGCGCATGGTGGCGGCGCTGAGGATCTTTTCCTTGGCCTCGTACATTTCGGTGAGCTTGGCGAAGATCTCGTCGCCCAGCTCGTGACGGGTGAGCTCCACGGGCTTGATGCCGCTGGCCGTGAGATTGAGGCCGAACTGATCGAAGAGCCTGGGTTCGAGGCCTTTGATGTCCCACTGCTCGGGGCGCAGGTCTTCGCTGGCGAACTCGTCGAGCAGGCCGGAGAGGATGCCGCCGACGTAGTCCTCGAGGATGAGCTCGCGCTGGTCGACGCCCTCAAGGAGCTGATGGCGCAGGCCGTAGACAGCCTCGCGCTGTTTGTTCATCACGTCGTCATACTCGAGAATGTGTTTGCGCGACTCGAAGTTCTGGGCTTCGACGGCCTTCTGTGCGCCCTCGATGCGTTTGGAGATCATGCGCGACTCGATGGGCACGCCTTCTTCCATGCCCAGCTTCTCGAGCAGGGTGCTGACCCACTGCTTGGCGAAGATGCGCATGAGATCGTCTTCGAGAGAGAGAAAGAAGCGCGACTCGCCGGGATCGCCCTGGCGGCCGGCGCGGCCGCGGAGCTGGTTGTCGATGCGGCGGGACTCGTGGCGCTCCGTGCCGAGAATAAAGAGGCCGCCGACCTTGACGACTTCGTCGTGCTCCTTCTGGGCCCCGTCGGCGTGGCCTTTGAGGGTTTCGGCCCAGTCGGGTTCGGAGATTTCGAATTCCTGGCCCTGGTAGTAGAAGCGCAGGAAGCCGGCGGGCGCCATGGGATTGATGGCGCCCTCGGCGCCGCTGATGGCGCGCGCCTTGCCTTTCTTGACCAGCTCCTGGCGGGCCATGAATTCGGCGTTGCCGCCGAGCAGGATGTCGGTGCCGCGGCCGGCCATGTTGGTGGCGATGGTAACCATGCCGACACGGCCGGCCTGGGCCACGATTTCAGCTTCGCGCTCGTGAAACTTGGCGTTGAGCACCACGTGCTTGACGCCCTTGCGCTGCAGGATGCCGGAGAGACGCTCGGATTTTTCGATGGAGGTGGTGCCGACCAGAACCGGCTGGCGTTTTTCGTGCAACTCCGCAATGTTTTCAGCGACGGCTTTGTATTTTTCCTTCTCCGTGCGGTAGACGACGTCGGAGTTTTCGACGCGCAGGAGGGGCCTGTTGGTGGGGATGACCACGATTTCGAGCTTGTAGATTTTCTCGAACTCGGCCGCCTCGGTGTCGGCCGTGCCGGTCATGCCGCTGAGCTTTTGATAAAGCCGGAAATAGTTTTGAAAGGTGATGGTGGCCAGCGTCTGGTCTTCTTTGCGGATGTTCACGCCTTCCTTGGCTTCAATGGACTGGTGAAGCCCGTCGGACCAGCGGCGGCCGGGCATGAGGCGGCCGGTGAAGGTGTCGACGATGATCACCTCACCCTCCTTCACGACGTATTCGACGTCGCGTTTGTAGAGGGCTTCGGCCTTGATGGCGGTTTCAACGTAATGCTTGAGCTCCCAGTTCTCGGCGTCGGCGATGTTGCCGATGCCCAGGAGCTTCTCGATGGTCTCCCAGCCCTGGTCCGTCACGCCGATGGTGCGCTGCTTTTCATCGACCACATAGTCGCCGCTCTGGTAGCGCTCGCCCTCACCGAGGCGAATGCCGAGCTCCTGCTGGCGGCGGCTGTCGCTCCACTCCACTTCTTCGCCCATCTCGAGCTGAGGGATGATGCGGCGCACGCGCTGATATTTGTCTGTGGTCTGGTCCGTAGGCCCGGAAATGATGAGCGGAGTGCGCGCTTCATCGATGAGGATGGAGTCCACTTCGTCGACGATGCAGTAGTAGTGGCCGCGCTGCACGCAATCTTTTATTTCGAACTTCATGTTGTCGCGCAGGTAGTCGAAGCCGAACTCGTTGTTGGTGCCGTAGGTGATGTCGGCGCCGTAGGCCTCGCGGCGCTGGTTGTCGTCGAGGTCATGAACGATGACGCCGACGCTGAGGCCGAGGAACTCGTAAATTTTGCCCATCCACTCGGCGTCGCGCTTGGCCAGATAGTCGTTGACGGTGACCACGTGGACGCCGTGGCCGAGAAGGGCGTTGAGGTAGCAACTAAGGGTGGCGACGAGAGTCTTGCCTTCGCCGGTCTTCATTTCGGCGATTTTGCCCTGGTGCAGGACCATGCCGCCGATCAACTGCACGTCGAAGTGGCGCATATGCACGGTGCGCCAGCCGGCCTCGCGCACCACCGCAAAGGCTTCGGGCAGGATTTCGTTGAGGATCTCCTGTTCTGCGGCCTTGATTTCTTCCTTTTCCGTCAGCCCTTCAAGGCGAGCGGCGACGCGAGCCTTTAATTCGGTGGTTTTGGTCTTCAGCTCGTCGTCCGAGAGTTTTTGGATCTCCGGCTCCAGCGCGCTGATCTGGGCGATCACGGGCAAGAGCCGCTTGATGACGCGCTCGTTCGACGTGCCGAAAACCTTGGTTAATGCTTTCTCGAAATCCACAAAACTCTCCCTTACCAGTTTACCCGTTGCGGGCATCACTCTCCGCGATTGAATCAACCCACCCAAAAAGAACTGGGCCCGCCAAAAGCGAGCCCAGAAGCCGTTCCAGTTTCATGTAGGGTTCAGTCGCTCGACAGCGCCACGCCGGCGGCTTTCTCTTCGCTGCCGCTGTCATCACTGCTGACCGGGCGGTAGAAGAGCTGGTTCTGGTCGAGGTAGACCTCGAGGAAAGCCGGACGGGTGGGAATCTGGCCGGCGATCAGTGCCTCGGACAAAGGGTCTTCGACGTAGCGCTGCAGGGCGCGGCGCAGCGGACGCGCGCCGTAGCTGCGGTCGACGAGGGTCTTGTCGAGAATCCACTTCTTGGCTTCGTCGGTCACCGAGATGGTGATGGACTTCTGAGCCAGGTTGGCGTTCAACTGCTGCACGAGCAGCTCGACGATCTGGATGAGGTCGGCATCCGACAGCGACTGGAAGAGGATGACCTCGTCGAGACGGTTGAGGAACTCGGGATTGAAGGTCTTTTTCACCTCCTGCTTCACCAATTCCTCGACCTTTTCGCTGACCAGGTCGTCGCGGTCGCTTTGGAAGCCCAGGCCCTGCTTCTTCTGCAGGTGGCGGGCGCCGATGTTCGAGGTCATGATGAGGATGGTGTTTTTGAAGTCGACGGTGTTGCCCAGGCCGTCGGTCAATTGGCCATCTTCAAAGACCTGCAAAAGAATATTGAAAACATCGGGGTGCGCCTTCTCGATTTCGTCGAGCAGAACGACGGAGTAAGGCGAACGCTTGACGCGCTCGGTGAGCTGGCCGCCCTCCTCGTAGCCCACGTAGCCCGGAGGCGAGCCGATAAGCTTGGAAACCGAGTGTTTCTCCATGAACTCCGACATATCGAAGCGGATGAGCGCTTTGTCGGAGCCGAAGAGGAACTGGGCCAGGGTGCGGGCCATTTCCGTTTTGCCCACGCCGGTCGGTCCAAGGAAGAGGAACGAGCCGATGGGCCGGTGCGGCGACTTCAGGCCGGCCCGCGAGCGGCGGATAGCGCGCGCCAGGGCGGAGATGGCCTTGTCCTGCGAGATAACGCGCTTGTGCAGCTCTTCTTCCACGCGCAGCAGCTTCTGGGTTTCTTCTTCCTTGATGCTGGTGACGGGGACGCCGGTCCAGCGGGAGACGACATCTTCAATATCTTCGCGGCCGACGATGCCGGCGGCGGAGTCGTCGAGATGATACTTATCGCGCAGGGCGCGCAGGTTCTCGCGCTCCTTCCGCTCTTCGTCGGAGTAGAACCGCGCTTTCTCGAACTCGTGGTTGGCGATCGCCGAGTCCATGCGGTGCACGATAAACTTGATGCGCTTCTGCACCTCGGTGATCTCGTCGGGCAATGAGGTCTGGCGCAGTTTGACGCGGGCGCCGGCCTCGTCGATGAGGTCGATGGCCTTGTCGGGCAGAAAGCGGTCGGGGATGTAGCGGTTGGAGTGGGCTACGGCGAATTCGACGGCCGCATCGGTGTAGCTGACAGCGTGAAACTTCTCGTAGCGGTCCTTGATGCCCATGATGATCTTGACCGCGTCGGCCTCGCTGGGCGGCGGGACCTTGACGGCCTGGAAGCGGCGCTCGAGGGAGCGGTCTTTCTCGATCGACTTGCGGTACTCGGCGGGGGTGGTGGCGCCGATGCACTGAATTTCGCCCCGCGAGAGGGCGGGCTTGAGGATGTTGGCGGCGTCGAGCGACCCCTCCGCAGATCCGGCCCCCACCAGGGTGTGCAGCTCGTCGATAAAAACGATGGAGTTCTGGTTCTCCATCAGCTCTTTCATAATGGTCTTGAGCCGCTCTTCGAACTGGCCGCGGTACTTGGTGCCGGCGACGATCAGTGAAAGGTCGAGGCCGAGAACGCGTTTGTCGGCGAGGAAGCTGGGAACTTCGCCGTCGGCGATGCGCTGGGCGAGGCCCTCGACGATGGCGGTTTTGCCCACGCCCGGCTCGCCGATGAGGACGGGATTGTTCTTGGTGCGGCGGCAGAGGATTTGAATCACGCGTTCGAGTTCGCCATCACGGCCCACCAGCGGATCAAGCTGGCCGTCCATGGCGGCCTGGGTGAGGTCACGGCTGAACTCGGCCAGCAGACTGGATTCGCGCTGGCGCTGCGGAGCGGGAGCTTTCTCCTGGGTCACGCGGGCCAGCTCGTCGCGAATTTGGGCCAGCTTCAAGCCGCGCTCCTGGAGAATTTCCGAGGCAAAGCACTTCTCTTCGCGGAGCAGCCCCAGAAGCAAATGCTCGGTGCCGATGTGCTTGTGGCCCAGCCGCTCGGCTTCTTCCGCCGCGTACGCCAGGACGCGCTTGCACTCGTTGGAGAGGGGCAGATCCACGCTGGTGGAGACTTTTTCGCGGATGGTGGTGTGCGACTCGATTTGCTTCCGGATCGATTCCACGGAGGCGTGCGAGCGCAGAAAGCGGTTGGTCAAGGCCTTGTCCTCGCGCAAGAGGCCCAGCAAGAGGTGCTCAGTCTCGATGTACGGGGAACCGAACTGGCTGGCTTCGTACCGCGCGAAGAAAATAACGCGCCGTGCCTTCTCCGTATAGCGTTCGAACATGATATTGCTCCTGATCCAGGCTGTCGGCTCAAGTGGCCGTCCGGTTCATTGGCTCTCTAACGACCAGATTCTCGACCTCACGAACAAAAGGCCGGTTCGTGAGCCCCGATCTGCCGCCAGCGCGCCGCTTCCGGCTTCGGCCCATGGTGCACGCGCCCTTCCGCTTATCCTCCACCGCCGAAGGCCTCCATCGAAAAAGTTTCTGCCTTCGAACAGCTCTGTCGGACGGTCCGGGCCCGCGAGCGCCCGGTAGTGACCGGCCCTGGGGCAGCCGGGAGACACCCGTCCTTTCCTGCTCAGCCCGGCCCTTATTATCCCCGGCTGATTCGTACCACGTTCTCCTTACTAAGACTCAAAATTCGCCTGAAAGGTGTCCTATCTTCAGGCGCTTCCGGCGCCAGTCGCCGTTGATGGCGCGGCCACCGGCGTCAAACGTCCGCCTTCAAGGCGGAGCACACGCGAACAACGGGCGGCCAGGTCCAGGTTGTGAGTTACAAGAATCGAAGTTAGTCTATGGTTTGCGTGCAACCGCTCGATAAGGTCGAAAATCCGTCCGGCGGTGAATTCATCCAAGTCGCCGGTGGGCTCGTCGGCCAGGAGCAGCCGCGGGTTATTGACTAAGGCGCGGGCCAGGGCCACGCGTTGCTGTTCCCCACCGGAAAGCTCACCGGGCCGATGGGCAGCGCGGTCCTCCAAATCCACCTGACCCAGCCAGCTTGCCGCCACTGCCAGCGCCTCACGCCGCGGAACGCCGCGCGCCAGCAACGGTAAGGCTACGTTCTCCTGCGCAGTAAACTCCGGCAGCAAATAATGGAACTGCCAAACATAGCCGATTTCCCGGTTGCGAAACACGGCGGCTTCGCGTGCAGAGAGCTCAGCCACATTGGTTGACGCGCAGTATACCGTTCCTGCGGAAGGTCGATCAAGGGCGCCGAGAATGTGCAAAAGCGTGCTTTTTCCCGCGCCCGACTGGCCCAGGATCGCGACCATCTCTCCGGGCTCGATCTCGAGGCAAAGGCCCTCGAAAAGGTGCAACGCGCCTCGAGCGGTCTGATAGGTCTTCTTGAGCCCCTCGACCCGGATGAGCGGCGCATCGGCGGCCGGCGCCCGCGATTCCGGCTCCCGCACTGCGCGGGATGCCTGGCTGGCAACCGCTGGGGTGGTTCTCATCATCCGGTAGTTTGATTCTATACGACCCACCAGCGATTCCCGGCAATCCCACCTGTGGGGGAGGCGGCGGAGTTTTGTACGCCGGGACGGCGCGATTCCCGCCTGTCGGCGGCGCCGACCGGCTTCGGTGTCAGGCGCGGGGGGCTCGTCCGGCTGGGCGAATACGAAGATCCAAAGGGGGCCTCGGTTCTGCATGGTTGGCACTCTACCTCTGCTAACTTTTTGCTTCTGTGAGATCAATCACACAACTGAAGGAAAAGTTTCGCGAACGAAAGTGTTAGTTGGTGAAATCTGCCTGCCAGGCGCTGCTGGTTCAGTGCGGCAGATCACATAAGAGAGCGGAATCGTCCGTGTATAGATAACTCGACTCGTGAAAAGCTTCCTGCTCATCTGCGCGACGGTGGCGGGGTTCGCGCTGTCAGCCGGCGCGACCGGGGCGCAGCAGTCGTTCGCGGCGCGGTTTTTCGCCCATAACGCGGCGATGACGCGCATCCAGCCGGGCTGGCCAACGCCGCTGGTGGCGGCGGAGCCGCGGCTGACGCAGTATTACCGTTTCGCGTTTTCCAACGAGTACACCGTCGCCGGAACCCAAACCGTGAGTTACGGCGACGCGCGCGGAGGCGGGATCGTGGCCTGGAACCGCTGTCAATTCGACCTTCTGCCGCCCTCCTATATTCAACACAACTCCACGGCCGCCAACGGATTCGGCGACACCACGGCGCTGGTCAAGTTCCGCCTTGCCTCAGCGAACGCAGAGGCGGGCAACTTTATCGTCACCGGCATTTTGAGCCATACCTTCCCCACCGGCAGCCATAGCAATGGAGCGGCGACAGGCTCGTGGAATCCCACGCTGGCGGGCGGGGTTGGTCTGGGAAAGCGTTTCAATATCGAAAACTCGCTGGGCGGGACGCTGCCCACGGGGAAGATCGCCGAGCAGGGCCGCACCATAGCTTGGAGCGCGCTTGCGCAGGCGCACGCCACACGCGCCTTCTGGCTGGAGCTCGAAAATAATGCTTCGTTTTACTTTGCCGGCAGCCACGACGGCAAGATGCAGAACTTCATCACGCCAGGCGCTTTCTACATTCCGCGGCGCAGGGCGTGGAGGCCCACGCATCCGTTTCTGGTCTTCGCAGCGGGGATGCAGATTGCCACCTCGGGCTTTCACACCTATAACCACAAGGCGATTGCAGAGATGCGCGTGCTGTTTTGAGCGGGCGCACCCGCACGCATCGCATCCACCAGGCGCGATGGGCAGAAAACTCAGGTCCCAGCGCAACTTTATTGGCCGGTGTCGCCCAGCTTATACATGTATTTGATTGCGGATTTAAAGATGAGCGTCTTGGCGCGGCCACGCACCTTGATGGTGTTGCGGTCGTACCATTCAATGCAGCCCTCCACATGCTCTCCGTCCTCGAGCACGATCACCATGGGCGTCTGTGATTGGATCTGCTTTTGCAAGTAAAAGAGTTCGGCATGGCGGTGCGGGGTATCCATCTCAGTTGCCTGCGCCGCGAACCGGTACGCAGGAGGCGCGGAAAAGCTTCGCTTATTGCGCTCTGGAAGGCGGTTGGAAGAAACACCCAATTCGCTGCGATGAACCGGCAAAATAGAAGAAATACTCATGGGAAAAAAACCTCCCTGAAGGAACGTGCAAATCTACGAATGCCCCGCGGTTCCTACGGTCGCGAGACTCTCGTTCGAATCACCGTTTGAAATTTCCCTTGGCGAAAACGTCTGCTGGAAATCCCCCGGTCCATTTGAACCACAAACGAGCGCGGCTCCCCGTCGACACCCAACTGGATGCAAATACCCTATTGCGGAAGTGACTTTCGCGTTCCGTCTCCGGAGGAACTCTTAACCGCAAAGATGCCTTGGGCCGATTCGGGGTTGCACTTGTATTATGCAGCGGATGGAAAGTGATCGCAAGCCTGGAGCCTGTGATTCATTTTGGGACAGACAGCCTTCAGCCCCCGGTGTGCAAAGAGCTTCAACCATGTTCCAGGCTGACGGCCATGGCGTCGAGCGAGAGCGAGCGAAGCAAGTTGCGGCGCATGCCTTGCTCCACTCGGACCAGAGCGTCCGCGGCCGCGTCGATCCAATCCAAAGTGAGTCCTTCGGCCAGCCGTTCGAGCTCAGCGGCGAGATCGAGATTGCGGATGAGCGCGGGCGTTCCGGCGAGAATGAGAAGCAGATCCTCGACCAGGCTGCCCAGAGCGCGGAGCAAATCGATCGTCTTCTGCTGTCCTTCCGCGCCGGCGCGGTAGGTTTCTGTAATGTGAAAGAGCTGTGAATCATCCGGCTCCCGCAACGCGTTGTGCAAAAGCACCAGGGCGTCCCGTCGGCTGGCGAGGTAGGCTTCCAGTTCGATGGCCAGGGCGCGGCCAACGGCCCCCTCCGCGAGACGCGCCGCCAACGCGCGTTCCTGCGGCTTGAGCGAGGGTCGGCGCTGCGCCAGCAACGTTTCGAGCTCCGCAGCGGGAAGGGCGCCAAGACGGTAAATGACCGCCCGCGAACGGATGGTGGGCAACAGCTCCTGGGGATTTTCCGTGAGCAGCACCAGCGTCGTGTGGTCGGGAGGCTCTTCGAGGACTTTGAGCAGGCTGTTGGCGGCCTCCTTCATGAAAGCCGAGGAGGTAAAGATGGTGAAGGCGCGGCGTGCTTCCACGGGAGGGCGGAAATACGCCGCGTGAATGGCTTGCCGCACCTGGCCGAGCTTGATCAGGAGCTGCGGCGGGTCGGGCGGGATGATGAGCACGTCGGGGTGCGTCTGGATGAGGATGCGGGTTTCGCGTTTGTCGGTTTCGCGCAGCTCCTCCCGCGCGGCGACGGCTTCGGCGACCCGCTCTTCGAGGTTGGCGGCGTCGCCGATGCGCACGCAGTTGCGGCATACGCCGCAGAAGTCGGGCAAGCCGCCGCTCCTGGCTGAATTGAGGCAGTTCACCGCCTGGGCGAGCATGAGCGCGAGGGTGTATTTGCCGGCTCCGGCAGGCCCGGCAAGGATGAGGGAGTGAGGAAACCGGCCCGCGTCCATGCTCTCGCGCAGGTGAGTCACCGTGGCCGGATTGCCGATGAAATCTGCGAAGCCCACGGATCGAGTCTATGGCATGGAAACGGGGCTGACGATCACCCGCCGGCGATGGCGCCCAAAATGAGCAGGGGCTCGCGTCCGGCGGCGACGGCTTCGGGAAGCTCGGCGTCCATCGATTCGAGAGACCAGTCTTCCTGACAGGCGAAAAAGCGCAGAAACGGGCGGCGCTTCCCGGTGTCGTGCTCGCGGATGGCGCCGCGTAAGGTGGGATAGCGGGCTTCGAGGGCGTCGAGGACAGCGCGCAGCGTGACCGGCGCAGCGATCTCAAGGCGCACATCACCCTCCACGCGCGCCAGGTTGCGCAGATGATAGGGCAGTGTGACCTGCACGGCCGCCGCCCTCGGAGGTTGCGTATTGGGTGATTCGGTCAACGATGCGCCGTTTACCCTTTCATCCCTCGTGGCTTTGTCCCTCTCTCCCTTAGCCACTAGGCGCTACGTTCCTCGGCCCTATGCCGCTATTGCAGCGTCTGCACTTCGACCGACAGCACCGCGGGCAGGTTTTGGACGATGGGCGTCCAGGTGTCACCGGCGTCGGCGGAGCCGTACACCTGACCGCCGGTGGTGCCGAAGTAGACACCGCACGCGTCGAGCGAGTCGACGGCCATGGCGTCGCGCAGCACGTTTACGTAGCAATTCCGGTCGGGCAGTCCATTGGCAAGGGGCTCCCACTCGTTTCCGCCGCTGCGGCTGCGATAGACTCGGAGTTTGCCTTCGAGCGGGAAATGCTCGGAGTCGCTCTTGATGGGAACGACATAAAGCGTTTCAGGCTCGTGCGCGTGGACATCGATGGCGAAGCCGAAGTCTGTGGGCAGGTTGCCGCTGACTTCCTGCCAGCTTTCGCCCGCGTCGTCGGAGCGCATGACGTCCCAATGCTTTTGCATGAAGAGCACTTCGGGACGCGAGCGGTGCATGGCGACATGATGGACGCAATGGCCCACTTCGGCGCTGGGGTCGGGCATGAAGTTCGAGACCAGCCCTTTATTGATGGGCTTCCAGTTTTTGCCGCCGTCGTCGGTGCGGAAGGCTCCGGCGGCCGAAATGGCGATGTACATGCGATGGGGATTTGAAGGATCGAGGAGGATCGTGTGCAGGCCCATGCCGCCCGCGCCCGGCTGCCATTTCGGACCCGTGCCATGGCCGCGCAGGCCGGCGAGTTCGCTCCAGTTTTCGCCGCCATCCGTGGAGCGGAAGAGCGCGGCGTCTTCAACGCCGGCATAGACCGTGTTGGGATCGGTGAGCGACGGCTCGAGGTGCCAGACGCGCTTGAATTCCCAGGGATGCTGCGTCCCGTCGTACCACTGGTGGGTGGTGAGCGGCTTGCCTGTTTCCGCCGACGTATCGTACGCGAAGCGGTTGGGCAGGGCCGTGGGCGGGCCGGGCGGGGGAACGCCTTCATCCGCAAGTCCAGGCTGATGCCAGGTTTTGCCGCCATCATCGGAGCGCTGGATCAGCTGCCCGAACCATCCGCTGGTTTGCGATACGTAAATGCGGTTGGGGTCGGCGGGCGAGCCTTTCATGTGGTAAATTTCCCAACCCGCGAAGAACGGACCACTAACCTGCCAATCCTTGCGTTTGCCGTCCGCATTGAGAACGAAGGCGCCTTTGTGCGTGCCCACAAGCACTCGAACGCTGCTCACTCATGACCTCCTTGGCACTGGCGTTTCTGGGGTTTGAAATCGCGACGCCGCTTGGGCTCGCCGGCCCGGAATCGGGACGCCGCTCTGCCATTGTTTCCGATTTTCCTTGCAAATTGCAACTTATTTTTGGAGCCGCCGGAAAAGGCTCGACGGCGTGCCTGACACGCTGCGATGGTAGGCTCCTCGCCGGGTCCAATCCGTCACGTCTGAGTTCGACGGCAAATCTTCGAGCACTTCCCTTCCCAGCTTTTTGCGCAATAGGCCGGATGGTACGAACGTAACGGGTCTGACCTCAATTCGGCATGGGAAGGCAATATTCCTCGCGCGCCAAAGGCCAACTTCGTGAAATCATAAAGATCGAATTACCGAATTTTTGAATTGGTCCTGGGTGTTTAACTGCGTGCCACGGTTCTTTTCGTTTGTCGGATTGTCTTGGAAAACTGGCTGCCGGGTGCGATGGGCATGGCTGGCGGCGTGGACGGTTGCGGCGGGGCTGGCGCAGGCGCAAATTCTTCCCGATCTCATTACGCAGCAGATCGACGCGGCGCAAGTGCATGCGTTGCCCAACCATCATCCGCTTTGGGCGAACGCGAGCAACAGCCTGGGCGCAGCGCCCGCCGGGCTCGAGTTGAATCAGTTGACGCTGGTGCTGGCGCGTCGGCCCGAACAAGAGCGGGCGTTCCAACAACTATTGGCTGATCAGGAGAACCCCGCTTCGCCGGAATTTCATCGCTGGCTGACTCCCGATGAGGTGGGTGAGCGCTTCGGGCTGTCGGAGCATGATCTGGACGCAATTACAGCGTGGCTTGCGTCGCGGGGAATGGACGTGAACTGGGTGGCCCCCAGTCGACTGTTTATTGGTTTCGGTGGCGCGGCGGCGCAGGTGGGGCAGGCGTTTCACACCGAAATACGTTCGTACCGGGTGGATGGCGTAACACGCCTGGGGCCAGCTTCAGACCCGATGATTCCCCAGGCGCTGATGCCGGCCATCCGTGCGGTGCGCGGTTTGTACACGATCGAGGACCGGCCGGCGCATCATTCTCTGGTGAAGATCGAAGATCAAGCGGCTTCGCCGCAGGTGACCGACACCGCCGGCGATCACCTGATTGCGCCCCAGGATTTCCGGACGATCTACGACGCCGCTACCGGCTTCGACGGCAGCGGAGAAACCATCGGGATTGTCGGCTGGTCGCGCGTCAGTTTTGCCGATCTGAATAACTTCCGCGTACGCACCGGGGCCGGCTTTCCCAATCCTGCCCAGATCGTGCCCAATGCGTATGGTGGCGTGGATCCGGGGCCGGCGTACACCGCGGCGCCCACGACAAACGGCGCCCTCGGCGGGCAAGAGGAAGCAACTCTGGACGTCGAGCGCGCAGGAAGCGTTGCGCCGGGCGCGAACCTGTTGCTGGTGGTTTCTTCGCCGGCTGGAAACAGCGACGGCATCGGGGCGGATGCGCAATACCTGGTGCAATCGACCCCCGCGCCGGCGCAGGTGATCAACATTGGCTTTGGCGACTGCGAATCGGACGCCGGCCCGGCGGGGGTGGCGTATTGGGATGCTTTGTTTGAGCAGGCCGCGGCCGAGGGGATTTCGGTGATTGTCTCCTCGGGCGACGCCGGAGCCGCGGGCTGCGATGCGGCGTTCGCCACCCCGCCCGCAAACCCGTTGCCCAACAGCCCCAATTACATTTGTTCCTCCAGCTACGCGACCTGCGTCGGTGGAACCGAGTTCAACGACGCGGACGATCCCTCGGCGTACTGGACTTCGACCAATGGCGCGGCCTTGGCCTCAGCCCTCGGCTACATTCCCGAAGGCGGCTGGAACGAGCCGCTGAGTGCGAACGCCACTCCGCAGGCGGCGGCGTCAGAAGGTGGCGTGAGCCGCTACATCGGCACACCGTTGTGGCAAGTTGGGACGGCGGGCATCCCCTCCGCGAGATCGGGCCGGTATACGCCCGACGTTTCGTTTTCCGCCTCTTGCCACGACGCTTACTTCGGTTGCCTGGCGGCCGGTGGAGGCAGTTGCGAGGTAAACTCCTCCGGCAGCTTCTCGTTTGAGGCATTTTGCGGAACCTCGGCGGCGGCTCCGGGCTTGGCGGGCGTGGCCGCGCTGCTCGACGAGAAGCTGGGCGGACCGCAAGGCAATCTCAACCAGGGTATTTACGAGACGGCGGCCAACGCGCCCGCAGCTTTTCACGACGTGACGGTTGAGACGAGCGGCGTGCGTTCGTGCAGCGCCCGTACGCCGAGCATGTGCAACAACAGCATCCCCTCGCGCGACAGTTTGAGCGGCGGTCAGGCAGGATATATGGTGGGTCCGGGCTACGACGAGGTCACCGGGCTCGGGTCGCTGGATGTGGCGAGTTTCCTGGCCAGTTACGGAGAGTGCCCGGCGGCGAAAACGGCGCTTGCGCCCGGTTTCGCGATCAGCGGCGCGACGGCGACGATTGCGGCCGGCGCGGCTACCGGCAATACGATGACCATTACGGTTACGCCGGTGGGCGGCTTTCAGGGGAGCGTGATGCTGACGGCGCACGTTGAGAGTCCGGCGGGCGGACAGGATCCGCCCACGGTCACCTTCCAGTCGGCGAATCCGCTCGCGATCACGGGGCCAGATCCGGTTACAGCGGCCTTGACGGTCTCGACCACCGCGAGGACCACCGGCGCAATCGAATGGGCGCCGCGACCCCGAGGCCGCTGGGACGCAACAGCCGGCGCTGCTCTGGCTTGCTTTGCACTGTTCTGGATTCCGTTGAAGCGCCGGAGATGGCGCATGATGCTGGCAGCCGTAGCGTTATTCGCGGGGCTGGCGGGCGGGCCGGTTGCGTGCACGGGCTCGCTGAGGAGCATGGAAAGCGTCGCGGGTTCCGGCACCTCGGCCGGAACCTATACGATCGCGATCAGGGGAAGTTCGGGCTCGACCACGGCGTCGGCGGCTGTATTTCTCGTCGTGGAGTAACTGACAAGCAGCGAATTTTCTCCACTTGAGGCGCTGTGTAAGGCCGCGCGAGGCAGTTTGCCGCACGTCCAATCAGTTCCCCTGAGTTACAGCGACGAGGCGCACGGGGCCGAGGAGCCCCGAGGGCAACAGCGGCGAGTCGGCCTTATACGGCGTGAAATCCGTGAATGTGTACTTTCTCAACGACCATGATTGCCGATCGCCGATGAGGCGGTTGACCCATAAGTTCGTCACTTCGATGCTCAGTTGATTGTCTCCGGGAATCAGCGCGCCGGTAACATCGACCTTGAAGGGCGCCTTCCACAAGACGCCCAGCGGCTTGCCGTTGATGGTAACTCGAGCCAAGTCCCCGACGTGGCCGAGATCGAGCCATAGATGTGCTCCTGCCGCGAGCGCGCTGGCAGGAATTTGAATGGTCTTGGAGTAAGTCGCGGTCCCGGAAAAATACTTCACGCCCGCCTCGGCTACGGGAAAATCGCTCCACGATTGAAGGCGTTGGAAGTCGACGGTTGACGGGGCGCCTCTGTTGGATTGGAAAGTAACATGCCAATCAGAATTGAGCGCCTGGTCGAGGCTGTCAATCCCGGCTTCGTGCGACTCGGGCAGCTTGAGCTCAGCCGCCGGCGCGGGCTTGCGGAAGACCACGAATGCTGTTCCCCATGGATCGAGGTGGAGCGGCACAGTCGTCCTGCCATCGGCAATGGCGTAGGAGACCGGCTCCGGGGCGCCTGTGGCCGCGTCCCATAACTCCGGCGCTTTGCCCGCCACGCGGAAGGTCGCGTCGACGCTCTCGGCGCGATCGTTGCGGTGATCTACGTAATAAATGTCTCCATCGGAGAGGCTGCGATGAACAAACATCAGGGTGGTTTCGGGATCGGGCTTGGTATACGTGAAGTCCGGAGCCACGCCGAGAGCCGCCAGCGCCTGATCGGGCGTCATGCCGGCGTACACTCTGCCCTTACCATACTTGTGAAACGATTGAGCGGCAATTTGATTTCCCCAAAGACGGCTGGCGAGGCGCTGAAACTCCTGCTCATCGTCAGCAAGACTGGGCGAATCGACGGGTTTGTCTCCCACCAGCACGGCCCCCTGCGCCACCAGGTCCTGAATGCGGCGCAAGACCGGCAGGGTCATACGGCGGCTGGTTCCACCGAGATAGAGGATGCGGTAACTCGTTCCTCGGGGAGTTACCAGACGGCCATCCTTGAACGATAACTCGTGTAAGATGACATCGCTATTGACAAAGTCGAATGCATAGCCGTTCGGCGCGTCTTGTGGAACGTGAGAGCCGTAGACCGACGTGAGCGGCCCCTCCTCGCCGTAGAAGTAAGCGACGTCGGCGTCATAATGTCCCTGTTGGAGTAGATAGGAACAGCGGGCAAGATAAGTGACCCAAGGCTTGGCTTCGTCCGCCCAGGTCTCGTTGCGGTTGAACCACAGCCCGAAAGGTCCAAGAGTCAGGCCAGGGGCCATGTCGGGAACAGGCTGGTGCGTGGACTCGTGAATCTCAAAGCGATTGACGCCCATCGCAAACTCGAGATCGGCCACTTTCTTGAGAGTATTGGGCGAGAACGACCACCCCGGTCCACTTGACGTCATCGACTCCGCGCCGACGAGGTTTTGCCCATAGATATGCGCAATGGATGCGGCTCCGCGTAAGTCGGCCTCATAATCGACGTCGGGGCCGGGGCGGCCGGCCCAGGTCCACATGGCGCCCATGGGGACGTCAGCCTTGCTTCTCATCTCCATGTCGTCGCCCAAGGCCGGACGATGATACTCCAAAGCTTCGCTGTAATACTTCATGCCATGACCGTGTAATTCATCGGATATCTCGCCATAATGGTTTTCAGCCAGCAGTTGCGCGATGGTGCGACGGAAATCCCACAGAAAGCGATCGGTGTCCGCGGTGCTGCCGATAACGATGCCGGTGAGCGCGGGAAGCCAGGGGCGCGGATCATAGCCGCGCAGGCGCTGAAAATCGCTGAGGATGGAATCGGTCCAGTTTTGCGCGCCGGCTTCGATGCTATCGGTGAGTAAATACGAGATGCCGGCTTCGCCCAGCATCGAAGGACCCACGGTTTGCGCATAAAGATTGAGATAACCGTCGAGATAGCTTTTCACGTCGTCGCGGTTCAGTTTGTCGACTTCGAGGCCGGTGGCTTCAGCGGGAGCGGGACCATTCTCGTGGCCGGTGAGCGATTCACCGATGCGCAGCACCATCCAATCGCCTGCGGGCGGGGTCCAGTCGAGAGCGCCATCGGGTTTCAGTTTGCCGGTGAGATCGATGACGTCTTTTTGCGCCACGATGTACTGAGGCGCAACTCGGGGGTCGGCGATGGCGTAATAGTCGCGCTCAGTAGAATAACCGGCGCGTTTTTCAAAATCGTTCACACGCGCTCCGCTGGCCAGCACCAGTTCGGTGATGCGGTGGTCTGGTTCAGCCTCGGCGCCGGCCGCAGTCGCGAAGACGAGGCGGAAATAGCGCGCAGTAACAGCCTCGAAGGCAACTGTGCTTTCCGCGATGCTGCTGGGAGGGATGTCGGCGATGGAGCGGAAATGCACACCGTCGTCGCCGGCCTCGAGGCGCGGCGGAATGGCGCTGCCGCCGCGATCGAAGATGCTGATGGAGCTATCCAGCGTCGCCAAAGTGACGGCTTGGATGGTCTGCGGATGGCCGTAGTCGAATTGCACCCAGGCTTCGCCTCCGGGTCGTTCGGCAGGCAGATCGAGCGCGATCGTGTAGACGTCGCCGTCGGATAACGCGGCCACGTTGGCGGTTCCACCACTCGAAGTCACCTGCGGATTGAGCTGCGCCTGGCTCTCGTCGCCCTCGGGAATGCGATAGGCGATTACGGCGGCATCGGCGTAAAACTGCGGCGGCGCAATGATGCGGCCATCGGGTGTGCGGCGTCCGGGGACGGGGAAATCCTGGAACGGGCCATCGACTTGGGGCGGATGCGCCAGCACTCCCGTGAACGGTCTGCCGCCCACGATACGCGTGGCTGACCAAACCATCTTCTTCATGCCCTGGGAGGCAGGCACCCACGGTCCGCCCGTTTCGCTCCAGCCGGGTGAACTGGCGATCGCGACTTCCATCCCATAACTTCTTGCGGTGGTTACCGCATAAGTAAATGCCCGCTTCCACTCCGGGGTCATATAGATGAGCCGGTGCGGGATCACTTGCGGCGTGTTGATCGCCCCCTCAAAGATGGTGACTCCGCCCAGGCCCACACGATGCATCCAGTCGAGATCGAGCTGAATCCCCGCGCGGCTGATGTCGCCATTCATCCAATGCCACCAGACGCGCGGGCGCGCGCCGTTGGGCGGATCCTCGAAACTTTGCAGCAACGAATCCTCCTGGGCGTTGGGCTCATTGCGCGCAGCCGGTATCTGCGCGAGGAGCGGATAACTGACAAAAGTTGCAAGACAGACAAAAGTGGTGAGAATTTTGCGCAGAAGAGTCATCGGCATTCCGTCCTTGCTGATGGACGTTGACTAACTCGGGTTCTTTTTGGCCACCGTGGCGCGCGTTGAGCCGGTGGAAATGCCGCCATCGACGAGCAGAGTCTGGCCGGTGATATAGCCGCTGGCTTCGGAAGCGAGAAAGACTACGGCTCCGTCCAAGTCATGCGGTTGGCCGGGACGCTTGGCGGGAATGCGGTCAACGAGATAATCGACCCACTCTTTGTTCTCGTAGAGAACTTTGTTCTGGTCGGTGCGAAACCACCCGGGCGCAAGGCAGTTGACGGTCACTCCATGGGGGCCCCAATCGTCGGCGAGGCTCATGGTCAACTGCCGGATGCCGCCGCGGCTGGCGCCATAAGGGGCCAGGCCGGCATACCCGAAGACACTGGTGACCGAGCCAATGTTGATGATGCGCCCATAGCGTTTGGAAATCATGCGGCGCGCCACCGCCTGGGCCACGAAGAAGCTGCCGCGCAAATTGGTCTCGAGAACCAGATTCCAGTCATCCCAGGTGATTTCGAGGGCGGGCTTGCGCACGTTGCAGCCGGCGTTGTTGACGAGGATATGAATCTGGCCAAACGCGGCTTCAGCGGCGGCGGCCATGGCCTCAATGCTCGAGTGGCTGCGCACATCGAGCTCGAGCGAAACCGTACGCCGGCCCAAGGCTTCGATCTCCGCGGCAAAGGGGGCCAGCGTCTCGCGGTGGCGGCTGGTGAGCACCAGGTCGGCGCCCTCGAGTGCGAGGGCGCGCGCAAAATACTGACCCAACCCACGGCTTGTGCCCGTGACGATGGCGGTTTGTCCGGTTAAATCAAAGAGCGAGCCGTTCATTGTGCCCTCGGCGTCAAAATCACCTTCATCAGGTTCGGCTCATGGGCGTGCAGGCGATCGAACCACCGCGGGCCTTCTTCGAGCGGGGCCACGGCGGTGATGAGCGGGCTCACCTGAATTTTGCCCGCGGCGATGAGCTCGATGGCCTGGGGATATTCTCCCGATGACGCGCAGGAGCCTTGCAGGCGCAACTGGCGGGTGACCACTCTCTGCAAGGGAAGCGTAACTTCCGGGGCGATGTTGCCGATGAGGGTAATCGTGCCGCCCCTGCGTGTGCTGTCGATGGCGGCGGCGACGGTCTCCTCGCGCCCTACGGCTTCGAAGGCGCAATCGACGCCTTGGCCGCCGGTGAGTTTCATCACCTGGGCCACCAGTTCCGCGCCGGAGCAGTGCAACACCGCGTCAGCGCCCACCTGGCGGGCGAGAGTCAGGCGGGTGGCGTCTACGTCGGCGATAAAAATGTGCGCGAAGCCCGCGGCGCGCGCCGACTGCAAGGTGAGCAAGCCGATCATGCCCGCGCCCACAACCAGTGCGGTTTCGTTGCCGGCCGCCTCAGAAACGCGGACGGCATGAAGCGCCACCGAAGTGGCTTCAAGCATGGCGGCTTCAGCAAAAGAAATCTTCTCGGGCAGCCGGTAGAGAATGCGCTGCGGGACCACGACATATTCGGCAAAGGCGCCGTAACGGCGGTATTCGCCACAAGAAACGCCGATGACCTGACGCCGGTCGCAGAGATTGAATTCGCCGCGCCCGCAATAGGCGCAGGCGCCGCAGTAGACGGTGGAATCGAAGGTGACGCGATCGCCCTTGGCGAATCCGCGCACATCGGTTGCGGTTGCTGCCACCGTGCCGGCGGCCTCGTGCCCCATGACGATGGGGGGAATGCGCCGGCCGGAGGAGCCATCGTAGCCGTGCACGTCGCTGCCACAGATGCCGCAGGCTTCGACCCGCACCAGAACCTCGCCGGATCCAACTTGGGGCAAAGGGAGGTCGGCGATTTCGAGGTGGTTGTACTCGGAAAGGAGCAACGACTTCATAGCGGTTCGAACTCTCGATTTCATGCGCGGCTGTTGGAGCCCGCCATTTCTAAACCTCGCACCAATCAAACGTCACTCGAGCCAGGCGGCTCGCAACCTCAGCCTTCGACCAATTCAAACGTCGCATAAATCCACGGCTGCGCGCAGACTCTCGAAAGGGTCGCGCGTGGGAATGAACTCGTGCGCAACGTAACCCTTGAAGTCTGTGCCGGCGATGCCTTGCATGACGCCATCCCATTGTACCTCTTGCGTGTTATCGAGCTCGTGACGGCCGGGCACGCCGCCGGTGTGGAAATGCGCGATCCAGGCGATATTGTCGCGGATGGTGGTGATGAGATCGCCCTCCATGATTTGCATGTGGTAGATGTCGTAGAGGAGTTTTACGTTCGGCGAATTGACCGCCTGCACCACGCGCACGCCCCAGGCCGTGTGGTCGGCCATGTAATCGGGGTGGTTCACCTTGCTGTTGAGCAGCTCAAGGCAGATGACCACGCCATTGTCTTCGGCAATTTTCTTGACCCGGTTCAAACCCACGATGGTGTTGCGTGCGCCCTCGTCGTCGGGCATGCCTTGGCGATTTCCTGAAAAGGTGATGACGTTGGGTGCGCCCGCCTTGGCGGCAAGAGGAATGTTGGCGCGAAACGCCGCTTCGATAGCCGCGTGGTGCTCCGGCCGGTTGAGGGCTTGTTTGATGTCGCCTCCGCCCGCGTAGGCCATGGTGCAGATCAGGCCATAACGGCGCGGCGCCTCGTATTCGTCCGGCTGCAACAGGTCAATGCCGTGGAGGCCAATGGAAGCCGCGTAGGCGCAGAGGCGGTCCATCGGAATCTGTTGATAACACCAGCGGCAAGCCGACTGCCGGATGCGGTTCTTTCTTGCGACGGGGGATTCCTGGCCCTCGAATACGCCAGCCCAGGGAGAAAGCGCAGTTGCGGCCAGTCCGGTTTTGAGCGCGGTGCGGCGGTTCATTTTCACAGAGCTCATCTTCGCTTCCCCGATCATTCAGGATGGGATTGCATTCCCTTCCACTCTACTCCCCTGGATCGAGCCGGAGCGCGCACGCCACCGCCCGACGCTGGAAATGCAGCGCGGTTGGCGGTCAGGAGCAGGCGGAGAAAGAAGGTGGGCGCAGTGTTTAGAAGGTGAAGGCCAACCCGCCGCGGAGGCTGCGCTGGTCTTGCGCGAAGATGAGCACGGGACCGTCGCCGACGAGGTAAGGGTGGTAACCCTCGGCCAGCAAGTTACGGACTTCGACCAGCGCCTCAATGCTCGTGGATCCGCCGCTGCAGTGATGGATGCATTGGCGGAGGTGAAGATTGAGATAGGGAGCGAGAGCATCGAGCGCGTAGGGATCCACAGGGGTGACGGTGTCGTCCGGCTGCCAGCGATAACTGGCCTGCCACCGGGTTTTGGTTCCGTCGAGTGTGCCGGAGAGCGAGATGGCGTAGGTTTGAGCGTGGCGTGCATGGGCGCTGTCGAGCAACTGGGAAAGCGGTTTTGCCGCCGGCAGAGCCGGCATCACCACCGCCGCGCCATTGTCATAGGTGGCGCGCAGTTCGCTGCCGCCCGGCAGGCGGCGCTCGAAGCTGGCGCGCAGGCCGCTGACGGAATAGTTTGGACCCGCGGCGCGCATCAGGCCACTGGTGGAATCGAAGAGCACGCCAGATGGAACCGCAGCGGAGCCAGAACCATTCTCGGCAAAATGGGCCCTGGCTTCGAGCACCGGATTGTCCACTTGCTCGGTATAGACAAACACGGTCATGCCCGAGGAAGCAGTGCGCCGACGCCAGCCGATTTGTTGATGCAGCCCGTGTTCAAGCTCCAGATTGTTCCCTCTCGCGGAGAACTGGGGCAACGCCGCGACGGTTTCCGTTTCGCTGACGGTTTCGGGATCGGCGGCCACGGGCGCCGTCATGGAAACCATCCGGTAGCTCACGGTGCTCGAGTTACCCACTTGCCACTCGATCGTAGCGAAGGGCAGCGCGGCAGCCGCGGTGGTGGGGGATTGCCCGCCCATTCGGCCGATCACCTCATTCGAACCCACCTCCGCTTCAAGCGTGTCGCCCAGACGCATGGTTTCCCAGCTATGAAGAGCAGCCTGTTCCATTCCTGCGTTGCCGCCTTCTTGCATGTCCGGATGAAGCGCGATGGCGGCCACCGACTGCACAGAACCGGCGTAGCCGAGATCCTGCCGGAAGCCCAGCATCGACTCCATGGCTGCGTCGCTGTCCGCGGCAAAATCGACGCGCGCCAGCAGTTCCCTGCTGCTGGAAGGCGTATCCTCCACAGTCGTGGAGAAGCGCTGGCCGCTTTCGCCAAAAGTTCCGGCTTGGCCGGTGGCCATCAAGCGGGCTTTAAGCTTGGGCGGCGCGCCGGAGCCGTCGGAAACCACCACCAGCGGACCGTCTTCAAGCCAGCGCAGCAGCGGCCGGTCGGCAGCCGAACGCAGGGTCCACGCCCAATCGTCTTTCTGGGCGTTGCTGGAACGCGGCTCGGAGGGAAGCCACTGAACGACTTCATAAAGAGTATTGAGGGTAAGGTTGACCACCATGCGACCGCCGCGCACGCTCACATTTTCGCGCAGGGAAGGCAGGAAGGAGGTGTCCATGGCCTTCAATGCGTAGTGGCCGGGCAGGATGGAGGCAATAGTGAAGCGGCCGAAGCTGTTGGTGTAGACGCTGGTGACGACGCTGAGGTCGGGGCGCAACAACTGGACTTGGGCGCCGATTTGGGGCACGCCCGCCGAATCGCGGACGACACCACTCACCGACCCGGACATGGCGCCCCAGGACGGGGACGTTCCTAAAGCCATCAGCAGGGCAAAACCGGCGAGTTGGGCGCTCCACTTCAT
Organism: Acidobacteriaceae bacterium; assembly: GCA_030041305.1. GTDB lineage: Bacteria > Acidobacteriota > Terriglobia > Terriglobales > Acidobacteriaceae > Telmatobacter. The sequence goes on from JASHOC010000228.1 coordinate 56,986, forward strand.
CTTCGCGATATGATTGTGACCCGCCGCGTCTGCTGGCAATTCCTTTGAATCAACCCGCCCGGCCGCCAGAATCTCCCGTTCGGCTGGCCCGTGTCAGGCGGAATACATCCTATTCCACGACAAAAGGCGCCGATTGCGCAATCTCTTGTTTTGAAATTGCGTCATCTATTTTCACTGTCACCTTGTACTTCCCCGGCTGCAGCCCGGCAATAGGCAAAGTCCTCTCCACCGTCAACTGATCGCTGTGAGCCCCTAAGTCCTTGGAAGCAATGGTCTTCTCAAGCATTACCTGACCACTGGCCGCATCCGTGATCTCGTAGGTCACGGTCGCTGAATTGCTCTTGGTGGCCTCGTCGATGCCCAGATTGTACACCTGCATCCAGAAGTTCAGGTCCTGGTTCCGGGTGTAGGACACCGGAGTTCCCGGGTTGGCGCTCACCCGAGGCCGAATGAAGGTGTTGCCGATGATGAAATTGCCTTCGCCGATCTCCCGCGAGGGAACGGTGTTCATTTCATCGGCGAGAATCAGCGAAGAGGCCCCCAGCTTTTCATCGTCGTACAAGGGTACGTTGATGCCGCGGCCATAGAGACCGATATGATCCGGATTGTTCACGTCCTTGATCGCGATATCGAGCCGGTAGAGGCCAGGCATCAGCGGCAGCGCCTTCCAGTAGACCGACTTGCGGTCCAAGCTCTTTTCCAGCAGCTCAGCCGGCTCTTCCACTGCCACGGTATCTTCAAACGTCTGCACAGTCTTGTCGGTGAGGGTGGTCACTTTGCCGAGAATATTGACGACCCCCTTGGCCACGCCATCCTTGGTCACAAAGGTCATGTCCCGGTTGCGAATTTGAAGGGTGATGGGAACCAGGTCGGTGTTGTCGGTCACACGGACAAAATCGGTGCGCACGTCGAACGGAAAGGGAGGGCCGGTGAGAATTTTGTGCTCGGAAACAAAGGCGTCGAGATCCTTAAATTCGATGGGCGGCGGGGCGAACAGCTTCGCGGCCAGCTCGATGCGATCGAACTCCTTGCCCTGATCCATCGAACCCTGGGGTCCGGTGCCAAGGTTTTCAAGACCACCCCCTTTGAAGCGGTCGGTCTTGTCGGAGTGGTTCATCTGTTCGTACTCGGTTAGGCCGGCGCCGGGCACGTGGAGCAGCGCGTCCTTTTCGCTGCGGTCGATGGTGAAGTGATAATCGCCGCACATGCAGGTGTCGACAAACTCGATGTCGATGTTTTCTCCAATGCCGTTCAGGTACCGGTAATGCCAAACCTCAAACGGGTAGGTGCTGGTTTCGCCGCCACCCTCCTCGGGAGGACGTTCGTACATGCCGCCAGAGGGATGGGCGTCAATGCTGTCCGGCGGGCCCCACATAATATAGATGCGTCCGCGATCGGTCTTCCAACCCGGCTTACCCGCGGCAAAGTGCTCGTTGGCGTAGGCGATGCGCCGGTAGTGTTCTTCGCGGTAGCTGTTTTCGGGATCATCGGGATTGGGGTTGCGCCGCGCCCAGAACTGTTCGATAAAGGCGTCGCGCTCCTCATCGTTGCTCAACTCCAGAAACGCCTTCCGCTCCTGGTCGGTGATGATGTACGGCACCTCTTCGTTGAGCCAGGTCTTATAGGGGCCTTTCAACTCCTGGCGCAGTTCCTTTTGCTGTTTATATCTCTCTTTGTCCGAGAGCTGCCGCTTCAGAGGATTCGGCTCCTGGTCCTGGCCATTGTCCGTCTGAACTTGTGTGTTGGAGGAGTTGGATGGCGTATTCGATTGCTGGGCGAGAAGGCCGGCAGCGGGAAACGAAACCAGACCGCAAACCAGGGTGGGAACAAGAAGAGGGCGGCGTTTGAACATCATGGCCTTGAAAACTCCTGCGAACCTATATTCTACGGGTCCCAATAGAGCTGGGCAAGGCTTCCCCACATCATTAATTGCCGGTTGGACGCGGAAAGGTGGCCAAAGTCACAAGGAAAGGCCCGGCAATGCGCTAAAATCGTTCGCAGGATTGAAGCGTCCAAGTGGGGGATTGCTCGATCGCCTCCAGGCGAGTTGGCGCTTCCGTATCTTCGCCTTCTGCGTTGCCCGCTGCATCTCCCTTGCCCGCGCACGGCTGGAGCGGGTCCGGCGATCTCCCGGAACTGCGCCTGTCGCGACTGCGTAGACTGGACCAGGAAAGAGACTCGGAGCACGTATTTCGCATGAAAAGGATTTTGCTGATTGTTCTCGCCGTGGTGGTTGCCGCAGCGCTGGTCACCATCATGGTCGTTAAGCAACAGTCGGGTTACGCCAAGGTCTATACGGCCACCATCGCGCGACAGGATCTTTCCAGCGTGGTCAGCGGCACCGGCCAGATCAAGCCCAAGACCTACGTGAACGTGGGCGCCACGGCGATGGGTCGCGTAACCCATCTCTACGTAAAAGAAGGCGACAAGGTGACCAAGGGAGAAGTGGTGGCCACCATTGAGAACATCCAGCAGCAGGCGACGGTGAATGCGCAGCAGGCCACCATCGCTTCCGCCAAAACCGATATCGCCTCCTACGTCGCAGCGGAAAAAACCGCCCAGGCGAACCTGGAGCACGCCCAGGCCGATCTCGAAGACAAGAAGCTGGACTGGCAGCGCGCCCAGGCCCTCTATCAGGACGGCATCATGGCCAAGCAGGACTACGACGCCAAGAAGGCCGCCTACGATCTCGACGTGGCCTCCGTGGCCCAGGCGGTCGCCGGACTCAACCAGGCCAAAGCCAATACCGACTCCGCCCGCGGCCACATGGAGACCCAGGTGGCCACGCTGCGCGCCGACCAGGACATGTTCAACCGGACCATCGCCGTGGCGCCGTTCGACGGCATCGTAACCAACGAGCCGGTGCGCGAGGGTGAAACCGTAGTGGAAGGCATTCAGAACACCGAGGGCTCAACGCTGATGACCTTGGCCGATATGAGTGTGGTCACTGCCGAGGTCAAGGTGGACGAGACCGACATCGTCAGCGTCCAGATCGGCCAGCCCGCCGAGGTCACGATAGACGCGTTGCCCGGCAAAGATTTCAAGGGCACGGTGACCTTGGTGGGCGACCAGGCGCTTTTGCGATCGACCGGCATCGCCACTTCGCAATCGACGACGGGTACGGAGGAGGCAAAGGACTTCAAGGTTGTGGTGACGCTCAGCGATCCCACGCGGCAGTTGCGTCCGGGGCTCTCCTGCACGGCCAAAATTACCACGGCGCATAAAAACAACGTTCTGGCTCTGCCTATCCAGGCTCTGACCATGCACGATCCGGCGCTGGACCAGGCACGGAGCAAAGGCGGGGTGCAGGCGGCCAGCCGGGCGGAGACGAAATCGAATCCAGTGCAAGGAGTTTTTGTAGCGCAGAAGGATGGGCATGGGCGGCTGCGAGCCAGATTTGTTCCGGTAACCACGGGCATTACTGGGGCTACGGATATTGAAGTGCTCTCCGGCCTGGCGCCGGGCGAGGAGGTCGTGACCGGCCCGTACAGAACGTTGCGTGTCCTCAAAGGAGGGGCGCTGCTGAAGCGCGACACTTCCGAGCCGTTTTCGCTGACCAGCGGCGGCGGATCGTAACCCGGCCGGGAAGCTTGAACGCCGGGCGCGAACGGCGGACTTTTTTTTGAGCTTATGACGGCATTCCGACTCTAAGGGAATGAGGACCAGATTCGGATGAGTTTCAACAGCGTGGGTACGGTCGAGCTGGCGCCACCCGCGGTCGACCCCGCCGGCGACATCATTGTTGTCGAGGACCTGTGGCGCACTTACGACATGGGTTTGGAGCAGCAGGTGCACGCCCTCCGCGGGGTTTCCCTGCGCATCCGGCAAAACGAGTACGTCGCCATCATGGGGCCCTCCGGTTCCGGCAAATCCACCCTGATGAATCTCATCGGCTGCCTTGACACCCCCTCCAGAGGCCGTTACTGGCTGAACGGCCAACTGGTGAGCGAGCTGAACGACGACGAGCTGGCGCGCATCCGCAACAAGGAGATTGGCTTCGTCTTCCAGACCTTCAATCTGCTGGCCCGGGCTACGGCGCTGCACAACGTCGAATTACCCCTTATCTATAACGGCACGCCAGCGGCCGAGCGCATCGAGCGCGCCAAAAAGACGCTGACTGACGTCGGCTTGGAATCGCGCATGTATCACAAACCAAACGAGCTGTCTGGCGGCCAGCGGCAGCGTGTGGCCATCGCCCGCGCGCTGGTCAATCACCCCTCCATCATTCTCGCCGACGAGCCCACAGGCAATCTGGATTCCAAAACCGGTCTGGAGATCATGGCTCTCTTCGATCAGCTTCATGCCGGCGGGAACACCATCGTCCTGGTCACCCACGAACCGGACATTGCCGAATTTGCGCATCGCGTGGTGCATATCCGCGACGGCCAAATCTTCACCGATGAGCCCTCGAAACGCCTCCGTGAGGATTCTCGCCCGAGACGCTAAAGATGAGGTTAGTTCGGTAAAGCGTCTTACTGAGAACACGATAGATCATTGGTCGCCGGAGCCAGCAAAACCGCCTGCGGACCGCCAAATTTCCCCCTGTTTTTGTCGATTTTTTACTAAATCCGACTTGACAAAAGTTGCAATTCGTTTCAACATTTCCACAGGTGAGTTTGAAAAAAGACGCACGCGGTCAGGATGGCCGCCAAGCGCGACGGACTGCATCCTGGCTCTCCAGCAATTCCCCCAATCTCGCTCGACAGTAATGCTCGTGTCTCCGTCGTTGTGACGCCTCATTCCATCGAGTGAATATTGCCGGGGGTGGAGCGGGTGAGGCGGGGTGGCAGGTGCGGGGTGCGCCGCCTTGGTTTGGTGGTCCGAACAACTTCTCACAAGCGGCCGAGAGCCTGTCGGTCGAACGTAAAACGCAAGTTGGTCGAAAGTGATCTGAACAGCAGCTGAGGTTCATCGGTTGCACTGTACCGGTTTCCCTATTGTGATCGTCGTCACATACCAAGGCAACGGGGCCCTGCGATGGTAAGAGTACTGGGTAGAAAGTCCGGCAGGTTTCTCACCACTCCTGAAAAGGAACTCAGTGCAAGGCCGCATGTCGGCAGGGTCCCCGATTTCCTGGAACTTCAGTCTTCGAAACGCACGCGGCGCGTAAGGCAAAGCTTGCTCAAAGCCGGGCTTTATCTGTCGCTTCACCCAAGCCCAGGTGTCACTTCGTTCCCGGCAGATTGCTGATTGCGGCAATCCCCAGGATCGGCTTTTGTTGGACGGTAACTTGAACGGGGGCGGGACATGGTTGTCAAGACTCAATGCAAAGGACATGAAGTAACGGGATTGCGCGTGGGCGCCTACAACGCGCGGAGATATTTTCCCAAGCATGTTGCGGCCATTGAGTTGCAACTGGATCATCTGCGCATCCAATGCGGCTTATCGCCGGAGTTTTGGCGCGGCGAGCCTGAGATTCATGATCCGCGGCTGTGCGCCTGGCTGGAGTCGAAACAATTTCACGGTAAGTTCTGCCGGAGTTCAATGCCTCTGGCCATGATCCCGTCGGGCGAGAATTCATTTAAGTTGGGCCCGACTTCGCTCAACGGAGCTGCGAAGCCCAGGCGTAGCTTGGCTTCCGCCGGCTGGGGCGCCGATTAGCTCTTGACCTATCCGCGCGTCGCTTTTCAGCTTATCGCGGCGCGAAAATTGAGTTTGGCGTGCACGAGTTCAAACTTCAACCGATCAACCTGTCGATAGAAGGGAGACTGCGATGAAGACGAACCCCACGATGAGCGAATTGGAGAAACGCGCGGTTGAAGCGCTGCAGGCGCTGCTAGGGCAGGTTTCGGTCATCAAGCTGAAAGAGATCAAACTCGCGCCCCGCGCGACCGGAGACGCCGGCATTGTGGCCCAGGTGGACGTGCTCGGCCATCGGCATACACTGACGTGCGAGGTCAAAGAGAATGCGCAGCCGCAGAATCTGCGCGAGGCTTTGCAAAGGCTGCATGACGGCGCCGCCCGGTGCGACGGGCCCACGACGCCGGTGCTGATTGCGCCTTTCCTCTCGCCGGAGGCGCAAACTCTGTGCAAAGAGAGCCACGCCGGTTTTCTCGATCTGGAAGGGAACGCGCGCCTGACGCTGGGCGAAGCGTTTATCGGCAAGCGGTCGCGCACCATTCGCAACACGCATCGTTCCACCGCCGCGTATGCTCGGAGTGCGGCAAGCCCGCAACGGTTGCCCTTGGGACACGCGAGCGGTAGCCGCAGTTTGTTAGCCTGCGGAGATTGACGCGGAGGAAGCCAATTCCTTCAACGGATCGCGCCGGATCTGGCGCGGTCCCGATCCGAAGCAAGCTTCGAAAATATCCTTGACAATTGAACGCAAGACCATCACCATGCATCACATCATGATGCGCGCAGGCGGGCGGATGTCCGCAGCGCCATGTATCGTTGTATGTCTTGCCTCGTTTTCGGGCCCCTGGAAGTCGGTTTCATTCCTTGTTGGAGGCAAGTCATGGTGGTGAGGACGCTCAGCGCAGGTCGCGATGTGACCGGGCTCTATATTGGACCCCGGAACGCAAGGCGCAACTTTCCCCGAAGCACGGATGGCGTGGAACTGCAACTGGGCCATCTGCACATTCATTGCGAATTGGCGCCTGAATTTTGGCGCGATCGGCCGGAGATTTGCGATCGCCGCTTGGGCGATTGGCTGTTCGCCAAAGTTTTTCACGGAAAAACCTGCCGCGCGCCCGTTTCCGTGGCAATGATTCGCAAGGGAAAGAATCTGTATAAGGTGCAGCCTTTCACATTGCCGGCCGCTTCAGCCAACGGGCTGTCGCGCATCGGGCCGGTGCGACTCCCGCCGGCGAAGTGAAGGCGCATCGCAGCGCCCTGCACCACTTCTCCTTTTGCGGCACACCGAAGTCGCGAACTCGAGGGTCGATTCTCGCAATGAATCGCTGCGTTCGATGAAGTTGCAAGGGCTCCATGTGAAGAAGAAGTGCACTGAAAAGAAAAACACCTATATTTCCAGGATGACCGGCATAATCATCGGGCGCCGCCCGGTGGACTTCTGAATCAGCTTCTTCAGCTCCACGCGCACTTTTTCATTCACCATGCCGTAGTCCGATTTCTGCTCGCTGTTCAGGCCGTCCAGCGTCTTCAGCACCACTTCGCGCGCCTGATCGGTAACGTCTGAGCCGCCGAATCCGCGCATGATGATTTCCGGCGCGCGCTCCACCTTGCCGGTTTTCTTGTTGATGGCCAGCACGGTGAGCACGATGCCGTCTTCCGACAGAATGCGCCGGTCGCGAATGACCAGATCCTCAACAACATCGATCGACGAGCCGGAATCGATGAGAATCCGCCCCGCCGTCACTTTGTCCTTTTTCCGCGCGTCGTCTGCATCGAGCTCGAGGACATCGCCGTCTTCCATGACGATCGCGTGCTCCACGGCCCCGGTTTCCAGGGCCACGCGGGCGTGCTTGCTGAGATAACGGTAGTCGCCGTGGATCGGGATGAAAAATTTGGGCCGCACCAGGTTGATGAGCAGGCGCATCTCCTCCTGGCTGCCGTGGCCGCTTACATGAATCAGCCCATGCTGGCCGTCGTCGTAGATCACGGTGGCTTCTCTGCGGCTCAGATGATCGATCACCCGGAAGATGGCTTTCTCGTTTCCGGGAATGATGCGCGAGCTGAGCACCACCGTGTCGCCCGGCTCGATGCGCGCGTGCTTGTGGTTGTCCACCGCGGCGCGGCTGAGCGCGCTCATCGGCTCGCCCTGGGTGCCGCTGATGAGCACCAGCATCTGCTCCGGCGGATAATCGCGCACTTGGCCGGGATTGACGATGAGCCCCGGAGGCGTTTCGATGTACCCAAGATCCTGCGCAATTTCGGCGCTGTCGATCATGGAACGGCCGATGACAGCCACCTTGCGCCCATGCTTGCGCGCCAGCTCCATGGCGATGCGGATGCGGTAAATCGAGGACGAAAAACAACTCAGGAAAAGCTTTTTGCGGGCTTGCGAGAAAACTTCGTCGAGGCGGGGAATGACGGCGCGCTCGCTGGGCGTGTAGCCCGGCCGCTCTACGTTGGTCGAGTCCTGCAACAGCGCCAGCACGCCCCGTTTGCCGTATTCGGCAAAGGCGTGCAGGTCGAAGGCTTTGTCGTCCAGCGGGGCGAGATCGATTTTGAAATCGCCGGTGTGGATGATAATGCCCACCGGCGTTTCGATGGCCAGGGCCACGCAATCCACCAAAGAATGGGTGACGCGGATGGGCTCGATCGTGAAGGGGCCAAGGGTGAACTTTTCGTTGGGCGCGATCTCGATCAGTTCCGTCTCGTCGAGCATCTGGTGCTCTTCGAGCTTGCCCTCGACGTAGGCCAGCGTGAACTCCGTGGCGTAGACCGGGACCTTGAGTTCATTGAGAATCCACGGCAAGCCCCCGATGTGGTCCTCGTGGCCGTGGGTGAGCACGATGCCCCGCACCTGCTGCTTGTTTTCGATTAGGTAGGTGATGTCGGGCACCACAATATCGACGCCCAGCAGCTCCGACTCGGGAAACATCAGTCCCGCGTCGATCACAATGATGTCGTCTTGCCAGCGTAGCGCCAGGCAGTTCATGCCGAACTCGCCCAGCCCGCCCAGCGGTATGATGTGCAGCTTTTCTGTGCGCATTGCCCAACTTCGATGCTACCACCGGTGGGCTGCGGGGAATGGCGCTGGGGAAACAGGCTCAACTTCGCGGTCACCTCTCTCGCGAAACCGTGCCAGCCGCTTTGAGTTCAATTTCCTCCTGCCTCCCGCGTTGCTCTCTCCGCTGCTTGCAAGACTTTCACGTCAAGCAAATCCTGCTCCCTGCCGCTGGCGACCGTGTTGCGGATGAGATCGTCCCGGGAAATTACGCAAGCGGGAACTTCGTCGTCGACCATGCCCTGAACACGACGTTCCCAAGCCTCATCGAACGTAATTCCATTGATGCGCTGCAAAACGTCGATTCTGTTCGGCGGCGCTCCGATCTGGAATGTCGTGCCGTCTGCGAACTCCGTCTCCGTCATGCCTTGGATCGGAGCGCCAAACTGCGCCAACGCCCGAAAAACAGCCTTGGCGTTCTCCGGGTCGGAGCGAATGAAAAGATCGAGGTCCTTTGTTGTGCGCGGTTCCGAGTAGGCGCTGAAAGCGTGGCCGCCGACGATAAGATACTTAGCTGCGTTCGCGTTGAGAAGGTGAAGATGGTCCTTGAAGTCTTTCGTCATCATGAGCCGGCCCTCCTTTGAACCCAGCGGCAAATGCATAGGCAGCCTCGCTCAGTTCGCACACTGCCACCAACCGTTCTCCTAACCCGGCGTAGCCGGAACCCAAAAGGGCATAACATCAAAAGTTTGAACCCTGCCGACAATGCCATCAAAGGCCCATGAACATTGACGATCATGCATAGGTCGAAACATTTTCTGCGCAAAGTGTGCAGAATTCAAATGGATAGGTTCTAAAGGCCTGCTCTGCCAATACCTATAGGTCTCGGCTTGCTGCTCTTCGGGATCGGTCACGCGGCGAATGGTTTTGTCCATGTGACCTCTCCAATCGCCCAGTGTCCTACTGCAGCAGCGCCCCCTGCTCGCCTTCATGGTTGCCATTCCCATTCAGCTCTTCGGGCGGGATGATCACGGTGGCGGCCACCTTGTCGCCGTCCTCGAGGTTGAGCAGGCGCACGCCCTGCGTGGCGCGGCCGGCGGCGCGGATGGTCTTCGTGTCGACGCGGATGATCTTGCCGAACTGGCTGATCACCAGCAACTCCGACGCATCCTCCACCAGTTGAATCGAGTTGACGCGGCCGATGCGATCCGTCACGGCCATGTTCTTGACGCCCTTGCCGCCGCGCGTCTGCAGGCGATACTCCTCCACATCGGTGCGCTTGCCGAAGCCGTTCTCGCTCACCGAAAGGATGCGGTAGGCGCCCGGCTCGTGTTCTTTGGGCGTCACCGCGGCCCCGACCACATAGTCATTCTTGTCGAGCGAGATGCCGCGCACGCCGTAGGCCGGCCGGCCCATGGAGCGCACGTCGCACTCGTCGAAGCGGATGGCCATACCTAGGTGCGTGGCAAGAAAGATGATCTGGCATCCGTCGGTGATGCGCGCCGCCACCAGCTCATCGTCTTTATCAACTCCGATGGCAATAATGCCCCGCGCCATGACGTTCGAAAAATCCTTGAGCGGCGTCTTCTTCACCGTCCCATTGCGGGTGGCGAAGAGGATGTACTTGTTTTCCTCTTCGAGATCGCGCACGGGCAAAATGGCGCAGACGTTCTCGCCGGATTGCAGGTCGAGCAAGCTCTGCATCGACTTGCCCTTACCCGCGGCGCCCACGTCGGGAATCTCATAGACCTTGAGCCAGTACACGCGGCCGGTGTTGGTGAAGCAGAGCAAATAGGCGTGCGTCGAGTCGACGATCAACTGCGAGACGAAATCCTCCTCGCGCGTCTTCATGCCCATGCGCCCGGCGCCGCCGCGGCGCTGTTGCCGATAGATCGAAATGGGCGTGCGCTTCAGATAGCCCTGGTGGCTCACCGTCACGGCCACCTGCTCGTCGGCGATGAGGTCTTCGAGTTGCAGCTCCGCGCTCTCGTCCACGATCTCGGTGCGGCGCGCGTCCCCGTATTTGTCGCGGACGTCTTCAAGCTCCTTGACAATCACCGAGCGAAGCTTGGCGTCGCTCGCAAGGATCTCCTCGTACTCGGCGATTCTTTTCCTGGTCTCGGTCAGCTCATTCAGTAGTTCGTCAATCGATAGCTGGGTCAGCCGGTAGAGCTGCAACTCGAGGATGGCGTCGATCTGGCGCAGCGTGAGACCGCGTTCGTCGCCAGGCAGCCGGTCGCGGTCGAGATTGATGACGATCTCGGTTCCTTTGCCCCAGGCGTAGAGGTTCTCGCGCGCCTCGGCCCGCGACGTGGACCCGCGGATGATGCGGATGACCGTGTCGAGATTGTCGAGCGCGATCTTCAATCCTTCAAGAATGTGCTCGCGCTCGCGCGCCTTGCGCAGCAGGTAGACCGTGCGCCGCTGCACCACGTCGATCCGGTGGTCGATAAAGACGCGGATGGCTCCGTCCATCCCCAGTTCCCGCGGCTGGCCGTTGACCACCGCGAGAAAGATCATGGAGAAGCTCTCCTGCATCTGGGTGTGCTTGTAAAGCTGATTGAGCACGATTTCCGGCTGCGCGCCGCGCTTGAGCTCGATCACAATGCGCATGCCGTCGCGATCGCTCTCGTCGCGCGGCTCGTTGATGTCGTCGATGATCTTTTCGTTGACCAGTTCGGCAATGCGCTCGATGAGCTTGGCTTTGTTCACCTGATAGGGGATTTCGGTGACGATGATGGCCTGGCGGTCCTTGGTCAGGTTCTCCATGGCCACCCTGGCGCGCATCATAAAGCGTCCGCGGCCCGTGCGGTACGCTTCCGCAATGCCGCCTTTGCCGTAAAGCAGCCCGTACGTTGGAAAGTCCGGCCCGTGCACGTGTTTGAGCACCTCGGCCAGGCCGGCGTGGGAGTTGTTGACGAGGGCGATGGCCGCGTTGACCACTTCCGTCAGGTTGTGGGGCGGAATGTTGGTGGCCATGCCCACGGCGATGCCGCTCGACCCGTTGACGATCAAGTTGGGAATGCGCGTGGGCAGAACCGCCGGCTCCAGCGTGGACTCGTCGTAGTTGGGCACAAAGTCCACGGTTTCCATGTCGATATCGGCCAGCAACTCGCCGGCCAGCCGCTCCATGCGGCACTCGGTGTAGCGCATCGCGGCCGGCGGATCGCCGTCCACCGAGCCGAAGTTGCCCTGGCCGTCCACCAGCGGATAGCGCAATGTAAACGGCTGGGCCATGCGCACCAGCGTGTCGTAGATCGCGGAGTCGCCGTGGGGGTGGTAAACGCCCATGGCCTGGCCCACCACTTTGGCGCATTTGGTGTACTTTTTGTTGTACTCCAGGCCCATCTCGCTCATGGTGTAGAGCACGCGCCGATGCACGGGCTTGAGGCCGTCGCGGGCGTCGGGCAGCGCGCGCCCGATGATGACGCTCATCGAGTAATCGAGATACGAGCGCCGCATCTCCTCTTCGATATTGATGGGAACCAGGTTTGTTCCGCCGGGGGGCGTACCGCCATCGAGAGGGAGCTGGGGATTTTGATCGTCTGCCATAGGGTTTTTTGAAACTCGCAGAAGGGCGGCAAGAGGTCCGGTGAAAGCGGGGCCGGGGATCCGCGAACTATCCTTTTATTTTACGCTCCGGAAGGTCTGTTAAGCAAGGCGAAACTGCGCCTTTAACCTGTTGTTTTGCTGCGGCTTATGAAGTTTTTTACGAGGAAATTATGGGGTCACGATGCGCTCCGCCAAGTCGGGCGCAACGGTCCGGAAATGGCGCTCGTTCCAGGTGTAAATCCGCTCCGCGCCAATCTTGCGAGCGCAGGCCAAGAGGAGCGCGTCAAAGACGATTCCGCTTGCCAGTCCCATGCGGGCGATCTCGCAAATCGTCGCGGCATATTCTTCCCCGGTCAATGAAACTACCGTCAGCCTGTCGACAATCTGTGCGATCAGCAGCGCGGCCAGTTCCGGGCGTTGTCTTTTGACGCCAGGCAGGCGCGAAAGCACCGCGTAAACTTCGGCCAAAGTGTGGGCGCCGCACGCCGTCGGCTGAAGATCGGCTGCCGCTAACAGAGAATGGCTGCGCCGGTAGTGGGGATGTTCCACATCACTTGCGGCAATGAGCACCGACGTGTCGAGAAACGCCTTTACGGAGTCCGTCATGGCTCATCCGATAGTCCAGCCACGTACCGCAGGCGCCTCTCGCGCTGTTCATCAATCGATCTCACAATATCGTAATTGGCGGGCGGGCCGCCGACCATCACCCACAGGCCGTCCCGCATCTCCAACCTGGGCTCCGGAGCATCCTGCTCCAGCACCAATTTTTCGCCCTCCTGCTCGATTCTCACTCGGGTTCCCGGGGTCAGGTGGAGGGCGTCACGGAACCTCTTGGGAACGACGATACGGCCAGCCTTATCGATCTCTACAATGGCATTCATGATGGCATTTTACCAAAAAAAATACCATGTCGCATCCAGGCGCCTCTGAACGCATTTTGATCGCGAGATGCTAGACTCCGCCTCCAACGTCAAATAGCTGCCCGTTGGGACTCCTGTCCATCCGATTTGGGGCCGCCCTGCGTAAGTCCCTATCGGGTGATTGACAAAGATTTCGCGGCGGCACTATTGTGTGTAGGTTTTTGGGGAAAGGAAGGAAGAACATGGTGGCGTATTTCCAGCTTCAACCCGCGGAATCGGACCTGCAACAGCTCGCCGATGAGTATTGGCAGAAGACCGGCGAAAAAGAACACGAACTTGAGAAAGCCGCTTTTGAGGCCGGAGAAGCAATTCGCAATGGCGACTATACGCTGGCCAATCTCGAAGCCATCGTGCGCTGGAAGTCGGAACGGGTAGTGCAATATCTCATTGCCAACAGCAATGAGAAGATCCGGCGGGTTTTGGCCATTGCCGCTTCGCCGGAGACCTCGACGGAAGCGGCGGTCAAGGCTCTGCTGGAACTGCATGGCGTGGATATTGCCGTGGCCTCGGCGATCCTGGCGGCCATTTTTCCCGAGCGCTACGCAGTGCTCGATTTCCGCACCCTGGAAGCGCTGGGCCATGCGCGCCATGACGTGAGTTTTTACAAGGAATATCTGGATTTTTGCAAGCGGCTGGCGGAGAGCAACATTGTGGAGCCGCAGAAGGATTTGCCCGCGCCCACGCCGCTGCGCACCCTGGACCGGGCGCTTTGGGAGTGGTCGCGCAGCCACTTGGGTTGACGATTGCGGGCTGCCCAATCGCTGCGGGCGCAGCAGGATAAAATCGCCTCGTGAACCACTCCTTTGAAATCGGGCCGGTGCACGTGGGAGCGGGCCGGCTCTTTTTGATCGCCGGACCTTGCGTGATCGAGAGCGAGGCGCACGCGCGCCGAATGGCCGGCTCCATCCAGCGCATCGCCGGCGATCTCGCCGTCCCGGTCATTTTCAAGGCCAGTTACGACAAGGCCAACCGCACCAGCGTGCGGAGCTTCCGCGGCCCGGGCCTCAAGGAAGGCGCGCGGATTCTCGGCTGCATCGCGCGCGAAACCGGGCTGCCGGTGCTGACCGACGTGCACGAACCCGGCCACTGCGAGATCGCCGCCGAGGCCGTCGATGTGCTCCAGATTCCCGCCTTCCTCTGCCGCCAGACCGATCTGCTCGTGGCCGCGGGCAAGACCGGCCGCGCCGTCAACATCAAAAAGGGCCAGTTCGTGGCCCCGTGGGACATGGCGCACCCGCTCGAAAAGGTGCGTTCGACGGGCAACGAACGCGTCTTTCTGACCGAGCGGGGCTCGAGCTTCGGCTACAACACGCTGGTGGTGGATTTCCGGTCGCTGGCCGTCATGCGCTCCCTGGCGCCGGTGGTCTTCGACGGCACGCACTCCGTGCAGCAGCCCTCGGCGGCCAACGGCGTCAGCGGCGGCCAGCCGGAATTCATCCCGCTGCTGGCCCGCGCCGCGGTGGCCGCAGGAGTCGACGGCCTGTTCTTGGAGGTTCACGACGATCCGGCGAACGCCAAGTCCGACGGGACCAATGCGTTGGATTTGAAGTTGCTCAAGCCGCTGCTCGAAACGCTGTTGGCGATTCATGCGGCGACTGTATGTACGGATTCCTCGGAAATCTTCTGATCGACCCCGCCCTCAACTACTTTTTGGGCCGGTCCTCAACTCCTTTTTGGGGGGGGGCGAAATTGACCGCGTGCGCGACGAATCTGTCGGAATAGCCCTTCACCGGCGCGATCCACTTTTCCGTCCAAAAAAGTGTCCCTCAGAGCCCTCGTCGACCCGCCCCGGATCCTCCAGCCGCGCGTGCTCCAGCCGTGCGCGTTTGGCCCGCGGCCTCGTGCGGTTCAACAGCGGCTGCGCTGGAGCTCGTTTTCTCTGCGCGCAGGGCTTTGAAGGCGCGATAAACGAACCAGCCCAGATACCAGCCGTCGATGTACTTGTAAGGGAATTCGCCGGTGGTGTAGTGGCCGCAGGGGAGAACGCGGGCCTGGAAAGGAATGCCATCGCGGTGGAAAGCTTCGACCACCCGGAGCGAGTATTCTCTGGGAAACGTGAGGTCGTAATTGGCGTAGACCACGAGGACGTTTTTGCCCGCGCCTCTGGCCTCGCGGCTTTTGAACTGCTCGTAATAGCTGACCGGGCTGATGGCGGCCCAGAGCGCGCTGAGCCGCTCCTGCGTGAGGCCGGCCTGCTCCAGGCCCGAGCGGATGTGGCGCGTGCTTTGGCCCGCCCACACCACATCGCCAAAAGCGGTTGACGCGTGGTTGAAAGCGTTCACCCGCAGGCGTGGATCGTGGGCGCTGGCGAGAAAGGCATAGCAGGAGCCGAGGCTGGTGCCCAAGACGCCGAAGTGTTTGTAGCCCTGCTCTTCGAGCCAGTCAACGCAGCAGCGGATATCGACCACGGCCTGGCGGCAGGCGGAGAGGGTGCGGCCGATGTTGGCGCTGACGGCGTAATCGGCGCGCTCCAGTTCGGTGGGGCGGCGAATGTCGTGATACGGCTTCGAGAGACGCAGCGCCGAAACCCCCATACGGTTGAACAGAGCGCAGAGCACATTGTGGCTCAGGCCGTCGGCGTTCCACTGCGGCAGCACCACCATGGCCTGCTTGGGCCGCGCCGGGTCTTTGTGCGCCGGAGCGGGAAACCAGCGGGCGCTGACCAGATCGTTTTGCGGGTAGGGCGTGCGCTCCGGCGAGGTGAAGCGCAGGAACTGCGCCGGCTTGAGCTTGCCCTCGGCAGCCCGGGCGCGGAGGGTGGCGTCGCGAGCCAAGGTTTCCGGGCGCACGTTGGTGGGAAACAGCTGCGGACAGCGCTCCTCAAGACGGAAGTCCGTGGGACGGCGATAGCCGAAGAAACGCTCGCTGTGGCGGATGAGAAGCTGATTGATGCGCGCCATGGCGGCTTCCGCCGCGGCATGGTCGCGTACAACTTCCGGAGCGGGCAGTGCCCCACCGAATCCGTTCGCCTCGAGAAAGGGAGCGATCCACTCAAAGCCCCATTCCAAGGGACGCACCACCCGATTTTCGTCGCGCGTGGTGAGCCGCGTTTCCCAGCCATACATCAGGCGCGCGTACCAGTCTGAGAACATCGATCTTGTTCAAGTTTATCAGCGGGAAGCGAGAAGCAAGGCGAGCCTACAGCGCCGCGCTCTCTTGCAAAGGCGCTCTACGCAACCTTGCGCGCGCGCATGCGCGCAGCTTTTTCCGCGATGAGCCAGGCCAGGCAGAGCAGGGTGATCAGCGCAATGAGGCACTGCGAGATGACACAGTAGAGGCACCAGACTTGAAGAACGTTCTTCTCAATGCCCGACAGATACAAGGCGTAGAGCAGCCCGAGCACCGCGGCGGCAAAGAGCCACGCCCGCCGGCGCGCTAAAGCCAGAATACCCATGAGCAGATAGCCGGCCATGCCGATAACGGCCACGGGCACGTGCGTGTGCGCGATGACCGAATAGGAGCTGTGGTTGACAATGCCGCAGTCCCATCGGGTGTTGATGTCGCAGGGCTGAGTGCCGGTGGCGTAATGCACCTGGAGCGCGAGGGTGGAGACGATAAGACCGGCAAAGGCCAAGACGGCGATGAGGGGACGCATGAGCTTCGCTTTCAGTGTAGACGATGGACCGTACCCAATGAACCTGACGGGCGTTTGGGCCGATGCGGCGCCCCGCCGGCAGCGGCGCGATAGCATGAACCCATGATTGAGACCGCGAGCGGCGTTCGCCGGGTTGCCTTCTTTGGGGGCAGCTTCGACCCGCCGCACCTGGGGCATTTGGCGGTGGCGCGGGCGGCACGGACGGCCCTGGCTCTGAATACGGTGCTGTTTGCGCCGGTGGGCGCGCAACCCTTGAAGCCAGGAGGCCCGACGGCCAGCTTTGACGATCGCCTGGAGATGACGCGTTTGGCGATTGCGGGCGAAGCGGGGTTCTGCGTTTCGCTAGCGGATGCGCCCAAAGCCGGCGGCGCGCCGAATTTTACTCTCGAAACGCTCGAACAATTGCGCGGTGAGTTGGGGCCCGAGTGCGCGCTGTTTTGCTTGATGGGCGCCGACTCCTATTTCGGGCTGCGACGGTGGCATCGCGCCGCCGAAATCCCTTTTGCGGCGCCGTTAATTGTGGCTTCGCGGCCGGGCGAAAAAATGGACAGCCTCAAGGCCGCGCTGCCCGAGGGGCTCGCGATGCACCCCGCGCCGGAAGGCGAGCGCGAGGTGGGCAGCGTGGCGATTCGGGAATTTGTCGTGACGAACGGGACCGGTCGGTGTGCGCCATTCTATGTGTTGCCGGAGCTCGACGTGGAGATCAGCGCTTCCCAGATTCGGGCGCGGATGGAAGCCGAGGCGCGCCCGGGCGCGGAGGGCGCGTTAGGCGGTGCATTGTTGCCCCCGGCGGTGTCGGCATATCTCCGCGGGCATCGGCTGTATCGGTAGCGGCTCGGGCAGAGCGTCATGCCCTTCGCGTTCAGCAAGCCATGCGCGGCCCTGGGCGATGCGCCCCCGCCCAGGCCACCAGAAGAAAAGCGCGGCGAGGCCCAGCGCCCAGCCAGCGTCCAGGATGCGCGCCCGCCCGGCGCTCCGGTTTACCGCCTGCTTGGCGAGGCGATACGATGGGCTGTGGAGAGCCTAACCATCGCATGAGCACAGTCCCGGCGCATTCGCAAACGCGCCTTCTTGTCCAGGCCGCAGCCGCGGTTTGCGAAGAAAAGAAGGGCCAGAACACCCGCATTCTCGAGCTCGATCCCGTGGACTCGGGACTCGCCGATTTTTTCCTCGTGACCTCGGCGGTCAACGACCGGCAGGCGATCGCCATTGCCGATGAGATCGAGTTGCGGCTCAAGCGCGATTTCGGCGTGTATGCCCATTCGGTCGAGGGCCGCCGCCACGGCGAGTGGATCCTGCTGGACTACGTGGATTTCGTGGTCCACGTTTTTCTGGCCGAGCGGCGCGCGTTTTACGACATCGAGAGGCTGCGCAAGTCGGCGCGGCCGCTGACGCCGTCCGAGTTCGATGCGGAACTGACGGCGGCGCTAGCGGCCAAGACCCGCGCGGCGCGCGGCAAAGCAGCGCGGAAACAGCAGTCGGCGGCGCAGCCGTCGAAACCTAAGAAAGCTGCGAAGAAATCGGCCGCGACGTCGAAGGCCATATCGTCGAAAGCCGCCGCCCCAGGCAAGCGGGCGCAGAAATCGGCGGCCAAGAAGGTGGCGCGGTCCCGTTGAGGGACCACCGCGGGATCAAACTCCATGAACACTGAGTTCAGTTGGTTCTTGGGAGATGAGGCCAGCTGCGGTCATTCGAGCGAGGTCGAGGACTCCACAGTTGCACGCAAAAAATGCCTGGCAACTCGGCTACTCGACGCGCAACGCCACCACAGGCTCAACCGTCATTGCGGCGCGAGCCGGAACTAGCATGGCCGCAATCGCCACCAGAATCAGCAGCAAAGTGACGGCGACAAAGCTGACCGGATCGTGTGGGCCAACACCGTAGAGCAGGCTCTTGAGCACACGGGAGAATGAGAGCGAAGCAGCCAGCCCCACAGCGCCGCCCATCGCGGTTAGGCGAAAACTCTCGCGCAAAACGAGACGCAGGATGTCGAACCGGGTAGCCCCCAGCGCCATGCGCACTCCGATCTCCTGGGTCCGCTGTCTGGCCAGGAACGCGATGACCCCGTAGAGGCCGATGACGGCCGTGGCAAGACCTATGAAAGCAAAGAAGCCGAGCAGCGCCGTCTCGAAGCGGGGCCGTGCGGCCAGGCCGCTCACCGTTCGCTTCAGAGTCTTCATTTCCACTGGCGCCGTTGGGTCCAGGGAAGAGATCTGCGTCCGCACCCATGGCATGACGGTGTCGGCCAAAAGAACCGAGTCGATCACCAGCGTCGGCGCCCGCCCGCTCCAGTCGCTCACCACGCTACGCCGCAGCAGGTAGATTTCCGGCTCGTCCTGTTCGGTGAGCCCGCTGTTTTTGACGTTGTCTGCCACGCCGGCCACCATAATCCAGGCGCCGTTGTACATGCCCGCAATCTGAATCCGCTTTCCCACAGGATCTTCGCCGGGAAACAGCCGGGCTGCTAACAGCCGGCTGAGCACCACACGAGGTTGACTGGAAGTGCGGTCCTCCTCCGAGAATCTGCGACCTCGAACGATGGGAATATCGAGCGCTTGGAAATAGTCGGGTGTAACCTGCCGAGTCACGACCGATTCACCCGTTCCGGGAGGTGCATGAGGTCTCTCTTCGGTCGCCAATCCAGAGTAGTGAGTGCCGCCCTGCCAACCTCCGGGAGGCACGGAATCAGTGACCGCAACCGCGCGGATCCCGGGCAAGCGGCGAATTGCCGTTTCCGCCCGAAGATAGAAATCCATTTGCTTCTGCACCGTGTTGTAACGGAACTGCGGCAGAGCAATTTGAGCCGTTATTACGCCTTTTGCCCGGAAACCAAGGTTCTGTTCCTCGATTTTTTGAAAGCTGAGCGCCAGCAATCCCGCTCCAGAAAGAAGAAGCATGCTGAAGGCAATCTGGACAACCACGAGACCCCGCCGCAGATAGGCGCGCCTGCCGCGGCCGGAAGCGCGCGCGGCTAATGCACTGGAGCGTGGCTGCTCGAGAGCGGGCGCAAGACCGAAGATTGTCCCGCAAGCGAGTGATAGCAGGACCGCGAAGATCGCGATTCGCAGATCAAGGCCCGCCCTGCCCAGAAACGGTATCCCGCTGGGAGCGATTGCGACAAACGCACGCAAAAGTCCTTCGGCGAACACCAGACCCCCGGCCGCTCCCGCAAGTGAAATGAGAAGCGCTTCCATTAATAGCTGTTGCATCAGCCGTCCCCTGCTTGCTCCCAGCGCCGCACGGACGGCCATTTCCCGTTCTCGCATCGCGCCGCGCGCCAACATCAGGCCGGCCACGTTGGCGCAGGCGATCAGCATAACGGCCAGCACCGCGCCCAGCAGTATCCAGGCCGGCAACCGTGCACCCTGGGTCTCGCGTTCGCGCAATGAACGGATGCTCAAGTGGAAGTCGTAGCGAAGTGCCGGGGGGATAAATGTCTGCTGCGTGTGCCGGAAGAGCGGCTCCATCTCGGCCCTGGCTTGGGCGATGCTCACGCCGGGCTTGAGCCGCGCAAATGTGCGCGTGGGTTCGCCGTAGCCCCCATTGACCTTGTTTTGTACGGCCCGGTTCAGCGCCAAGGGCAGATACATGTCAGCGGCTTCCAGTGTGGGCAGCTCAAAACCTTTGGACAGCACGCCGATGACCCGCGTCAACCCACCGTCGAGATTGATTTCGCGGTTCAGAATGTCCGGATCACGATTGTAGTGGCCGCTCCATGTTGTCGATCATCACAAAACGTGGTTTTTGGAACATTTGCCGGTTGTAAGGACGGGTAATATCATCTGCGCCGCAGCGCCGTCCTCGGTCCGATCATCGGACATCGAGCGGCGGAATTGTATGGTGGATTGAGAGAGGCGGTGCAGAACCCCGCTGTTCGCGCAGCGGGGTTCTAGCATGGC
>JASHOC010000229.1 GCA_030041305.1 Acidobacteriaceae bacterium
CGGGCGATTCGGGCAGATCGAGGGTCCGGTAAAGAAGCAGATCCTCGCCAGCTGCAATTGTGGTGGTGAGGGCTTGGCCGCTCAAGTTTGCGATGAGCACCGCTTCAAGCGAATCGACCGCTTCCAGGGACGCGAGGCTCGACGGCAGTACTGCTCCGGGCTCATAGCCGGCAGCGCGCACCGCATCTTCATATTCGGCCAGGACCGGCCCAGGCAGAATTGCCGCCAGCACCCGGCACTCGGTTTTGCTCTGCGAAAGCACCTGGTAGCTTACACCGGCGTGCTCCACATCGAAAGGAACCATTTTGCGCAAGCGGAACCGCAGCACGGGAATGGTTTCGGCGGATTTGGCGGGCAGGGAATCGAAATCGAGAACGAAGACGCGCACAGTGGTGTCAGGCAGAATCACGGTCACAGATCGGGTACGCGGCGAAACCTCGCCCAAAGCGTTGCGAATGGCGGCGGAAACGGCTTCCGGCACGTGCAGATTGGGAGCGTCGATGCCGGGAACCAGGGCTCCGGCAGGCAAGGAGGCAAAGGCGCAGTCGAGCTCATGCGCCGCGCCTAGACCGCCGCGGCGCACCGCCGCCAGCACTCCTTCAGGCGTGATCTCCACGGCCGCCGGCGGACGCCCACCGGGCTGAGAAGCTGTCTTCGTTTTGTTGAACGCCGAACCCATCGTCCTGTTTTCTCTTTCCCTCGTTCTTTTGGTCCCTCGTTCCCTCGCCCCTGCCTTACCGCGAGGCCTCGATAAACGTGACCTTGTTGATCTCCTTGAGCGTCGTGATTCCCCGCCGCACCCGCTCAATGGCCGACTCGCGCAAAAACGTCATGCCTTCCTTCTGCGCCAGCTTGCGAATTTCCGACGTCGGCTTCTTGGCGAGAATCGTCTCGCGAATGGGATCGGTAAGCTCCAACAATTCATGAATGGCGGTGCGCCCGCGGTACCCCGTGCCGCCGCACTCCATGCAGCCAGCGCCCTCACGGAAGCCGAAGCTGCGCCATTCCGCCGGTTCCAAACCGCTCGCGAGCAGCGTCTCGTCGTCGTAATAGACTTTGTGCGCGCAGTATTCGCAGATGGTGCGCACCAGCCGCTGGGCCAGAATGCAGTTGAGCGCGGAGACGAAGTTGTAGGCTTCGACACCCATATTCAGAAAGCGACCCAGCACATCGACCACATTGTTGGCGTGGACGGTGGTGAACACCAGGTGACCGGTAAGCGCTGAGTTGATGGCGATCTGCGCCGTCTCCTGGTCACGGATTTCGCCCACCAGAATCTTGTCGGGATCGTGGCGCAAGATGGAACGCAATCCGCGTGCGAACGTCAGGCCCTTTTTCTCATTCACCGGAATTTGCGTGATGCCGCGAATTTGGTACTCAACCGGGTCTTCGATGGTGATGATTTTGTCTTCATCGCTCTTGATTTCGTTCAGCGCCGCGTAAAGGGTGGTGGTTTTGCCGGAGCCGGTCGGCCCGGTCACCAGCACCATGCCGTACGGCTCCCGGATGTAGCGCCGGAAGCGCCTTAGATCTTCTTCGGCAAAGCCCACCACGGCGAGCGTCAGGTTCTTGAACTTCTCGCTCATCGATTCTTTGTCGAGCACGCGCAGCACCGCGTTTTCGCCGTGAATCGTGGGCATAATCGAGACGCGGAAGTCGATGAGCCGTCCCTTGTAGCGCACCCGAAAGCGGCCGTCCTGGGGCACGCGGCGCTCGGCGATATCGAGCTCGCTCATGATCTTGATGCGGCTCAGAATGGTGGTGTGATGCTCGCGCGCAATGGGCGCCATGGCCGCTTGCAGCACGCCGTCGATGCGGTACTTGACCACCACAGAATCGTCGTTGGTCTCGATGTGAATGTCCGAGGCGCGGCGCTCCAGCGCCGTGAAAATCGTGGTGTCCACCAGCCGGATGATGGGGCTGATGTCTTCCTCGCTGGTCAGCTTTTCGATCGAGATGTTCTCGTCGGCGTTCTCCTCGCCGGTCACCACGTCAAAGGTGAGCCCTTCGCTGGCTTCATCGAGCACGCGCTGCGATTGTTCGGTTTTCTTGAGCAGGTCGGTGATCTGGGAGAGCGTGGCCACGCGCGGGTGAATGCGCTGGCCCAAAAGACCGGCGATCTCGTCGAGCACCATGAGCCGCGAGGGATCGCTGACCGCGATGGTCAGCCCGTCGGCCTGCTGCTCGATGGGCACAAAGTTGTACCGGAACATCAGCTCCACCGGCACAGTGCGGAGCAGGTCGTGCTGGATTTTGAAATTCTTCAGGTCCACGAATTGCGCGTGGTACCGGCGCGCCAGGGCTTCAGCCTGGGCGCGTTCGTCGCCGGCCGCAGGAGTCGGAAGAACAACAACATTTGCTTCGGCCATTGCGGACTAACCTCCGGCTCCGCCGGCCTGGCCCAGCGAAAAAATGGGCAAGTACAGCGAGATAAGAATGAAAACCACGACCACGCCCATGACGATGAGAATGGCCGGCTCGATGAGGGCCAGCGCGGCGGTGAGGGCCGTGGCCACGTCCTCTTCAAAGAATTCGGCCACCGAATTCAACATCTGCGGCAAGGCGCCGGTTTGCTCGCCCACCGTGATCATCTCTGCGGCCAGATCGGGAAAGACGCCTGTTTTGGTAAGCGACTCGGCCAGGCTCTTGCCTTCGCGCACCGTGCTGATCGAGGTGTGCACCGCCCTGGAGACTTTCCGCGACGAAATCGAGCGCGCCGCGGTTTCAAGCGAGGGCACCAGCGGCAAGCCGCCCGTAAGCAACGTCGAAAGCGTGCGCGCAAATAGAGCCACCTGGTACTTGAGCCAGATTTTGCCGAAGACCGGCAGGCCTACGCGGAAGCCATCCACAAAATCCCGGCCCTTCTCGCTGAGCGAGAAACGGTAGGCCGTGAAGCCAAGGACGACGGCTCCAGCGGCGAGCCAGATGAAGTTATGCTGCATCCATTTGCCGAAGCTCAGCAGGTCGATGGTCATGGTGGGCAGCTTGGAGCCCATCTGATCGTAGAGGACGGCGAACTGCGGCACCACCACGGTGAGCAGAAAGATCATCAGCCCGATGACCAGGGTCATCAGCAGCGAGGGATAGATGAGCGAAGCCGTGAGTTTCTTGCGGAAGGCCAGCGAAACCTTCTGGAAGCTGACATACCGCTCCAGAACCTCCTGCAGATTCCCGGAGCGCTCCCCGGCCAGCAGCGTAGTGGTGTACATCAGCGGAAAACCACTCTGCGCTTCAAAGGCCGCCGAAAGCGCTTCACCGGTTTTCACGCGGCTGGCTACATCGTCCAACTGGCCGGCGAAGCTGGCGCTCTTCTGAATCTTGCCCAGCATCTGCAGCGAGCCAAGAATGGGCAATCCAGCGCGAATGAGGGTGAGAAACTGCTGATTGAAAATGAGAAAGGGCTCGAGCTTGACTTTGCGCCGCCCCAACCCGGAGAGCCCTCCACGGGAGCGCACACTGAAAACGTGGTAGCCCGCATGGGCAAAGCGGGCGCGCAATTCCTCGGCCGTGGCCGCGGTCTGGATCTGCTCCTGCACGCGGCCGCGCTCATCGGCCAGTCTGATGACGAACTCTGTCATAGCTCCGGTTGCCGGTCCGGCGTCCCCTCGCGCTTCCGGCTTTCCTGCTCAAGGGTAACAGTGACTTCAATGCAATCGACGGCCGGGAAGCCCGAAGCGCTCATGGCGGCGAGCCTGAAATGGCGCCCGGAATCGGCCGCAAGCCGCGGGGCCGGAAGCTCACAAATCGCTCGCGAACGGTGCGAGAAGAAACAGGCTCCCTTCGTCCATTTTTCGCTGTGACCGCTGTCACCGTTCAGCTCCTCGATGCCGGTTACCGAACTCGGCCTCGGAGCGAATCCAATCCTGAATTCAGGAACCATTCTTTTTACTTTCCAATCTTGAGTCTGCCGCCGACACGCGGCAAGGTAGAGGAGGTTCATCGCGTTAGACCGCTTTAACCAATGCGCCAGGGCTTTGAACAGGCAGGTGCTTCGGGTGAACATCGCGGGGCATGGCGAGGGCATAGCGGGAGGGAAGTTCGCATGAGGTTACTGATCGCCGAAGATGACAAGGCATTGGGATTGTTTCTAAGCCGGGGGCTGGAAGCCGACGGACACCGGGTTCGCCTGGCTTATGACGGCGGCGCGGCCGTGGAGGCGTTTCGCGAGGATTTGCCGGATTTGACCATTCTCGACCTGAACATGCCGGTCAAGGACGGCGAACATGTTCTCGAGGAAGTGCGCTCCCTCGACGCTGACCTGCCCGTGCTGGTGCTGACCGCGCGGCAGGAAGTGGACACGCGAGTGCGCTGCCTCGATCGCGGCGCCGACGACCTGATGATCAAGCCGTTCAGCCTGCATGAGCTGCGGGCGCGCTGCCGGGCGCTGCTCCGGCGCAAACGCGAGACCCGGCTGCAACTGCGCGCCGGCGACCTGGAATTGGACCGTCTGGATCATACCGCGCGCCGCGGCGGTGAGGCGATCTCGCTCACCAACAAGGAATTTGCGCTGCTCGAGCACTTGATGCTGAACCGCGGCCGCTCGGTTTCGCGAGTCGATTTGCTGGAAACGGTATGGAACCTGGAGCCGGCCCAGACCACAAACATTGTAGATGTATACGTCAACTACCTACGCCGCAAGCTGAAGGATCCGCCTCCGGGTCGCCTGATCCGCACCGTGCGCGGGCAGGGCTACATGGTTCCTTCGGAAACCGAAATGGCGCTGGCGGCCGCTCCGGCGCATTCGGCGCCCGCGGCGGGTGAAAGGAATGCCATATCTGCGCTCGAATGTTCTTCGGGCTGTTCAAGTTATTGATCTTTTTTGAGGAGACACTTCATGCTTTCTGTTCCCGTTCCCGCCCTTCCGCAAAATGGCCGCGTCCGCCCGCGCACCGCCCTGGTGGCGAGCGCCGACCGAAATTTCCGCCAGAAGCTCTCCCACACCCTCGCCGGTTTGCGCTGGCAGGTGAGGGAAGCGGAGGGCGGCGCCCAGGCTTGGACCGAGGCCGAAATTGCCTTGCCCGAAGCGATGATTGTCGACTCCTGGCTTCCCGATCTCGAATTGGATGAATTTCTGAAAGACTTTCGCCAGCGCTTTCCGCTCGTTGATCTGGTGGCGGCTGGCGGGTCGTCCCAGTTCGAAAGCCCACGCGGTCCGCATCGCCAGGAGTTGCTCTACGCCATGCGCCGCTGCCAGGATGTGGACACGGCAGCCTGGAATGCCGCGCCGGATATGGGGGACGAACGCGGGGCCATCGCGGAGACCGCGCATGAGAACACATGGGAAACAGACGGGCGGTTGCCCGCGACCATCAGAGAAATGGTCCCGGCACCGGCGCGCACTCCGGCCGGCAAAACCGGCGCCATTCCCATCCGGGTCGCGCCGCCGGAGCGGGCCACGGCCGCCACGGATCGGCTTCCGGAACTGGTGGGCAATGCTCCGTGCATGATCGAGGTGAGCCGCCGCGTGCGCCTGGTTGCGCCCCGCATGACGCCGGTGCTCATCGAAGGGCCAACGGGTTCGGGCAAGGAACTGGTCGCCGAAGCCCTGCACCGGCTTTCTTTGAGAAGCCGTAAGTCTTTTATTGTCATTAATTGCGCCGCAATACCGGAGGCGTTACTTGAGGCTGAGCTCTTCGGTCATACCCGGGGCGCTTTCACCGGCGCCGTGCAGGGTCGAGTCGGCCGCATCGAAGCCGCCGACGGCGGAACGCTGTTTCTGGACGAGATCGGCGAGCTGCCGCTCGGTCTACAGTCGAAGTTATTGCGCTTTGTGGAGTGTGGCGAGCTGCAGCGCGTGGGCGACAACGAAACCGTGAAAGTGGACGTACGCATTGTGGCGGCGACGCATCGGCCGCTGGCCCAGCAAACGCAGGCGGGAACCTTCCGTTCCGACCTCTATTACCGCTTGGCGGTGTTTCTGATTCGCACGCCCGCACTCGCCGACCACGCCCCGGATCTGCCGTTGCTGGTCGAGCACTTCCTCGAGAAGCTAGGCCGCGATATGCCGGTCAAGCGCCTGGACGCCGGCGCCATGGCCAAGCTGGCCGCGCATGACTGGCCGGGCAACGTTCGCGAGCTCGAACACGTGTTGGAGCGCGGCGTCATCCTGGCCGGAGACGAGCCGGTGCTGACCGCGCGCGAGATCGACTTCGGGCTGGCGGTGAATTGAGGTTTGTCCGAGAGGCGTGGGATGGAGTGGGGAGGATCGCGATGAGCATCGAGATTGCAACCCGAATGAGCGATGAGATCGTGCGGTACCTCGATCTCGCCTCCGCCGAGGCCAAGCTAACCGCGGCCAACATGGCCAACATCGATACGCCCGGCTACCGGGCCTTGGGGATGGATTTCGAGGCCGAAATGCGGGAGGCAATGGCGGATGTGGACCAGGGACGAGGACCGTCAAAAGTGCGCGTGAGGGCAGTGGATGGATTGATCGCGCGGCCCGACGGCAACGATGTGTCCATGGACCGCGAAAGCCTCAACCTGGCCGAGGCGCAACTGAAGTTCAAGACGGGCGTGGCCCTGCTGCGCCAGGAGTATCAGCGGGTGATGGACGCCATTCACGCCGATAAGTAGCGCCGCCGGGGAGAACGGTTTTCGGCGTTGGAACGGTTGGCGAGGAGGAGCGGAGGGTACGAACCAAAGACCTCGTTCGGAGGTGTGGAGATGAACCTATTCGGAATGATGGAAATCTCGGGTGGCGCGATGCAGGCCGAACGGATGCGCGCCGAAGTGGTGGCGGTCAATATGGCCAACGCCGAGTCCACCCGCACCGCTTCGGGCGGTCCGTATCGCCGCCAGGAGGTGGTTTTCGCGGCCAACCAGGGCGGTCCGGACTTTCTCAATTCGCTGATCTCGGCTTCGCCGGGCGCGGCGGCAAATTCGTCGGCAATGCCGGCGCTGCCCGCCATCGGTCTGCCCCATTCCGGAGTCGCGCCGGGCGTGCACATCGCCCAAGTGGTCGAGGACCCGTCGCCGCCGCTCAAGCGCTACGACCCGGGCCATCCGGACGCTGGACCCGACGGGTATGTGGCGTATCCGGACATTAACCCGCTCACAGAGATGGTGGACCTGATGGGGGCGACGCGTGCCTACGGCCTCAACGGTTCGGCCGTGCAGGCGGAGAAGGGGATGGTCTCGGCGGCGCTCGACATTGCCAAGTCGTAGCCGCCGAGCCGTATCCGGCGCCAAGGACGGCCGCGCGAGAGAGGTAGAGAATGGCAAGCCCACTGAATGCACTGAACGCCGCAGCGGCGGTTCTGCCGGGTCTGGCCGGGGGAACGCCAACGCCGACCCTCGCCCCGGATTTTTCTTTGGGCGCGACGGGAGCCGCTTCCGGGCCGGCTCCCTTCGCGGACCTGCTCACTGACGCCGTCGGCCAAGTGGACCAGCTCGAAAGCCAGGCGCACGCGGCTGTGGATGGATTGATGACCGGATCAGGCGTCGACGTGCATCAGGCGATGATCGCCACGGAGAAAGCGGATATGGCCTTTGAACTGGCATTGGCGGTGCGCAACAAAGCCGTGCAGGCCTACCAGCAGGTGATCGGCATGCAGTTCTGAAGGCAAGCCATCAGCTATCAGCTTTCAGCTATCAGTTTTTAGCTGGTTCTTGCGTGAGGTGGGCCTTGATCGAATTGGGCCAGGGGAAAAAGAGCGGCGACGCGGCAGGGTTTTGTCCCTCGGGGAAAAGGGCGCTTGGGCGCAGAGCATGATCAGCGCAAGGCTGGGAACTAGGAGCTAAGAGCTAGGAGCTAGAAGCAAATCACATGGCCACCGGAACACAGTTGGAAAAAAGCGCGCCGACCCTCCGGCCCGGACCGCCGCAACTGAGCGACCGGCTGGCGGCGCTTTGGGGCTTGGGCAAGGTGCGTTGGGCCGAGATGCCCGCCGCGCAGCGCGGCTGGTCGGGGGTTGCGGCGCTGGTGCTGGCGGGATTGATCGGGTTGTTGTTCTGGTACGGGATGCGCACCGACTGGCGCACGCTCTATGTCAACCTCGACCCCGAGGACGCTCGCCAGACCGGCCAGATTCTGACGCAGGCGCAGATTCCGTTTGATGTGAACGCCGATGGAACGGGGATCCGGGTCCCGGCGCAATATCTGGACAAGGCGCGGCTGGCGACGGCGGCCAAGGGGGGCGTGAAGAGCGGCCGGCTTGGCTTTGAGCTCTTCGACAAGCCCAACTGGGTGGGTTCGGAGTTCGACGAGCAGGTGAATTATCAGCGCGCCCTCGAAGGTGAGCTCGAACATACGGTCGACACGCTGTCCGATGTGGAATCGGCGCGTGTCCACCTGGTGATGCCCCACGACTCGCTGTTTCGCGAACAGGAACGGCCGGCCAAGGCCTCGGTCGTGATCCAGCTGCGCCATCGTTCGCTGGCCGACGGCGAGGCGGACGCAATCCGCAACCTGGTGGCTTCCGCGGTGGACGGGCTGACCCCGGACCATGTGGTGCTGGTGGACGCGGCGGGACGCCTGCCCTTGGGACCGAAGACGGCCGAAGCCAGCCAACTGACCGCCGAACAGGATCTCGAAGAGAAGCTGGTCTCGACGCTTGAGCCGGTGACCGGGGCGGGCAACGTGCGCGCCTCGGTGACACTGGACTACAACGACCAGGCCAGCGAAATCACTCAGGAAACATATGACCCCAACCAAACGGTCACGCTCTCCATGCAGCGCTCCGAGCAAACCACCGGCCCGCAGGCGGTGGCGGCCGGGGTTCCCGGCACGGCTTCAAACGCGCCCAATTCCCAGGCCGTGCCCGTGTACCCGCACGAGACCACACCGCCCGAAAGCGCCAAAACCGAATCGAGCACCTATGGGGCTTCGAAGACGGTTAAGCACGTGCTGGAAAATCCCGGTCGGATTCGGCGGATGACGGCCGCGATTGTGGTCAACGACCGGCTGGTCCGGCCGGCGGCCAAGGGCTCGGCGGCGCTCTGGCAGCCGCGCTCGCCCGAAGAACTCCGCAATCTGACCGCTCTGGCCCAGGCGGCGGTGGGCTTCGATCCGTCGCGCGGGGATGTGTTGACGGTCGAGGACATTGCCTTCGAGGACAATCGGAATCTGCAGCCGGCGCCCCTCTATCGGGAATGGTTGAGCGAGGCGGAGGACTCGCCTGAGCTTTTGAAATATGCCGCGCTCTTGTTGGGGCTGCTGCTGGTGGTGGCCCTCGGCGTCCGTCCGGCGTTGCGCCGGGCCGGGTCGGCGGCTTTGGCTCGTGTTCCCAACAAGGCCGGCAGGGAACTGTCGGCGCCGGCCAATCCGGCCAGTTTGCCAGCGGCCGAGCCGCCGCAAGTTGATCCGGAGCGGGTCCGGAACCAGGAGATTTACGAGCAAGTGACAGCGCACCTCAAGAGGGAGCCGACGCAGAGTTCGCGCCTCCTGCAGAGCTGGATTCATTCCGACTAAGCTCGGCGCCGCGGCCGCAGACGGTCGGCAGCGAGCGAAGCGCCGGCGGTTGGGGAGGGAGACGCGGGCGGCTGGTGGGGAGACTCGAGCGCCTGGCGCTAAGCGCGAGGTTTGGGTGGGGAGAAAGACGGGCAGTCTGACGAAGACATTCGCGGACGACCCGATTGGTGGGAAAGGAAGAGGGAGCCTTGGCGGAGCAGGGAATCGAGACCGGAGAGCCGCGGCGGCGCCAGTCGGCGAACATGTCCGGAGTCCGCAAAGCGGCGGTGCTGCTGTTGGCCGTGGGCGAGGATCTGGCCAAGGGGATCCTGCGCGCGCTCCCCGAGCCTGACGTCGAGCGGCTCACCGAGGAGCTAGCCGATCTGCGCGGCATTACGCCGGAGCTTTCAGCGGAGGTTGTGGAGGAGTTCTGGGAACTGCTCGAAACCCAGAATTACATGGTCCACGGCGGCTTC
Organism: Acidobacteriaceae bacterium; assembly: GCA_030041305.1. GTDB lineage: Bacteria > Acidobacteriota > Terriglobia > Terriglobales > Acidobacteriaceae > Telmatobacter. The sequence continues at coordinate 9,868 of JASHOC010000229.1, forward strand.
GATTACGCCAGTCGGCTGCTCGAGGACACCTTCGGCAAGCAGCGCGCCGAAGACCTGCTGATGCTGGTCCGGCGCTCGCAGGAGGCGGCCCAGGGCAACTTGGCTCAGCTGCAGCGCACCGATCCGCAACAGTTGGGCAAGCTGCTCGAATCCGAACACCCCCAGACCATTGCCCTGGTGTTGGCGCACCTTGACCCGCTGCGGGCCTCGCACGTGCTCGAAAACTTGAGCGAGGAGCACAAAGTGGTCGTGGTCCGGCGGCTGGCGGAGATGCGCCAGTTCTCGCCGGAGATGGCGCAAAAAGTGGCGCACATTCTGCATCGGCGTTTGGAAAGCATGGGTGACACCGCGCGCAAAAGCTACTCGGGATTTAAGGCGGTGGCCGATCTGCTGAACCGGCTGAACGCCGAAGAAGCGAAGAAAATTCCCGAGACCATCGAGGAGGCGCAACCGGAACTGGCCCTCAGCATTCGCAATCTGATGTTCACCTTTGAAGACCTGATTACGGTGCCGCCGGCCACCATTCGGGAGATTGTTTCCGGAGTGGATAAGCGCCAGTTAGCGTTGGCCTTGCGCGGCGCGAATGACGAGCTACGCGCGCAGATTTTCAAGGCCATGAGTTCGCGGGCTGTGGAGATGTTGAAAGAAGACATGGAAGTGCTGGGCCCGGTGCGTTCGCGGGAAGTGGCGCAGGCGCAGCAAGAGATTCTCAATCTCGCCCGCCGCCTGGAGGCCGAGGGGAAGGTGATTCTCAAGCTGGAGAGCGGCGACGAAATGCTGGCTTGAACGAACCTGGGCCGACGGCGCCATGGGGCCGGAAGCGTGAGGGTCGCAGCACAAAGGCCGGATGCGAAAGATCGGAAGCGCGGAGTTTGAAGAAGGCCGGACGCGATAGAGCTGAACCGCGGAATTTGATAAAGGCCGGATGCGAGAGATCGGGAGCGCGGAGTTTGATTTTGAGGAAGGAATGGCGTTGCAGCAGACGGTAAGGGATGAGGGTGCGGTCGGCCGGATTGAGCTCTTTGAGTATCCGGAGAGTCCCGATGCGCCGTTTGTGCCTGCCTGGGGCGACGGGGCCGAAGAAGGGGAAACGGAATCTGGACCGCGCCCGAGGCGAGGGCAAGCCAAGGGCGCCGAATCCGCCGGACAGATGGATTTCGATCGTCGCTTGGCTGAGGAAACGCGCCGCTCGTTCGAAGCCGGCCGCCAGCGGGGCGTCGAGGAAGGCCGCCAGGCGGAACGGGAGACGCAGACTGTGGCGCGCCAAGAAGCGGAACAGCGCCGGGCCCAGCAGGCCGCCGGGCTCATCGAGCGTTTTGCCGCCGAGCGCGACCGTTACCTGCACGCGGTCGAGCAAGAGGTTGTAAAGCTGGCTCTGGCGGTGGCGGCGCGCATTCTGCGCCGCGAAGCGCAGATGGACCCGCTGCTTCTCACCGGGGCGGTGCGCGTAGCTCTGGGGCAGCTTTCCGCATCGGCCGAAGTGCGGTTGCGGGCGCCGGCGGCGGAGTTTGATCTGTGGCAGGAGGCCATCGCGCTCCTCCCCAACCTGAACCTGAAAGTGCTGGTGGCGGCGGATGAAGGATTGCGGCTGGGCGATTGCGTGATCGAAAGCAAGTTGGGCTCGGTGGATCTGGGCGTCCGCGCGCAGCTCGCCGAGATCGAGCGCGGGTTTTTCGACCGCGTGGGCGGGGTCGCGTCTTCGGCGCCGGCCCATTCTCCAGGCGCGCCGGTCGCGCCCGCGGAGGTGCGTCCATAATGGCCTTGCTTTCCCGTTACTTTGCCCGCCTGGAGCGGACGCAGCCGTGGCACTGGCGCGGAGAGGTCATCGAGTCCGTCGGGCAAACTGTCGAGTCGGCGGGGCCGCTGGCTTCCGTGGGCGAGTGTTGCGAAATCCAAGACCGTTTCGGCCGCGCGCACCCGGCCGAGGTCATCGGTTTTCGCGGCTCGAACGTGCTCTCGATGCCGGTCGAAACCACCGAGGGCATTCGTTTCGGCGACCAGATCAAGGCGCTGGGCGTCGGCCCCGCAATCGAAGTCGGGCAAGCGCTGATGGGCCGGGTGCTCAACGCGCAGGGGGCGCCGCTCGACGAATCCCCTCCGCCTGCGGTTTATCAACCGATGCCTCTCCAAGGCGCCGTGCGGGCGCCGCTCGACCGCGCTCCCATTCGCGCGCCGCTGGGCACGGGCATTCGCGCCATTGACGCGCTGCTGACGGTGGGCCGCGGCCAGCGCGTGGGTGTTTTTGGCGGGTCGGGGGTGGGCAAAAGCACGTTGATCGGCATGATGACCCGCAACACCGAGGCCGACGTGACGGTGGTGGGGTTGGTGGGTGAGCGCGGACGCGAGGTGGGCGAGTTTCTCGAAGACTCGCTCGGGCCCGAGGGTTTGGCGCGATCCGTGGTCGTGGTCTCCACATCGGACGAGTCACCCTTGAAGCGCATGCGCGCCGCCCTGGCGGCGACCACGGTGGCCGAGTTCTTCGCCGCGCAAGGCAAACACGTGCTGCTGGTGCTGGATTCGCTGACGCGCTTCGCCATGGCGGCGCGGGAGATTGGCCTCGCCGCCGGGGAGCCACCCACGGCAAAGGGATATACCCCGTCGGTCTTTACCCGCCTGGCCAAGCTGATCGAACGCACCGGCGCTTTCCGGACCGGTTCGATTACAGCGTTCTACACCGTGCTGATGGAAGGGGACGATCAGCAGGACCCGCTGGTGGACGCGGTGCGCTCGCTGTTGGATGGTCACGTGGTGCTCGCGCGTTCCCTGGCCGCGGAGGCCTGGTATCCGCCCATCGAAGTATTGGACTCGATCAGCCGCCTGATGCCCGCCGTCGCTTCCCCGGAACATCGCGAGCAAGCTGCGCTGATTCGCAAACTGATGGCGGTGTATGCCCGCTCCGAAGACCTGGTGCGGATTGGCGCCTATAAGCCGGGGGCCGATCCGGAACTCGACCGCGCCTTGCGGGCCCGGGGGGCGCTGCGTGCTTTTCTCACCCAGGAAGCGCGCGAGAAAGTGCATTTTGCCGACGGGCTGCGGCGGCTCGCCGCTCTGGCGGAGGAGGTTTGAGCCATGGCCAGTTCGCGCCCCATGCGCCGGCTGCTGCGCGTGCTCCAACTCGAAGAAGAACAGCGCCGCGAGGCGCTCGGGGAAGCGCTGGGCGAGTTGCGGCGTCTCCAGCATGCGCAGGAGAAGGCCGTCGAGCGGGAGCGCCGGGGACGGCGGCTGGTGGCGGCGAGTGCGGGAAGCGGCGAAATAATGGACCGGCTTGCGGGCCTTGAAGAAGCGAGGGCAGGGGCGCGGCGATCCGCAGCCTTGCACCCGAGGGTCGACGCAGCTCAGCGCGAAGTCGAGTTGCGGCGGCAGGAGTTCCTCGCCAAGCGGGTAGAGCGCCGGCAGGCGGAGACGCTGGTGGAAGAGACTGAAGCGCGGGAAGCCCTCGCCTCCGGGCGCCGCGGCCAGCAGGCGCTCGACCACTGGCATCTGAACCGGCTGCGCCGGGAGGGAGCTGAAGAGAAGCCGCACGGCGATTCCGGAAGAGGGGACTGAGGTTCGACGTGGCTGCTGAAACTTTGCGGGCCTGTTGCGGAAGAGTTAAGCCCGATCAAACGCAAAAAGGCTCTCTCTCCTCATGATTGGCAATTCTCCATCCCATTTCGTGACAACCTTCTAATTCCTTTTCCGCTTTTTTGGCGCGGGGTCTGCATTGCATTCGGGCATGAACGGAGCCGTGGGAATCGAGGTTGCGGGAGCGGGAAGCGGCGTTGACGGACTGGGTTCGGCGCCGATCGGTTCGGTTGCGAGCGGACGCGCTGGCCAAGGGACAACCATTCCCCCGGGGACGGCTCAAGGGGCCCAAACCAACGCGGCAAGCTTTCGTTCCCGGTGGCAGACGTTTCTGGATTCGCTGGGTGCGGAGCCGGCTGGGCTCAATCCGCGCGAACCTTCGGCTAATGCGAATCTCGATTCGCAGGCGACGGAGAAGACGAGCGGGGAATCGGGCCGGACCCAGGCAAGCTTGGCTGCGCGAAGCGCGGCCGCCTTGCCGTCGTCCACAGGGGCCGGCCTGCAAAATGCCTCGGCGGAGGATCCCGCGCGAAGCGTCGGCCCCAATCAAGCCGATTCGATGGCTGGCAACGAAACCGCAGCGCGTGCGCAAATGGCTTTTTCAGGTGGTCGCGCATGGATTGGAAGCGCGCAACCGGCTGCTGAGCCTTCGGCCGATTCCGGCAAGAGCATCAAGCGGAAGGCGGATGCCGAAGCTCAAGCTTCCGTGCAAATCGCGGCCCATGAGGTCACGGCTCCCGGCCTGAACGGCGCCGAAATGGTGGCGAGCCTCGCTGCGATTCCGGGAACGCTCGAAGCGCTGCCAACGCGATCATCGCTCGCGGCCAGTGGTTCCACGGAAAGTCTCCGGAAGGGTCCATCTCTCGAATCAGACGGCGCATCGGCCGGCAGTTCCGCAGGCGTGCGCCTGGGGACGCGGCCGGGGACAGGAAGCTCGGGGGCGCAACTGCCCAGAGGCGCAGCCGCGGCGGCAATGGCGCCGGTGGGCTCGAGCTCGACGAGCAGTCAGGGTCGATCTCCTTCCGGTGAGGGCCTGACAGGCCACGAAGGCGCTGCTGCGAACGCTGAAATGCGCGAGATGGGCTCTCGGGACGATGCGGCGTCGGCGGGCGAGCAAAATCGAAACACATGGTCGTTTCAGTCGGAAAGCAATTTGGCGGCGTGCGCCGATGGTTCCCTCGCCGGCGGCCAACCTGATCACAGTGCTCAGGCAACCGACGCCGGCTCCCTTGCGGCAACGGAGATCGTGGCCGGGGGAAATGTCCAATCGGCTCTCGACTTGCACGCCCCCGGACAAGTTGTTCGAAGGACCGCCCGCACATCGGGCGTGACGGAGGCGGCGCAACCCGGAACTCATTCTCTTTCTCTGCAACCTGCCGGCTGGGGGGGCGCCACTGGCGACGGGGCAGTCGGCGCCATCCTGGCGCATGACTTGGGCGGCGTGCGCGGCGCACCGAACGTCCTCCGCGAAAGCGCCCCCGCTTCGGCCAATGGCGCGGGGACCGGGGCGCGGGAAACTTTTGCGGCCCTTGACGCGGGTCCGGAGCTGGCGACGACGAGCTGGGTGCATGCTGGACCGCAGCGGGCGGAAGCAGGTTTCCAGGATCCTGCGCTGGGCTGGGTGGGCGTGCGCGCGGACCTGAGCGGAGGAGCGGTCCACGCGGCGGTGGTGGCGGGATCTGCGGAGGCGGCGCAGGCCTTGGGTGGGCACATGGCGGGGTTGGGCGCCTATTTAGCTGAACATCGCGCCGGGGTGGCGTCATTGACCATGTCGTCGCCCGATGGCGGTTCGCCCCACTGGGGCGGTAGTTCGGACGCCATGCAGCAGGGATCGGGTGGCAGCGCGGCGCAGAGCGGCGCTTCTGAGCCGCAGCCGAATGGGTCATTCTCGCCGGCTTCGGCAACTGCGGCAACTCCGGCGCGGAGCGGTGGCTTGGAAGCAGCAACTCCGGAAATTCGGCAGGGCGGGCACATCTCGGTGATGGCGTGACTTGTTAGGCGAGGAAATGACAGGGCAATCGGCGTGACTTGTTAAACGAGCAAGAGACAGGGCAATCGAGGAGAAGACAATGGCGGCAGCGGCGGCACTCTTCAACCAGCATACGGCGGCGGGGCAGGCGTTGACAGGCAAAGTCGCATCACCCCAGGGCAAACGCATCTTAATTCTCCACCCCGAGGAGGTGGAGCAGGTAGCTGTGGTCCCAGGCGGCCTGTAGGCGCTTGCCATGGATGCCGAGTTTGCAGGTTCGATCTTGCTTGAGCAAGTTGAGGGCGATGCGGTTGAGCAGGGAGAAGTTTTGCGCCGCATGGCCGACGCGTTTGCGGCTGTGGTCCTCGTT
>JASHOC010000230.1 GCA_030041305.1 Acidobacteriaceae bacterium
AGCCGCGGCGACGAGGCAATGGGAACCACCTGGAGCTACCTCGATATGACCGCGCTCGGTCGCCAGGAAACCTGGGAAGATTCACCGGAGGGCTACCCGCAAACCCCGCCCTATAAATGGTGGAACTGGCACGACAACTACGAAGTCGAGACCTCGATTCACCCGCTGTGGCTCGATATTCTCACTGACCCCGTCGGGGCGGCCAGCCGAAGGCGCGAAGCAGAAGCGAAAGCTTGTAACTGCGAATGAGGGTTCCAACCGGACGCAAAACCCCGCCAACAGAGGATACACTCATGACAAACTTCATACGAGATGAACTGGCAGCACCCAAGGTCGTCGAACGGAACACGTTTCAGGAGCAGCTCGATGCATTGCGGGTTCGAGAAAAGGCTCACACGCACGAGGGGGACGCGATCGCGGCAGCCCGCCGAAAACTGCCGATGGTGGAAGTCGACCCGACCACGAATCTGATTGGCCCGAACGGTCCGGTGACGCTTCTCGACGCGTTCGAGGGGCGTCAGCAGCTTATCGCCTATTACTTCATGTGGCACGCCGGTCACCCCGCGCCGGAGCAATGCGAAGGATGCACGTGGGTCACCACGCAGGTCGCGGAGCTGTCTTACATGCACTCTCGTGACGTCACCTTCGCCGTGTTTTGCCAGGGCTCCTACGATGAGAGCGCGCGGTACCGCAGCTTTATGGGATGGGAGATGCCATGGTACTCAGCTCCCCCGCAATCGCTCGAAACCCTGCTGGTTGGGCGTCGCGTAGGCAGGATGCACATCGTTTGCTATCTGCGACAGGGTACCAGAGTTTTCGAGACGTATTGGACGACGGCGCGCGGCGTGGAAGTGATGGATAACAACTACCACTTGCTCGATTTGACCGTATACGGGCGGCAAGAGAAATGGGAGGACTCGCCCGCGGGCTGGCCGCAGCAGTGCACCATCACGCGGACGAGAACCGGACCGCCCACGTGGGAACCGGAGTGGCCGGGCGGGCGCCCTATCGCGCAGTGGCCCCGATTCGCCGCCGGCCGGTCGGACGATCTGGCTCCCGGCAGCCGCTGATTCGGTTTTCTGCACGGATGCGACAGGTGGATGGCGTTTGCAGCGTGCCGCGAGACCAATGACTGCGCGGTCTGACGAGGGTTCTATAATCAGCCGCAATGACGATCGAGAGCTCCCATATCGAACTCGCCGACAACGAGCGAAACCAGGATTTCGAAGAGCTCGCCGAACCGCATCGCCGCGAAATCAGGCTTCACTGCTATCGCATGCTGGGTTCGCTGCACGAAACTGAAGATCTTGTACAAGAGACTTATTTGCGCGCCTGGCGCAGCTTCTCGAGTTTTGAGGGTGGATCGATGCGCGCGTGGCTCTACAAAATCGCCACTAATGCCTGCCTGAATGCGCTCGAAAGCCGCAAGCATCAGCAGCGATACCTGCCCGATCAGTTGGGGCCTGCCGTTGATTCATCGGGGCTCGGCGCTCCGGCAACCGACATCCCATGGCTTGAGCCTTATCCAGATACCAACCTTGAAGGCATCGCCGATGCCGCGCCGAATCCTGAAGCGCGCTATACCTTGCGGGAATCCGTGCAACTTGCATTCGTGGCTGCGATCCAGCAATTGCCGCCTCGCCAGCGTGCCGCGCTCATGCTCTGCGATGTGCTGGGTTGGGCATCGGCTGAAGCGGCGACCCTGCTTGGTGGTTCTGCTACATCGATGAACAGTGCGCTCCAGCGGGCTCGCGAGACGCTCTCCCACCATTACCCCGCTTCCCGGCAATGCCAGCAATCCCCAACGACTCCCGCACAGCAGAAACTGCTCCGGCGCTATCTGAAGGCCTGGGAAGGGCATGATCTCGATGGTTTCGTAGCACTTCTCAAAGAAGACACGACCCTCACCATGCCGCCAACGCTTCGTTGGTTTGTCGGGCGCGAGGCGATCCACAGATTCTCGACAATGGTCTGGACCAGGATCCGCCCTTTGCGCCTGTTGCCGACGACGGCAAACGGACAGCCCGCATTCATGGTCTACGAACGCTCTGTGGACAATAGCCAATTTGCGGCGCGTTCCATTCATGCGCTAACGCTGACAGATGATTCGATAACTGCGCTCACGGTATTCGGGATGCCGCGTCTTTTCGACGCTTTTGGATTTCCGTCGACCTTGCACGACGAAACGAACACAGAACTGCCCGCGCGGTTGCGAAGTCTAGAATGACAAGCATGGCGATCGATTCTGCAAATCTCGGAGCGGATGCGGAAGATGCAAGCCAGGACTTCGAACGGCTCGCCGAACCATTCCGTCGCGAGATCAGACTGCATTGCTACCGGATGCTGGGCTCGTTGCAGGAAGCCGAAGATCTGGTGCAAGAAACCTATCTGCGCGCCTGGCGTAGCTTTGGGAGTTTCGATGGTGGATCGATGCGCGCCTGGCTTTACAAGATCGCCACCAATGCCTGCCTGAATGCGCTCGAAAGCCGGAAGCATCAGCAGCGATACATGCCCGACCAGTTGGGCCCTGCCGTTGATCCATCGGCGTTTAGCGCTCCGGTGAACGACATCCCATGGCTTGAGCCGTATCCAGACACCGACCTTGAAGGCATCGCTGATTCTGCGCCGAACCCTGAAGTGCGTTTCACGGCGCGGGAATCGGTTCAACTCGCATTCGTGGCCGCCATCCAGCAGTTGCCGCCTCGCCAGCGCGCCGTGCTCATGCTCTGCGACGTGCTGGGCTGGGCGTCGGCTGAGGCAGCCAGACTGCTCGAAAGCACCACCGCGTCTATTAACAGCGCGCTGCAGCGGGCGCGCGAAACGCTCTCGAAGAGCTACTCTGACCGCCGGCCATCCATCCAATCGCCGCCGACTGCTGCTCAGCAAAAACTCCTCAGCCGCTATCTGCAGGCATGGGAAGGGCACAATGTTGACAACTTCGTCGCTCTACTTAAAGAGGATGCGGCTGCCATCATGCCACCGTGGCTTCAATGGCTCGCGGGGCGCGAGATTATCGGGACATTCTTTGCTGGTGCATGGAAGACCTGTGGCGGCCTTCATCTGGTGCCGACGTCGGCGAATGGCCAGCCCGCTTTCGCTGTTTATGAGTTCTCTTCCGCCAAAGAGCAGTGGAACGCGCACTCGATTCACGTAATCACCCTGGAGAACGACGTGATCGCTCAGATGACTATCTTTATTGAGCCCCGACTCTTCCATAGCTTTGGACTGCCGCAGTCTCTACCACGGGACGCCGTTGCTGCGCGGGCTCACCCGCAGCACACCTCGTAGGCCGTTAACCAAGCTTCAGTCCGCCACCACTTGTAATCTCATCGTGGATCTCCATTTGCGATAAATCGGCTCTCTCGCTGAGCCGTCGAATCTCAGTGGCCTGCGGCGGAGCAGGAAGTTCCTGACCGCTTCATTGAGCAGCTGATTGGCCGGGCGCCGCTCCACCTTGCTGAGGTTTTCAAGGGCAGCGCGCTCTTCCGCGTCAATTCTCAAGGTGAATGCGACACGAGCCATAATCCAACACTACGCCTGATGTCTGGTGATGTGAATATGGCGTTTTGAGATCACATTATAATGCTCGGGTTTTCTCGTTGAGGAGATGGTGGTCGCGCCAGAAGTCGCACTACAGTCATCGCGATTGCCTGAGTTGAGACAACCGCAGGATCGGGCGTTATCGACGTCTTTCAGAATCCGGATTGACTCGGAGGGCCGATTGCAGCCAGGACGCTGGCGCGAGAAACTAAAAGAGAACCGGGCCTGTACCCCAATTTTTTGCGTAGTGGAGATCGCCCATGGCCAAAGTTGTTATCGATATGACGATGTCGCTCGACGGATTCGTCGCCGGCCCTGACGACGGCAAGAAGTTTCCGCTGGGCCGTCACGGCGGAATGCGCATTTTCGATTGGTACACGAGTGGCCCCAAAAGGCCCGGTGATCTCGATATCCTCCATCCCGTACCCGGTGTCAACCGCGAAATCGTTGAAGAGATGTTCGCGGAGTCGGGTGCGTTTATCTTCGGCCGACGGACATACGAGATCACGAACGGCTGGGGCGGCCGTCATCCGGTGAACGGCGCGCCCGTTTTGATCCTCACCCACAATCCGCCTGCCGATTATCCCCACGGACCGTCAAATCTGACGTTCGTCACCGACGGCATCGACAGCGCCATCCGGCAGGCAAAAGCGGTAGCGAACGGAAAGGACATTAAGCTGGGCGGCGCATCCCCTGGCAAGCAGGCCCTTGCTGCGGGGCTCTGCGACGAGATCTTGGTCCATGTGGCGCCTTATTTGTTAGGCGGCGGCGTGCGGCTGTTCGATGTTCTTCCCGACGGAGTTCGTCTTGAGAAATTGTGGGTCCGCGATGGCCCGTTTGCAACGCATATGCGCTACAGCGTACTTGGATCACGGATGTAACCTCAGATTTCGAAACCCGGATCTCTTGTAGAAGTGCACTGGGACATTCCCAAGCGCACCTAGTAGCATCACTCCACGACGAGTGACAAACCTCTAGTGCCGTAGTCCCATTGTCAACAGCCGACTCGCTCCGAATGCATCAGTTAACCCCGAGACGGCGGATTCCGTGCTAACCGCCCTACAATAAGGCGCTTCGCTGGCTCCCCCAGAGTATGCCTTGACCTTCTACATATTGGGGAGTATATGTAAACGGAAGAAGGTATGAAAGAGGTCAGGGACAAAGTCGACCTTCCCCAGGGCACTCTCGATCTCCTGATCATGAGGGTCGTTGCACTTGGCCCCATCCATGGATACGCCATCGCGCAGAGAATTCAGCAAATGTCTCGCGAGGCCCTTCAGGTCCAGCAAGGATCGCTTTATCCGGCGCTTCATCGGCTCGAGTACAGGAAGCTCCTGACCGCCAATTGGCAACCATCTGATACCGGACGTGAAGCCAAGTTCTATGAGCTCACCGCCAAGGGCAGAGCCCATCTCCAGTCAGAGACGGAGGACTGGAAACGCCTCACCGACGTGGTGGGTCTCATCCTCAGGGGAACGATGGAGGGACTTTCATGAGTTGGGTGCGAAGATTATTCGCTCGCAACCGAATGGAGAGCGATCTCAACAAAGAGCTTCGCTTCCACTTCGAATCGCAGGTCGCCGACAAGATGCGGTCTGGGATTTCAGAGAGTGAAGCACGCCGGCTCACACGAATCGAGTTCGGCGGTATGGAGCAGGTGAAAGAAGATTGCCGAGAGATCCGCGGAACAATCTGGCTCGAATCGATTGTGCAGGACGTTTGCTTCGGTGCGCGTCGATTGGTCAGAGACCCGGGCTTCACGGTGGTGGCCGTGCTGACGCTCACGTTGGGCATTGGTGCCACGACCGCCATTTTCACTCTCGTGAATGCGCTGCTATTACGCTCACTGCCGGTAAGGAGCCCGGCGCAACTATGGCGCATCGGCGACAACGAGCAGTGCTGCAACAACGCCGGTCTGCCGACGACGACGGATGGCGGCATCCCGAATGACTGGTCGCTGTTTTCCTATGAGCAGTACAAGGAATTTCGCGACCATACTCCAGGATTCGAGACCTTGGCCGCCTTCGAGTCCAACGACCCAGCATTGGCCGTCCGCCGCGAAGGGAGCGGCCAGCCAGCGCAGCCCATGCACGCAGAGTAAGTCTCAGGGAACGCCTTTGACACGCTCGGACTGAGGGCATTTCTAGGACGGCTGCTGCAGGTCTCAGATGATGTACCCGGCGCGTCTCCCGTGGCAGTGATGAGCTATGCGGCGTGGGAGCAGAAGTTCGGACGCGACCCTTCGGTGATCGGCTCCAGCTTTCTAGTGAACGGCCAGCCAGTAGCCGTTGTGGGCATTGCACCATCTGGCTTTTTCGGCGAGCGGATGGCTGAGGATCCGCCGGCCCTATGGTTGCCGATCAATCTGAATTCGGTCATCACACCACAGAACGATCAGGTCAATCATCCAGAGATACAGTGGCTAAACCTCATTGGGCGGGTGGAGCCCGGGACAGCTATCGGACCCATTCAGGCGCGGATGAACGTAGAGTTGCAGGAGTTTCTGCGGAGTCCAATGAGCAAAATATCGGGACCTACGCGTACGCTGATCCCGAAGCAGTACCTGCGTCTTGCGCACGGTGGAGGCGGCGTGCAGCGCATGCAGGACACTTATAAAAGAGACCTTCAATTGTTGATGTGGATTACTAGTTTCGTGCTGTTGATCGCATGCGCAAACTTGGCCAACCTGATGCTCGCGCGGACGGTGAACCAGCGTCATCAGACGTCGGTTCGGACAGCGCTTGGAGCATCACGCAGGAGGCTGACGCGGAGCGCACTCGTAGACTGCTTGCTCCTCGCGCTGGTGGGCGGCGTAGCAGGCGTGCTGGTGGCATGGGGTGGTGCACAGCTGATTCTCCATCTCGCCTTTCAAAACAATCCGGTGACAATCAATCCAACGCCGTCACTAGTAGTGTTGGCCTTTGCGATTGGGGTCTCGCTGCTGACGGGGATGCTCTTCGGATTGGCTCCAGCATGGGCGGCGGCTCATGTCAACCCCATAGATGCGCTGCGCGGGGCGAATCGCTCTGCACGACGCCAAACCACTTTCGCGCAAAAGGCACTTGTAGTAGCGCAGGCCGCCGTCTCCGTGGTGCTGCTATGCGCATCTGGTTTTTTGATTGTGAGTTTGGGGAGGCTGGAGCATCAAGATTTCGGATTCAAGACAACGAACCGCTACATTGTTCTGATTGCCCCGGAGTCCGCCGGATACCAGCCGGATCAATTGCAGGATTTCTACCGGCAGCTAGAAGAAGCGATGGCGGCTATTCCTGGTGTTGAGCGCGTGGCTTTTTCGCTTGTCTCGCCGATGAGCGGTGGAAGCTGGGGGGAGGGTGTTTACATTGAAGGCCAGCCTACTCCGGACCTCAATGTCGATATGGCCTCCGGATGGGATCGGGTCAGTCCCGACTACTTCGATGCGGTCGGCACCAAGCTTGTCGATGGCCGGGTGTTCACACTCGCCGACGACGCCTCTAGCCGCAATGTTGCAATTATCAACCAAGCCTTCCTGAACGAGTTCTTGCATGGGAAGAACCCAATCGGAGCACACTTCGGCGACTGGGACCCCTCGATCACCGGGACCTACGAGATCGTGGGCGTTGTCCAGGACGCGCAGTATTGGGATCCATCGCAACCTGTTCGCCCCATGTATTTCCTGCCTGCCGATCAGACATCGGAGCTCCCTTCAAGCAATCCTCGCGCATCGGATTATGCGCACTATATTGCGCAGAGCCACTACCTTTCTGCAATCGTGATTCATACCCGGGGCAACGTGCCGGAACTCGAAGCGCGGGTGCAACGAGCGCTTGCGCAGGTGAATCCAAACCTGATCTCGGCCTTTCAGAGTTTTGAGCAGGAGGTAGCACTGAACTTCAGCAAACAGAAGACGATTACGCAGCTTACGTCCCTTTTCGGGATCGTCGCGCTCTTGCTTGCGGCGATCGGCCTATACGGAGTAACGGCTTATGCTGTGGCGCACCGGACGAGCGAGATTGGCACCGTCGGGTGCTGGCAAGCGGGTTTACCGATCGATTGCGGAGAAGCGCCGGATCGTGGAACTGACGCTGGAGTCCGGGGCAAGCGTAGCGAAGGTAGCGCTGGCCGAAGGGGTGAACTCGCATCAGGTCTTTGATTGGCGGCGAGCCTATCTCAAGGGCAGGTTGGAAGCGAAGGGTCAGAAGTCTGCCGCGCTGC
>JASHOC010000231.1 GCA_030041305.1 Acidobacteriaceae bacterium
GCGCGTTCTAAGTGATGGATCGCGGCTATATCGATTTCGAGCGACTGTATCGCTTCACGCTGGAATCAGCCTTCTTTGTCGTCCGCACAAAGACGAATGTGCTCCTCCAGCGACGCTACTCCCATCCTGTCGACCCAGCAACCGGAGGGCGTTCGGACCAGACGGTCATCCTCTCGTCGCTGGAATCTGCTTCGGCCTATCCGGACCCACTGCGTAAGGTCAGCTACATCGATATCGAGACCGGCAAGAGGCTTGTCTTCCTCACCAACAACTTTTCCCTGCCCGCCGCGACCATCGCCGCAATTTACAAGCAGCGCTGGCAGGTGGAGCTGTTCTTCAAGTGGATCAAGCAGCATCGGCGCAAATCTGGATCGCGGTCTCGGTCTACGTGCTGCTCGCCATCGTGCGCAAACAGCTTGAACTGGAAGTTAGCCTCTACCAAATCCTACAGGTCTTGAGTCTTACTCTGTTCGAGAAAACCCCAGATTTTATGGGCACTTCAGAGCATCGACTCGCAAGATGATTTACCCATGCTCGCCAACCAACTGAATCTGTTCAACTTGTAGCCGGACAGCAGTGATATTCTCAATGTCACCGATGGGGAATCAGACCCGAACCAAAGGGGCAAGAGAACGATCATGTCCAGAGAAATCATCCTAACCCGGCGTAGCCGGAACCAAAACCTGGCATTTTCCCGAAAGTTGGAGCCTTTGAAAAAATGCCGAAATCCCGCATGAATACTGACCGAAACGTACATCGCCAGAAATATTCTGCGCAAAATGTGCAGGATTCAAATGGATAGGTACTAACGCCAAATGCACCATTGCCGCCGCCGACATATAGCCAAGCAGTACGGGTAGCGGGTCTTTTGTTTGTCTCCGGTACGGGGCCGCATAATCCAGTGACCGGGAAAATTGTGGGGGATACGATTCAGGAGCAGACGAGGCAGTGTCTAAAGAATATGTCCGCCATACTCACAGCCGCAAGCAGTTCGCTCGAAGGAATCGTAAGCGCAACGGTCATCCTTCTTGATGAAGCGGATTTAGCGGGAATGAACGAAGAGTGGATCAAAGCGTTCCCGGCGAACCCGCCCGCGCGTCAAGGTGCGAAGTTACCTGTTCGCATCCCCGGCATGAAAGTGTCCATCGCGGCCATTGCGGAGGCATGAAGGCGGAGCCGAGACGTGACTTTGCTTCTCCCTCACAACTTAGTTCACAGGATTACGTACTCTGTGTGGCTTGAAAGCATATCACCGCCAACCCGGGTGTTTCCCGTCAGCGAGCCAGGGCGACGAAACTTCCGTGTTGCCGAAAAGAACGAAGCCGCAGGCAGTGGCCGATGTTGCGGTGGCGGCTGTCGAGCAGTTTTTTGAACGAACCGCATGCACCAAAGGCTAAAATCGATGTTCGCGATACAGGCATTTCCCGCTGCACTCGTAAGCTTTGAAGAGGCGCTCACAGGAAACGCAGAACCGGACGTAGAAGCACATACGGATGCATTGTTTAGGGTCTTTCCGATTGCGATAGAACGGAGCGCGCATTGCCTTGAAGTAGGGACGAATCTTGCGCTTAGGATAGTTCTCAGCCATGATTGCCCCCTCCACCGGGGCGAAGTGGTCAGCATCGCGTGGGTGTTAACCGCACCTCCCGGCGCGTCTGAAAATATTCGCTATTCCCGAAGCCACTGAAGTAGGAATGTAACTGGAGCCACAGAATTGCGCGATTAGACTTTCGTTGCAGGAGTCAGACTGAGAGGGCCGCTGTCTCCACCTCCAGCGGGGGATTTTCGGGGCGCCAACAACGCCGCCTGATGATCGCGGGCGCCCTTCGGGATATGCATGGCGCTTCGACCTCAACGAAGGGAAATCTTTCTGCGGCTTTGGAATCGGGTTCGCGCCAAGAGGACGTTCGAGTAGTTCCTCTTCCACGGGCAAATGGTGATCTCCATTTGACCGTGGAAGGAATTCTCTAGCGGCGCCATCTGGCTTACGCGAGCAGCGGAAGCGCGGGTCGCGGGTTAAATGTATAGAAGCAACGCGGCGATCACCGCCTGCATTTCGGCCCAGGGATCAGAGCCGCCGGTCTCGATCGAGAACCAGCCTTTGAAGCCCAGCTCCTTCGACAGCGGGATCGCGACTGGGAGGTTGCCCCTGAGGCTAACGTGCTGAACGGTAATCGCGAGCGGATACAAAAGCTCCAGCCCATATACGGTTCCGATCTGGGGATTGGCGTGAGCCCCACTGCCCATCAGCATGTACACCAACTCGTCCACCGGCTCCCCACGAGGCTCCAGAATGACGGCGACACCTTTCGTCTTGCCGTAGTCGACCGCGGTTTTCAGTCCCTCGATGCATGGCGTCAGGGCTTGCAGGTCTTCACGATTCCACGGCGCGGCTTGAAATTCGCGCCGTCCAGAGCGAGCCGTTTTCGAGCCAGCAGGCGGCGCTGGCGGGCGTGGAGGAGTTCCTGGCAGGTAGCGGACCCCTTGATCGGGCATGATGCTGGGAGACCCGAGCACTGCCGCAATATCGATCCACTTCTTCGTCTCCTCGATGGCATGGGCGCGAATTTCGGGATCGGGAGAACAGACGCTGATATAGCCACGGTATTTTGTTGCGGGCGGGTCGAGTTCCACGATAAGGTCCACCGCGCTCGATTTAGCTTTCTTCATCCGCTCTTTGAATTCCCCGATATACGAAGGCTCCATCGAGAGCAGATTGATGTTGCACACCTCCAGATGGTGGAGGTGGAGACGGTCCGCCACCGCATCGGGGAGATCCATCATGTTCATCTCTAGCGGCGCCGGCTGTTTGCTCCAGTCCCCCCAGACTTCCGGCAGCAGGCCGTCGAAATTGTTGGTCAACAGGCTGATGCGATCGAGCTTGGCCTGAGTTGCGGCGTCTTGCGCCCACGCCAGGCGGCTCATGGCAGCCGCAGCCGAGCCGAACAAAAAATCGCGGCGGTTCATGCCGGAAAAACCGCACTGAAAATCACAAGACCTCATAGTCACACCCTCCTCGCCTGCAAATTCCACAGTTGCCTTTTGGGCTCAGGGGGAATCAAAACCAAGTACTGGAACTCGACGGCGCTGTGATCCCCCTACAACTCCAGCGAGTCTCTCACGCTGTTCCTCCGGGTCTTCCATTTCTTGAGCAGGGGTGAATACTTCAGGACAGCAACCGCAGCTAAATAGAAAAGAGGCGCAAGCCGGGACTCCCATTTGAGCATCTCGGTCGGGCCTAATATAAATCTCCGTTCGCCGCACTTCGATCTGCATCACCATATATCCCTGAAGATAACTGGGCTCCGGCCCTCAGTCCTGAGTTGGCGTGTATCGTTGTTTTTGCCGACGCCGTTCCATCGTTCGCGATCTGGCTGAGGCGCACAAAAAAGAGGTGCGCGATATCACCATTTCGATCTGGCGGAGCTTATTCACATCCGCTCAGATGTGTGCTCCTGCACCTCGCCCATTCCATGCCGCTTTCATTCCAGATTGTCTCATCCCAATGGCGCAGAATTTGTCGGGCACTCCATATTTGCCGCTGTGTTCATAAGGGGCGCCAGCGGCACATTCCCGCACTGGACCCCACCGGGATTGAAGAATCACATCCGGGCCGGCCCCGCAGACCTCTAATCTGGCAGAGCGAATGCGTACATGGTGTCGTCGGCTGTCGTTATGACGTATTGTTTCCCATTTACGGCGTAGCTCATCGGGCCGCTCCCCATTCCCCCTGTACCGTTCCCCACATTCACATGCCATAGCGGCTTGCCCGTTTCCGCATCGAGCGCGACAAAGATGCCGTCCTTCCCGCCCCCAAACACCACGCCGCCGGCAGTGGAGAGCACGCCGGCCTCGGAGTAGTCGACCATCTTGAACTCCCACTTCTTGTCTCCGGTCTTCGGATCGAGGGCGTCGATGGCGCCGTACCCCTCGCCCTCGGTCCTGAATGCGGCGCCTCCGCGGCGCATTGACATACCTGCACCCCTCGGCCGGGGAGGAGGAGGCGGCCAGTCGGCTGGGGGCGCCGTTTCGCCGAAGCCGGGCCACCAAGTGCCTCCGGTATACAATTCGCCTGGCTTCCATGGAACAATGGGCCGTTCGCTCGAAAAACCTTCGTAGTTTTGCCACGTCGTCAGATAGAAGAGCCCGGTTTGAGGGTCGTAAGAGGGGGGATAATAATTTGTGCCCCCTTGCCCACCTGGCGCAACGAGAATTCCGCTCGCCGGTTTCGGCCATAGCTTTGGATTCAGAATCGGCCGGCCATTCTTATCGAAGCCTGTCGCCCAGGTCACTTTGGTAAAAGGCTTGCCGAGAAGAAATTTGCCCGTTACCCGGTCGAGCACGTAGAAGAAACCGTTGCGGTTGGCCCAAAGCATCACCTTACGCGGGTTGCCGTTCCAGTCGATATTCGCTAATACAGGAACCTGCGTGGCGTCCCAGTCGTACTCGTCTTCCGGCGTGAATTGGTAATACCACCGGAGCTTACCTGTATCGGCGTCGAACGCAATCACGCACTCCGAGTAGAGATTGTCAAATTTGGCGCCGGGCGATCGTTGCGAGCCATTCCAGGCCGGATTCGCATTGGCGGTGCCATAGAATACAAGGTTCGTCTCAGGATCGTAGGCGCCCACGTTCCAGATGCCGTCGCCGCCGTGCTTCCAGGTATCGCCTGCCCATGTCTTGGCTGTCGGATCATCGGCCGAAGTCGGAGTTGTGTAGGTTTTCCAGATTTCCTTCCCGGTGTCAATGTCATAGGCGGCGAGAAAGCAGTTTGCGCCCCTGTCGTCGGTTGTCGGGCCGACGATGACCTCGTTTTTCACCACCATAGGCGCCATGTTCATCACATAGCCTTTTCTCCAATCCGCAATCGGGACCTCCCATTTCACGCGGCCGGTGCTGACGTCGATGGCGAGCAGATGATCGCTCCATCCGGTAGTCCAAAACACCGTGTTGCCCGCAATCGCCACCCCCTTGTTGACCATGTATATGCGTTGCCCATAGAAGTCCTTCTCATTAAACGAACGATCGAGCTTCCAGTACTCCCGCCCGGTGACGGCATCGAGCGCCACCACTGACGTCAGGCTGGTCGCATACAAAACGCCGTTCACCACAATAGGCTCGCACTCCATCTTCTCGTCTGCGGGTGTGGAGGTGGGCCGCCAGACCCATTTGAGCTGCAGATTCTTCACATTCTTCTGATTGACTTCGGTTAAGAGGCTGTAGCTATGGCTTGCATAGTCTCCCCCGTACATGA
This sequence comes from Acidobacteriaceae bacterium, assembly GCA_030041305.1. Classification (GTDB taxonomy): domain Bacteria; phylum Acidobacteriota; class Terriglobia; order Terriglobales; family Acidobacteriaceae; genus Telmatobacter. The sequence continues at coordinate 5,255 of JASHOC010000231.1, forward strand.
GCCAATTCTGAGGTTCCTGGTTGGCGTGCAGCAGGCGCTCGAAGGTGACTTGCGCCTGGATGGAGCCGGTCAGTAAGGCAAACAACACCAGTACTCGAAGCTTCATATTTCCCTCCTGCCAGATGGGCTGTGACCCATCTATTCCTCTATTTGCCGTTGCGCTTCGTAAGGGGGACAAGTACGATATTTCGGAAATCGGCCGCTGTCTCATCGCCCTGCAACTCAATCGGACCGGGCCGACCTTCGAACGGATCGATGGCGATCCCCGTCAAGCCGTCGATGACTCCCCTTTCGT
>JASHOC010000232.1 GCA_030041305.1 Acidobacteriaceae bacterium
TCCACAATCATGGTGGGTTCAGATCTTGGTTCGCGTGCGACCGGATGTTTCCGATGCGCGAGCGCAAGCGGAACTTGACGCGGCGCTGCGGCAGGCCGCAATGCCAGTCTTAAAACGCACAGGTGATCTTGACAGGTTTCATCTGCGCTTGGAACCCGGCGACCGCGGATTGGACTATCTTCGAGGAAAATACGCACGGCCGTCGTATGTGCTGCTTGCGCTTTCAGGGTTGGTTCTGCTGCTGGCCTGTCTCAATTTGGCCAATTTGCTCCTTGCGCGCTCCGCAACCAGGCAGCGTGAATTGAGCACACGGCTGGCGCTCGGAGCCAGCCACCTGAGCATCGCACGACAAATGTTGACCGAAAGCGTGCTGCTTTCGAGCCTGGGCGGAGCCATGGGACTATTCCTTGGTTATCTTGCCCGCAACGCGATCCTGGCGCTCTTAACCAAAGCTTCGGAGCCGCATCTGGTGCAAGCGCAGTTCGACTGGCGCGTACTTCTGTTCGCTCTGGGAACCTCTTGCAGCGCCGGCGTTTTCTTCGGGCTGGCGCCGGCATGGCAAGCGATCCGGGTGGCTGGCCATGGCGGACTTCGGGAATCGGGAGGCGCCACGGCCAATCGGCACAAGCTCTGGCTTGACAAGGGCCTTGTCCTCGGTCAGATCGCGCTGTCGGCGGTTTTGCTGATGGGGGCAGGGCTTTTCGTGCATTCTCTGCTCAATATGGATCGGATTCCCCTCGGTTTTGACGAGAATCACATCCTCCTCTTCCGTCTCAGCCTTCCCCGCGCACGCTACGACGACGCCAAGATGACCAACTTCTTTGGGCGGTTGCAGCAAGAGCTTGCGTCGATCCCCGGAGTTCGTTCAGTGACGATCAGCAATATCGGCATCATCGGCGATGGGCATTCGGGATCGATTTTCCATGTCCTGGGCCGGCCGCAGGAAACGGATCCCGCCCGCGTTCAGAGTTTGCACGTGGGCCTGGACTTCTTTCAGACGCTCGAGATCCCCATCGTACAGGGGCGCGCATTCAACCACCAAGACAGCGCAACTTCCCCAAAGGTCGCAATCGTCAATCGCACCCTCGCGCGGAAGTTCTTTCCGGGCCAGAATCCGATCGGCAAGACGTTCGAAGTAGATCCCGAAGACGGCGATGGTCCGATTCAGATTGTGGGTATGGCAACCGATACGCGGTACGCGGATTTGCGCGAGGAAACTCCTCCGCTCTTCTATGTTCCCTACGTGCAAACCGTAAACGGGCCGGGCCGCGTGATGGTCGAACTCCGCACCAACGCGGGCCCGGCAAGCGTGCTGCCTGAAGTTCGGCGAGTCATCGAATCTCTCGATCGGGATGTGCCGATGGTTGATGTGCGCACCATGAAGGATCAGGTCCGGTCAACTTTGGCGGATGAGCGCGCTCTTGCGCAGCTCGCCGGTGGTTTCAGCGTGCTGGCTCTCGTGCTTGCGGGCATCGGAATCTACGGCATCATGGCCTATGCAGTGAATACGCGAACCGCCGAAATCGGCTTGCGCATCGCTCTGGGGGCCCGCACCAGCCAGTTACTTTCTCGGGTGTTACGTGAGGCCTTCTGGCTGACCACCGTGGGAGCCATCCTCGGAGTGAGCGCGGCGCTCTGGCTGGCGCGCTTCATTCAAGCCATGCTCTATGGGCTGGGAAAGATCGATGCGCTGACGATAGGAGGTGCAGCCGCTCTGTTGCTCTCCGTTTCGCTGTTGGCAGCCTTCGTTCCTGCCCGGCGAGCGTCCCGCATTGATCCCATTCGCGCCTTACGACATGATTGAATCGTGAGTGGCCCTTGTTCTAAGCTTTATCTTGTCCCGTTGATGCTTTGACCGCCCGCTTATTGCTCGGCCATTAGCTCACATAGTCATCTTCGATAGGAGGTATCGGTACACCATGTTGCCTGAGCGGGAGTTCCATAATGACCTGAGTGACCGCCGATCGTTCATCAAACTGCTGGCTGCGGCCCCTCTCTTCGCCACCATCGGCGCGCGCAGCTTTGCCGCTACCGTAGCTGCTACCGCGAAGGCTGCTACTTCCAAAGGGTCCTCTCCCGGCAACATTTACACTCGCTTAGGTGTTCGGCCGCTGATTAATTGCTGCGGGCCTTGGACGAACATGACGTCCGCGCTCGAGCTGCCCGAGGTGCGCGCGGCTTGCGAAGAGGCAGCCCTCCACTTCGTCAACCTGCTTGAGCTCCAGGATGCCGTCGGCCGTCGCCTCGCAGAACTTGCTGGCGCCGAAGCCGCCATGGTCACGTCCGGCTCTGCTGGCGCCATCTCTTCGGCCACTGCGGGCTGCATTGCCGGCTCGGATCCGAAAAATATTTACCAATTACCCGACACCACCGGCATGAAGGGAGAGGTCATCATGCTCGGCGAACGCACCGGTTGGGACAGCTGCATCCGGCTCACTGGAGCTAAACTGGTCGTCGCTCCCACCGTAAACGATCTGCAGTCCGCCATTACGTCGCAGACCGCCATGATCTACACCACTTGGGGGACGGACGAAATCCTTCAGAGTATCCTCAAGATCTCCAAGCCCGCCGGCGTCCCTGTCATGTTGGACCAGGCTTCGGCCATCCCCCCATTTTCGAATTACACCCGTCTGGCAAAGACGGGCGTCGATCTTTTTTGCTTCAGCGGCGGAAAGGGAATGCGCGGCCCGCAAGTCGCCGGGGTGTTATTAGGCCGCAAGGACCTTATCGAAGCGGCCCGGTACAATAGCAATCCCTGGGAAGGCTCCATTTGCCGGCCGATGAAGGTCGGCAAGGAAGAAATAATGGGTTGTCTCGCAGCCGTCGAGTACTGGTCCAAGGCTGACATTGCGGCCATTAACAAAAATTGGCAGCGCCAGGTGGAGCGCATCGCAACCTTAGTGGAGACAGTACCAGGAGTCCATGCAACGATCGTGACCCCGCCCACGGAGGAGGAGGACAGTTGGCCCCTGCTCACGATATCGTGGGACGAACAGAAATTTGGTTTGACGGTGGATCAATGCGCCCAGCAGTTGCGGGAGGGCACACCTCGCATTGAGGTGCCGTCAAGCGCCAATCGTGAAGGTGTTCTGGCCAGAATCGGACTCACTGAGTCGGGCAAGCCGATACCAGCAGGCCTTCCCAATCGTCTGCAAATCAAGTCTCTGACCCTCCAGCCAGGCGACGAGCTCATCGTAGGCAATCGCCTGCGCCAGATTCTCGCCAAGGCTCGCAAACAATCCGCGTGAGCCGGTTCTTCCCGTGATCATGAGTCATGAGGAGATTTTTGCCGGAGGAGATTGGTTGCATTCGGAGACAATGCACCGAATTTTGTAATCTTCGACAGGCGCACAGGTGCTTCTTTATGGCGCTCCGATGTTGGACAAACATCCCATGCGTCCCCTATGGTTATGTCGTGAAGGGGAAGCAAAGCTTCGCTTTCACCGCCGGGGACGATGTGTTCGCCTCCGCTTTGTCATAACTCATAGAAAGCAAAGTTCAATCCCGCCGGTAATCATGGTCCCGCACTCTAAAGGTGGTGATTTCGTGACGCTCAACCCTTTATCACTCATCGATGCGGCCCTGGCGAATGCCAGTTCCTGGGAAGGCGCTGTATGCCGGCCCATGAAAGTCGGTAAGGAAGAGATTATGGGTATGCTCGCAGCAGTTGATTATTGGTCGCATGCGGACCTGGCGGCGATCGGTAAAGAATCGCAGAACCGCCTGGCGCGCATCGCGAAATTAGTTGAAACAGTGCCGGGAGTGACCACATCCACCATGATCCGGCATACCGACACCATGTATCCGGTTCTTATTGTTAAGTGGGATGAATCGCAATTTGGCTTGACGGTGGATCAATGCGCCCAGCAGATGCGGAAGGGAGATCCACGCTTCGAAGTGTGGACGAATAGCAATCCCGGCGGGGTTAAGTACGAGAAACCACCGGAGACTCCTCATCCGGAGGTTTTCCGGATTGACACCATGACTCTGCAACCCGGTGAGGACTTGATTGTCGGCAATCGCCTGCGCCAGAAACTTGACGAGCACGCAAACAATCTGCGTGAACGTGTCCTAAAACTAGCCGTTAAATACCGGTTTTAGCGCCAATCAATAGCGGAGGGGCTCTGGATTTTCACAAGGAGGAACCAAGTGAAACAATTGCTGAAGCGCTCGGCTCTTCCCATATTTTTATCGTTCACTCTGCTTGGCGAAATGGGATGGGCGCAAGCCGGTGCATTGAAGGTCATTAGTCCGGGAGGCTCCAACAATTCAACGACGGCGTCGAGTCCCGGAATTCTGGCCCATAACACACTCTATGTATCTGGAGAGGACGGTCGCAATCCTGACGGTAGCCTACCGAAGGCCTTTGAGCAGGAGGTGAGCCAGGCCCTGCGCAGTGTGCAAGGCGTGCTGCAGGCGGCGGGAATGGAGTTTAAAGATCTGGCCTCAATGAATATCTATGTCAAGAATCGTGACGGCATTGAGACGCTGAATAATGTTTATTGGAAAATAATTGGCAATGATCCTCCCGCAAGGACCGTACTGGTCGTCGCCGATCTTCCCAATGGAGAGAACATCGAGATCAACGCCATCGCCGTGAATGCCAGCCACCGACAGGCAATTCACCCGGAAGGATGGCCACGAGGACAGCATATTGATCCAGCGGGAATTCAAATGGATGACGTACTCTATTTGTCTGCTCAAGGCGGCGATGATCCTCTGACGGGAAAGCAGGCGACGGATTTTGGCGCGGAGGTAAAGCAGGCTCTCGATAATGTTGCTACCGTGCTGAAGACCGCGGGTATGAGCATGGCGAATGTTGTATGGGTAAATCCCTATATGAGCAGCACAGGCGCGCAAGAGAGGGTGATGAACCGAACCTATGCAACGTACTTTGAATTGGGGAATGCTCCGGGACGGGGCACATTTACGGTGATGAAGCTTTCGAACCCTAGCCATATCGTGTTTAGTTGCATTGCCGGTGCAGATTTGTCTAAGCGCAAGGTTGTACGGCCTAAGAATGAGAGGCCCAGCCCGACCGCCAGCCCCGGGGTTCTTTATGGCGATACTCTTTATCTCTCGGCGAAAGACGCCTACGTGCCGGCTTTGGGAATTATTTCGCCTGACCTGGATATACAGACAAAGCTTTCGATGCGGAATCTGCTGGATGGATTGCAGGAAGCTGATATGGATTTTACGAATGTGGTTTCTTCCACGGTGTACCTGAGAGATATCAAGGATTTAGATCCGCTCAACTCGATTTATGGAAAGTTTTTCAATGGCGCTTTGCCCGCCCAAACAGTTTTGCAGCAGAATCAGGACACGAAAGACATTGATACAGAGCAGATTTCAATAATTGCCGTCGGATCGCAGAATCCTTGAGGGATAGCTGTTCCGTTTTTCCGTTCTAGATAAACTTGAGTCGATTCTGGTTTGGATGGAAAGAAGGGGCTCCCACATATGAGGGACAATTTTGCCTCGCATCGGGAAATCCATTTTCAGTACTGCTCGAATCCGGCACGATGCCACCGGACCACAGTTTCGGGTCGAACGATGGCGCCAGCATGCTTCGCCGTGCCGCGGTATCGAGTTGTGGTCATGCTCTAAGCTCTAAATTGCTTTCTTTGCTCCATCATTCCATTCTTCAACAGGCCGACCGTGTAGGCGAAGTCATTCAGCAGCGTCGCCAGCGTTTTAGAAAGATCCCGAAATTCCTTTGTCGTCAGGCTGTTGAATAGCTGGTCGTTCACCTGTTGGCGCTCCGGCCCAACTCGCCGCACCAGTGCTTCTCCCTTCGGCGTAAGACGAAGCAACACACCGCGTCCGTCGCCCGGATTCGGACGCTTGCTCACCAGCCCAGCCTGTTCCAGATTCCCAGCCTCACTGGTTATGAAAGCCGTGCTCACATCCAGGCGCTTCGCGACATCGCTCACGCGGATGCCGCCCGCATTTTGATAATTGGCCAAGACCATCGCAATGTTGTATTGTGGCGAAGTCAGGCCGACGATTGACGCCAGATGCGCACGCGCCATCTCAAGCGTTGCCGCCAGCGCCGAGAAGTCATACAGCAGCTGCCGGAACCGGTGATCCGTCGTTCCGCCGTCGTCCAACAGCTCGACGCGCGTAGCTGAAAGTGGAAGACGGAAAACTCGTCCGGCCACTTTGGCGATTTTTGACTTTGGCTTGTGGCCGATTGCAGCCGCGTGTTTGCGCGCAACGGCTTCGCTCCCACCGGGTCGATTTCTAGTTGAGCGACTCTTGATTTCACCGGATGGGGTGTTCATTTTTTACGTCCGCCTCGCAGGTTTCATAATAAACTTACTTAACCTACTTGACTACCTCATTTCGTGCTTTGTATGCTGCAAGGAACTTTAGTAGGGGGTCGATACCTCGTCCTAAGAATGGAGAACCATGCCGAAGAACGGGGAACAATATCTGGCCAGCCTGAGAGATGGCCGAGCCTTTTACCTGGATGGCGCTTTGGTCCAGAACCATGTGGACCACCCGGCATTTCGCGCCAGCATTCGCTCCGTTGCGGCCATGTACGCCTATCAGGCGAAGCCGGAAAACCTCCGCAAGATGACTTTTCCCTCTCCCACCACCGGTGAAGCGGTCAGCCGCATCTGGCAGCTGCCCACCTCCTACGCGGAACTGGTCGAACGGCGTGGCGCCCTCGAGGCTTGGGCAAACCTCACCTACGGGTTTCTCGGCAGATCGCCGGATCATGTCGCCTCGGCGCTCTCCGGAATGTACATGGGGCTCGACCTTTACCGCGCGCATGGCGAGAAGTACGCCCATGCACTTTCCTCCTACTTCGAATTTGCTCGCGACCACGACCTCTATCTCACCTACGCCATCATCAGTCCGCAGGCCGATCGCAGCAAGAGCGCGGGCGAGCAGGCGAATGAGTTTGTGGCTGCGGGCGTAGTGGATGAGGATGCCGAGGGCATTACTCTGCAAGGGGCGAAGATGCTGGCCACTGCCTGCCCCATGGCGAATGAGGTGATGATTGCCGCCATCCAGCCGCTCAAGCCGGGCGAGGAGAAATATAGCTTCACCGCAATGGTGCCGATGAACGCCAAGGGCCTTAAGCTGCTCTCACGCAAGTCATACGAGGCGGCAGCCCTCACACCCTTCGACAATCCCTTGTCCTCTATCTTCGATGAAAACGACAGCGTGCTTTATTTCGACTCCGTAAAGGTGCCATGGAACAGGGTCTTTGTGCATAACGATGTTGCCATGGCTGCGGCGCAGTGGCACTCCATGCCAACCCACGTCTACCAGAACTACCAGTGCCAGATTCGTCTCATGGTGAAAATGTGCTTTCTGCTGGGTCTGGCGCGCAGAATCACGGAAATTAACGGCGTGATCGGAATTCCGGCGGTGCGTGAGACGCTGGGCCAGATGGCTGCCGAAGTTTCAATGGTCGAAGGGCTTGTCGAAGCCATGGAGATCAGCGGCTCGTTCTACGGCAAATACTTTATGCCCAATCCACGCCGGCTTTATTCAGCCATGGTGTTGACCCAGCAGCTCTATCCCAAATTCGTGCAGCAGTTGCGTGAACTGTCGGGCGGCGGCATGATTATGCTGCCGTCTTCGGCGAGCGACTTTGCCAACCCGGAGATTGCCGGATACATTCGCAAAACCCAGCTATCGCCCGCAACTGACTCGCTTGGCCGGGTAAAGCTGTTCAAGTTGGCCTGGGACGCGGTTGGTTCGGAATTCGGTTCGCGTCATCTGCAATATGAAATGTTCTATGCCGGCGCAAACATGGTCACCCGCGGACACGCTTTTCGGACCTGGGATTGGGACCGGGCCACCGGCATGGTCGACCGATTCATGTCAACTTATTGTGCGCAGGACGCAAAAGGATAATGGAGGCATATGGCGGAGATCGATACACGCAGCTTGCGCGACGTGCTCGGATGCTATGCTACCGGTGTCGCGGTCATCGCCACGCGCACAGCCGCTCTGCAGCATGTGGGCGTGACGGTCAATTCATTCTCATCGTTATCCCTCGATCCTCCGCTGGTCCTGTTTTCGCTGGTGAAAACGGCCGGAGTCCTCACCCACTTCCAGCAGGCGGCGCACTTCAGCGTTAATATCCTTTCGCACAAACAGGAGACGCTCTCGAACATGTTTGCCCGCCCCTCCACAGCCTCATGGAGTTCGGTGGACTATGTCGACGGAGAAGACGGCTGCGCTTTGCTCGCCGGCTGTCTTGCCCAGTTGGAGTGCCGCCGTCAGGAGGAGATTGATGGCGGCGACCATCGTATCTTCATGGGCGCCGTAGTCCGCTACCATCTTTTCGCGCCTGCGCATCCGCTTCTGTTCTATCGCGGGCGATATGGAACGTATGCACGCAATGAGTGGGACATTGCGCCGCCGCCGAGCAGCACACTCTCAGATTTCACGGTCTCTGATCCCACTGCGCCTGGCTGGGGATGAGTTGCACTCTGAACGCCCATATCTATACGGGAAATTGGTATGCAGACAATCGAATTCGGTATTGATGGGAATCATCGATGGGTCGAGATACGCGACCTTGTCATTGCGGGCTGGACCGGACGTGACGCGGAGACGGTGGAGCGCCATATCGCGGAGCTGGAGGCAATCGGCGTTGCACGCCCCCGTACTGTACCCTGCTTTTATCGCGTCGGCGCAAATCTTCTGACGACCGCGACTCACCTCGACTTTACGGGACCTGACAGCAGCGGCGAAGTTGAGTTTGTCCTGCTCTCCCTGCCCGAAGGCCTGTTTGTCGGAGTAGGATCCGACCACACCGACCGCAAGGTTGAGGCTTACGGCATTACCGTATCGAAACAAATGTGCTCCAAACCTGTTTCCCGGGAGTTGTGGGCTTTCGCAGATGTTCAGGACCACTGGGACAGCCTCATTCTGCGCTCCTGGGTGACTCGCGATAACAAGACTGAGCTTTATCAAGAGGGCCGTGTTACAAGCATGTTGCCTCCGCTGGATTTGATCGCTCGCTACACAGGCGGCCATGGCCAACTTCCAGTCGGCGCCGTGATGTACTGCGGCACGATCCCGCTCCTTACTAAGATGGGCTCCGCCGGGAGCTTTGAGATGGAACTTCAGGACCCCGCGCTTGGCCGCAGCCTGCGTCATAGTTATGCCTCGCGTGAACTGCCATATAACGATTGAGAGGTCGAGATGAGCATCCAGAAAGAGCACAAAGAGTTTCACACCATCAATATGGAAACAGGATGGGAAACCCCGCCGGGATACCCTGCAGGGATCCAGCAGCAGATCCTTGCCGGCTTTCTCGATGAGAAAAATAAGCTGGGCTACCGCACACGCCATCTGCGATTTGCCCCTGGCGTCTTCACCACCGCTCCCTTTGTTCATGATTACTGGGAGGAGGTCTACCTCATCTCGGGTGATCTGACTGTAGGCAACGATGCGAATGGCAATGGTGGTGAATCTTTTCCGCCGCACACTTACGCCTGCCGTCCACCGGGTACTTATCACGGCCCGTTCAAATCGATCAGTGGATGCCTGTTGCTCGAAGTTCACCTATACGAAGAGTCAATCAATTCCAGACCGGGGAAAAATGGCGAGTGAAGACCCCGGCGCCCATCTCTCTTACTCTAAAGAGGCTTGCCACAGGCCGGATCACCAGCCTCAGCCTGGTCAACGAGTGCCTGACCGCGATCGCTGCTCCGCACGGCGAAGGTCAGCGCGTCTTCACGCGCGTTGTGCCGGATGCAGTCCGTACCGCAGCTTTGGATGCGGATGCCGCAATCAACAAGAAATCAGTTCCGCTCGCCGGTTTGCCCATCTCGATTAAAGACTTGATTGATGTTGCCGGTCAGCCAACCCCGGCAGGCTCGGTCGTGCTCGCAAATTCCGCACCCAAAATCTCGGATGCCGTTATCGTGCAACGTCTGCGATCCGCTGGCGCAGTCATCGTTGGCCGCACAAACATGACAGAGTTCGCCTACTCGGCTCTGGGCATCAATCCACACTATGGCACGCCGCGCAACCTGTACGACCGCGCGACCGGAAGAATCCCGGGAGGCTCTTCTTCCGGCGCCGCCATCTCTGTCACCGATGGCATGGCGCACGCAGCCATCGGCTCGGATACCGGCGGCTCCATCCGCATTCCAGCCGCACTTTGCGGTCTTGCCGGTTTCAAACCGACCGCCCGGCGCGTGCCCATTTCAGGCGTTCTACCGCTTTCACCCAGCCTGGATTCGCTCGGTCCCATCGCTCCAACCGTGGCTTGTTGTGCTTTGCTCGACTCGGTTCTGTCGGGCGAAGAGCCGCAACCTTTAGCTGCATTAGACCTCACTTCACTCCATCTTGCCGTGCTGCAGGGATTTGTCCTTGATGGTCTGGAATCTCCAGTCTCAGGTGCTTTCGCGGCGACGCTCGCGCTTCTCGCGTCCCGCGGAGCTCGACTGATCGACGTTCACTTTCCGTCTCTCAACAAGATTCCCGAAGTGAATGCAAAAGGCGGTCTTATCGCCGCGGAATCGTATGCCTGGCATCGACATCTTCTTGAGAATCATTCAGCCGAATACGACCCTCGCGTCCTCGCTCGCATTTTGAGAGGCTCCGAGCAGAGCGCGGCCGATTACATCGAAGTGCTGCATGCCCGTCAGCAGATCATCGCAGATGCCGGGCTCACCTTCGCTGAATATGACGCAATCCTTCTGCCCACTGTTCCGCGCATTGCCCCGCCTATCGCGGAGCTTGAGGCCAGCGATCAGGCATATTTCGACGCCAATGCGGCGATGCTGCGTAACGCCAGCATCTTCAATTTTCTCGATGGCTGCGCGCTTTCTGTTCCTTGTCATCTCCCCGGCGAAGCTCCGGTTGGCTTGATGATCGCCGGCCTGGCCGGACAGGACAAGAAAATTCTACGCATCGGCTCCGCCATTGAATCGGCCCTTGCCGCCGCCGGCCGGGCCGTTCACGGTCTCGCTTCGACTGCGGTCGTCTGCATTGCCTCTCTACTGATGCTTGGCGCTTTTGCCCCCACGGCTTTTGGCCAGCAGGATTCACAGCAAAGTGCCCGGCAAATCGAGCATCAAGGCTCGCTTTGCGTTCGCGTGGCTGCGGCCGCCATAGCGCGCTGGCCCGACGGCCACATAGCCCCGAAAAACGCTTCTGTATCTTGGGGATTCGAGCTGGGGATCGTTCTCGCCGGCTTCTCCGCTACCTTCGGCGCAACCGGCAATCAACGATACCTGGACTATATCCAGCATGCAGTTGACCGGTTTGTTACGCCGGATGGTTCACTACGCACGTATGATCCGCACGCGTATTCGTTGAACGATATTCTCATCGGCCGCCAACTCCTTTTGCTCTATAAGGCGACTAATGAAGAAAAATACCGGCGTGCTGCTGATACGCTCTATCAACAACTTCTTACCCAGCCGCGCACCTTGTCCGGCGGCTATTGGCATGCACAGGCCACGCCCAACCTGTTGCTGCTCGACGACGAATACATGTTCGCGCCGTTTCTCGCTGAATATGCCGTCACCTTTCATTCATCAAACGGCGTTGCTGAAAGAGATCTCGCCGCAGCCGCTTCCCAGTTCAAACTGCTCGACCAGCACGCGCGCGATCCAAAAACGGGCCTGCTCTATCACGGTTGGGATGAGTCACGCACTCGACCCTGGGTCGATAAAGACACTGGCGACTCCGCAACACTCTGGGCGCGCGGCATGGGCTGGTATCTAATGGCGCTCGTCGATACGCTGCCGAATTACCCGCAAACTGATCCAAATCGGGATGCCCTGCTCGCTATCTTGCAGCGCACAGCAGCAGCCGTCATCCGCGCACAGGACCCCGGCAGTGGCCTCTGGTATCAGGTGCTCGGCAAGCCCGGTCTGCAAGGCAATTACTTTGAGTCGTCCTCTGCGATGATGTTCACCTACGCGTTGGCCAAGGGCGTCAGGAAGGGATATCTCCCTTCCGGTTACCGTGCCAACGCCGAGCGCGCATGGCGTGCAATCGTCGATCGTTTTGTGAACGTCTCCAGTTCGGGCGAGGTGATGATTACCGGTACGGTCACCCGCGTCTCTCTCGGCGCTAGCCCGGAAGATGACGGTGCGTATAACTATTATCTGCATGCTCCCGTTGTAAGCGATGATCCCAAAGGCGTCGGGGCTTTTCTGCTCGCTGCCGCGGAGATGATTGCCGGCGAGAAAACAGGTCCCCAGCCGCGGTAGCTTCAGGATGAACTTGAGGGCAAGGAACATCAGGTCAAGGGATTAGATCGCAACAAATGGAGGTTACGGCGGTTCTCCAATTCCCGTGGAGTTTTGAGGGGCGTGCCAGGTGGCGTTTTCTTGGGAAAAACGCCACTCAACGTTCGAGGTTCTGCTCTACACCAATTGGAGAACCGCTTTAGCATGTCGAGGTTCTCCCTGAATCGCCGCCAGTTTTTCTCTTCTGCCAGTGCGGTTGCCGCAACTGCCGCAGTCACCCTTAACACCGCAGCCAGCCCCGCTCAGGTCGCGAAGGTCGGCTCGCACAAACCGCTGCTGATGAAACTTGGTGATCAAACTGCCCCCACCACCACGGAACACCTGCTCTATCTTGCGCGCTACAGCGTGAAAAACATCTGCGGCTATCCGCAGATCGCCGACAACCGTCTCTACGCCACCGTTGACGAACTGAAGCAGGTGGTGGATCTCGCCGCCCAATGCGGGATCTCGGTTGACATGATTGCCCCGCCGTTTCTCTCTTCCATTTCTATCGACCAGGACAAGCACGGCGCCATTATGCTCGGCAGGAGCCCTGAACGCGATCAGGAGATCGAAGCCCTGCAGACCCTGATCAAGAACTGCGCCGCAGCCGGCATCCCGGCCATCAAGTACAACCTGGTGATCGTCGGCGACCAACGCATCGCCCGCACACCTGGCCGCGGCGATACTACCTATGCCACATGGAAATTTTCCGAGGCCCATCCGAAGGCGCAATACACCCGCGCCGGAAACGTCACCGCCGACGAAAGCTGGGAACGCATCACCTATTTTCTTGATCGCGTCATCCCTGTCGCCAACAAGTACAAAATTCGCATGGCGCTGCATCCGGACGATCCCGGAATGCCGCCCCAAGGTTACATGGCAGATCACCGCGTGCTCGGCTCTGTCGATGGCCTGAAGCGGTTTATCTCAATCCAGGAAAGCCCCTACCACGGACTCAACTTCTGCCAGGGCGCCGTCTGCGAGATGCTGGCCGATCCCAGCAGCCAGATGTTCGACGTCATTCGCTACTTCGGCAGGCGCGACAAGATATTCAATGTTCACTTCCGCAATATCCGCGGCCATCGCGATGATTTTGTCGAAACGTACCCCGATGAGGGCGATGTCGATTTCGTCAAAGCGATCCAGGTCTACAAGGAGGTCGGCTACAAGTACATGCTCATGCCCGACCACGTGCCGTTGGCGCTGACTGACCCTCATGGCTTGCAATCTTTTGCCTTCTGCTACGGCTATATCCGCGCGTTACTGCAATCTGCGGCTGAACTGAGTTAGCATTTTGCGCCATCCACCATGCGCGCTCTAGCGGCTGCGCCGGATGATTGTTGCCCGCGCGGCGGACTGCCCTGATCCGGTCGTCCCCATCCTTGCGGCGCATTCGGTTTTGCCGCAAGGATGGGAGGCGCAAATTCACGCCGTCACAGACCTGGCTGCGCCACCTGGTTTGCGCAGGCAGCGGATGCGCGCGGACCCCATAGCGGTTCTCCAATTGGTGTAGAGCAGAACCTCGAACGTTGAGTGGCGTTTTTCCCAAGAAAACGCCACCCGGCACGCCCCTCAAAACTCCACGGGAATTGGAGAACCGCCGTAATGGGTTACAGGTATTGAAGCAGCGCGTCGATCACCTTCTGTATCTCGGCCCATGAATCCGGGCCGCCATCGGTCTCGATCGAGAACCAGCCTTTGAAGCCCAGTTCCTTCGAAAGCTGGATCGCGGTTGGCAGGTTAGATCTCGGGCTGGCGTTGATGTGCTGGACGGTGCGCGCGAGCGGGTACAAAAGCCGCAGCCCCTCAACGTTTCCGGTCTGGGGATTGGCGTAAGCCCCACTGCCTTTGATCAGCTCCACCAACTGGTCCAGGTGCTCTCCACGTGGCTCCAGAATCACGGCCACACCTTTCGGCTTGCCGTAGTCGACCAGGGCTTTTAGCCCCTCGATGCTTGGCGCCAGGTCTTCTGCCAAGTAGTGGACACCTTGATTGGGCATGATGCTGGGCGACCCGAGCACTGCCGCAATATCGATCCACTTCTTCGTCTCCTCGATGGCATGGGCGCGAATTTCGGGATCGGGAGAACACACGCTGATATGTCCCCGGTAGCGTGTTGCGGGCGGGTCAAGTTCCACGATTAGGTCCACCACCCTCGATTTGGCCTTGTGCATCCGCTTTTTGAATTCTCCGATATACGAAGGCTCCATCGAGAGCAGATTGATGTTGCACACCTCCAGATGGTGGAGGTGAAGACGGTCCGCCACCGCCTCGGGAAGATCCATCATGCCCAGCTCGAGCGGCGCCGGCTGTTTGTTCCGGTCCCAGATTTCCGGCAGCTTGCCCTCGAAATCGTTGGTCAATAGGCTGATGCGATCGAGCTTGGCGCGCGTTGCGGCGTCTTGCGCCCGCGCCTGGCGGGTTATGGCGAACGCTGCCGCAGCCGCGCCGAACAAAAAGTCGCGGCGGTTTATGCCGGAAAAGCCGCGCTGAAAATCACAGGACCTCATTGTCAAATCCTCCTTGCCGGCAAATTCCGTTACTCGCTTTTCGCAGGCCTCCCGCCGCAATGTTTCGCCCCGAAATCTATTTTCCTCCGCTCGCCAACACCCATTCCGCTTCCCCGCGATGTACCAGCGCTGCCCGGTCTTCGGGCAAAATCCAGCGCTGTCGCGCCAATTCGTCCACGGCTTTCCGGTAGCGCGCCATATAGTCCGATTCGCTCGCGTAACGTTCGGCAATCGACGCGCGTGGGTCGCCGGTCCTTTTGCGCTCCGCCGCCGTCCGGGGGAAGGGAAGGTACGACCCCTCGAAGGCCACGCGCTGATCGGGCGCGCCAATCGACGGATCGCGCAGGTTCCATCCCGTATACGTGGCCAGCGGAACCGTAATTTCCGGCAGCCGCACCCCATCGCGATCGTTCCCGTCCGCATCCACCTGCGGCACAAGAACCGGAAATGCCTGCCCCACCTTCGGCGGCTGAATGCTTAAAATTCCATCCCGCCAATTGGGTCCGAAATCCAGCCGATAGGCTGCGCTGGCCTCGTGCGGCTTGCGCACTCCGGGGATCGCCGGAAACGCCCACGCGTGCAAAGGCGCAAGCGTCCCGTCGGCGATCTTCGGATAGCTGCTCGGCGGCGGCGGCTCGCCGCGGTCCACCCACGCGTCCATGTTCGCAATCATGGCTCGCCAGAAATACTTCATCGGCAGCGGAGATTGCGGCTGCTGCCCCAACGAATCCCCCGTCCCTCGCGCCGGAGGGAACGGCCCGGAAGAGTGCTGCAGCCCGGTAAAATGATAAATCCGCACCTGGTCTGAGATCGCCGCGTCGCGCCCTCCATCGGCGGTCACATGAATCAGCGCAGCCACCCGCGCCCAATACTCGTGGGAAGTATTCGAAAAGAATATCTTCGGCGCAACGCCCTCTGCCACGGCCTTATCCAGCAACCCGCCGCTTTCACCTGTCATCTCATCGCGTTCCGGTTCATCGGTAAACGGAAAGATATCGGTGGGGAAAAACACCGACGAGGTCGGTTCGGCGTCGCGCGAAGGCTGCGCAAAACGGTAGTTGAAGCTGCCTCGCCCCGCGCCGGCCACGTGCGCCAGTACTCCATCGAGCGCCATCCTGCCTTCTTCGTCCGCGTTAAATCCCTGGTAAAGAAAATTGCGCAAGAACCGTCCGTCTTGCGAAATGCCTTCGCCAATCACGTGCCTGGCCGGCGTAATCGCGTTCGCGTCATGCTTCGCGTACGACGCAAAATCGCGGATGGCCGCGAAGCTCCCGCCCGCCACCACCGGGTTCGCGACGACGTACACGTATTCGTAAATCTTTCCCGGCTGGAATCCTCCATTCAAATGGATCCACCGGTCGCTCGCCGTCAGCTTTCCGTCCACCATGCGCGCAAACTGCCACTGCGCCCGCGGAATCAACGTGCGCTTGGCGTCGCGCGCATCCCGCACCGTCAACACATCGCGCGGATCGTTGGGCGCGTAGACAGCGTACTCGGTCCCGCCCATACGTCCCGTAATCAGGTGACCCAGCGGAATCTCCGGCATGACTCTCGACGGCATCAGGTCGCCGCGCAGCAGGCCGGTGATGGTCTTTCCATGATCCTTCGCCACGGGCGCGGAAAATTTGAGCGCGTCCTGACCGAACGCGTCCCATTGCCAGCCCAGGCTCACGATGGTGAAGCCCCGGCGTAGCAGCCATCCGTCTCCGGCGTCATGCGCCAGGTCTTTATCGCCGCCGTCCACCAGCGCAAGGATGCTCGTGTTCCCGCGATTGGGAACCTCCAATAGCAACGAGCCGTTCCCTTTGCGCTCATCCTTGGGTCGCATGGCGATAAAGTCCGCGCCAAACTCCACCTCGCCGTCGCGCAAATTCACCGCATTGTCGAGATCCACAATGCGCCGGTTATGCTGATTCGCCACCAACAGCTCAAAATACACGCGTCCGGTGATGCGCTCGTACACTCCGGCCTCGCCAAAGATCTTGCCGCCGAGCACATCCTGGCGCGACCTTACCTCGACGCGCGTC
This sequence comes from Acidobacteriaceae bacterium, assembly GCA_030041305.1. GTDB lineage: Bacteria > Acidobacteriota > Terriglobia > Terriglobales > Acidobacteriaceae > Telmatobacter. The sequence goes on from JASHOC010000232.1 coordinate 16,762, forward strand.
ACCCGCGCGCTCAGCGGAAGAACGCTCGCAAGCAACAGAAAGAGAATGGACAAAAACGCTCGGGTCCGGTGCATGCGAGGAAGCATAGCACACCGCATTCACAATGGCTTAGACGAATAACAGATCGACATCATTCATTGCAAAATGCTGTCATCGGTGGCATGCAGAAAGGGAAAGCCAAATGTCCGCAGTCACTGTCCGAAAGCTTTCCGAAGAAACGCATCGAGCTCTGAAACTGCGCCCAGCCCGCAACAATCGCAGCACTGAAGCAGAAATTCGCCGGATTCTGGAGGACGCGGTGTCCCCAAAGACCGAAGTGGGACTCGGTTCGCAGTTAGCGGCGCTCGGGCGGCGCTTTGGCGGAATTGAGCTCGTTTCGCCCGTGTGCGCATCCGCGTCTCGCACCGGGACCACAAGCTCCGCCAGCCACGCCAGCAGGACTGGCTCTTGATCGAATGGCCTAGCCGCGAGGCCGAACCGCGCACGTACTGGCTGTCCAATCTGGGGAAAAACCTCCTTCTGCCGGATCTGGTCGCACTGGCCAAACAACGCTGGCTCATCGAACGCGACGATCAGGAACTGAAACAGGAACTCGGGCTGGGACATTTTGAAGGCCGCGGCTGGCGGGTATTCCACCATCACGCCACCCACTGCATTGCTGCCTGCGGTTTCCTGGTGGCGGAGCGGAGCCGGCTTTCCCCCTCCGCGCGCAGCGGTCATCTTGGACTATCCGCCCCCGAATTCCCACCCGGCTTCCGGCCCCGTGGCTCGCTTTCGTCCGCAACGGCATAATACAAGGAGCCCGATTTTCTCGCCGCGGGCTATTACTTCTGGCGGCGCCAAAAGAAGCAATACCGGTCAACGACGGCGCAGAAGCGCGGCTGAATGCTGCGCGGCGAGCCAAGCCAGCGCCCGATGAATCCCGATGCTGGGCCTTGGCTCCAAACCGGAGCGATGCCGTCACGCGCCGTTCCGGCGGACAATCGGAAGACACGCGTCAGGCCGCGCGCTTGTGTGTGCGGGCAGCGTGAACGCGCGCGGAGAGCAGTTCCTTCGCCTTTTCGAGTTCGGCTTTGCGCCCCTTGTCCAGGTGCTTTCCCGCGCGGTTGATATAAAACGTCAACATGCGCATTCCCGAGCCGGGTCCTTTGGGCGAGACCTTTTTTGAAGCCAATGTCCGTGCAATCGTCTCCGCATCTTGGTTGAAGAGCCCCGGCGGCGGAAAAGTGGAAACCGTCTTCACCTGGCTCGACCATCGATTCGTCTTGTTGCTCTTGCCGGATGTTTTTTTCGAACGCGGCATAACGGGTCCTTGTCTAGCTTCGCGAACATGCCCGATGTAGATGCGCCGGCTGCAAAGCGAGACGCCTGCCCGGTTTTGCGGGCATCAAACTCGGGCCGCCGCGCCCGCGCGCCTCTTCTCCAGCACCCCGCAGCACTCGTGCGCGATTTGCAGCGATTCTTCAACGGGAATTACGTAGGCTTCGATGCGCGAGTCGTCAGTGGACAGCCGGCCTTCGCAGTCGATGACGGAATGGTTTCTTTCCGCATCCAGTTTCAGTCCACACCAGCTCAAGCCTTCGCAAACGCGCTGCCGAACCAGGGGAGTATTTTCGCCGATGCCGCCGCCAAAGACGATGGCGTGGGCTCCGCCGAGGATGGCAAGATACGAGCCCACGGCCTTTAGCACGCGATAGGAGAACATCTCCATGGCCAGGCGCACGCGCTCGTCGCTGCCGTAGTCGCGCATGAGCACCCGGGTGTCGAGCGATTTGTCGGAGACGCCCAGCAGGCCCGACTGCTTTTCGAGGATGCGCATCACCTCGTCCATGTCGATTCGCTCGGCGTGGGCCAGCAAAGCGGGCAGCGCCGGGTCCACGTCGCCGCAGCGCGTGCCCATCATCAGCCCTTCGAGCGGGGTGAGGCCCATCGTCGTGTCAACGGATCGGCCGTTGGCGATCGCGGCCGCCGAGCAGCCGCTTTCAAGATGCACCGTGACCAGATGTAACTCAGAGGGACTGCGCCCGACAATTTGCGCGTAGCGTTCCATGAGATAGCGATGCGAGAGGCCATGGAACCCGTAACGGCGAATGCCGTGGCGGCGGGAGAGATCGAGTGGAATGGCGTAGAGGGCGGCAGTGTCGCCGATGGCGCGGTGAAACGAGGTGTCGAAGGCGGCGAAAATCGGCGCAAACCACTGGCGCAGCGGCCCGACCAAGTCGAGAGAGCGGCGATTGTGCAGCGGCGCCCACTTGGCGAGCTCCGCAATTTCCCCCTTCGACTTGCGGTGTGAGCTCGACGGGCTCAGTGAAACGCGGGCCGCCGTGCACCACGCGGATCGACGCGCATCCGATGCCGTCCAGCAGAGATTCGTTTGCATTCTGGCTCGCATCCTGGCGCTGCGCCAGCCACTTAAGGATGGAAACAGTGGCCTGGGCAAAATCGCGCGCCTCGATCGGCTCGCTGCTGGCGATCTTTTTGCCCGCATAGAGCGAAAGCTTCGGCTCGGAGCCGATTCCCTCGCAAATCACCTCGATGAGTTTATGGCCGCCGGCAGCGGTTTGCTGCGCCGGATGACAGCGCACCACGCCCGCCTTGAGCGAGTTGCTGCCGGGATTGAAAACGAGGATCTTCACGCGCTGATTTCTCCGCACCCGCATTCGCTCCGCGCCGGCGCGCATTGGTTGGGATGCCGCGCCCAACAAGCGCGATGCCCCCGCTACGGGAAGCGACGCGTCAAGCGCGGGGCCAACAGCGGCGCGATGCCGGAGCGAAGAACGCGAGATTGGAGAAGCGCGCGCTGGCGGTTGCCGGGATCAGATCACGAGCTCGATCAGGAATGGTCCCTTGCGGCGCAGGGAGTGGCGGAAAAGGTCGGCGAATTGTTCGCAGTTGCAGGCGCGGGCCGCTTCGACGCCCATGCCGTTGGCGATTTTGATCCAATCGAGATCGGGGTTGCGGAGATCGGTCAGGGATTCGAACACCGGGCCGGGCCGCGCGCCCACGTTGGCGAGCTCGTGCAGGAGGATGGCGTACTTGCGATTGGCGAGTAGGAGCGTGGTGACATCGAGGCCTTCACGCGCCTGGGTCCACAACGCCTGGATGGTGTAAAGCGCGGAGCCGTCGGCCTGCAAGTCGATGACGCGCCGGCCCTCTCCAACAGTTGACGCGGCCATCGCGGCGCCGGTGGCGACCGGCAGGCCCATGCCAATGGAGGAACCGGTGTTCTGCAGCCAGTCGTGGGGCGGGGCAGATCGAGCGCCGGGATAGAAGGGGCGGCCAAAGCTGACGCTTTCATCGACGACAATGGATTGCTCCGGCATAAGCGCGGCCAGCGTTTGCGCGATGGCGCCGGCTAGGAGCGCTCCGCTGGCCGGGGTGGGAACGGGACCGAGGTTGGGCGGGGGCGCAGAGGAAGCGCCGAGCTCGTCGGCAAGCGCTTCGAGCGCCTGGATAGGATTCTGATCCACGCGCGCGAGAACATGGATGGTCGCTTCGGGCCGGGTGAGATGGCTTGGCTGGTTCGGGTAAGCAAAGATTGCGACCGGACGCTGGGCGCCCACCAGGATCAGGTGACGAATGCCGGCAAGAGCTGCCGTCGCGTCAGGCACGGTATACGGCAGACACTGGATGGGGACTCGTCCTTGACCGCGTTCAATGCGGGCATTGGCCTGCTGCGCCATCATCCCGGCGCCGGTAGCTTGCGCGATGCGGTAGGCGGCTTCGAGGCCCCGCGCGCGCAGCGCCTTTCGGCTGAGGAAGAGCATGGCCGGCTCGCCCCTGCGCAACAGGTCGGCAATCTGGCGAATGGTGTGCGGCGGTGCTTGAGGGACGAGCGGCGGAGGCAGCGGCTCCGCAACCACGCCGCCTTCCCCCCAAGCGGTGTCGGCGGGCAGAATGAGCGTGGCGATTTGGCCGGGCGCGGTGCGGGCCGCCTGCACTGCGGCGGCAGCGTCGCAGCCTACGGCGGAGGCCAAGGAGGAAGTGCGCACCCACGCGGAGACCGGTCGCGCCCATCCTTCGGTATCGGCGGTGAGATTGGAATCGAGGGGGCGATGATACGTGGCCTGGTCGCCGACGATGTTGACCACTGGCGCGCACGCCCGGCGCGCGTTGTGCAGGTTGGCCAGCCCGTTGGCCAGACCGGGTCCGCAATGCAACAGCGTGGCGGCCGGCTTATCGGCCATGCGCCCGTAGCCATCGGCGGAGCCTGTGGCCACACCTTCAAATAGCGTAAGCACGCAGCGCATGCCGGGCGCCGCATCCAGCGCGGAAACAAAATGCAACTCACTGGTTCCCGGGTTGGCGAAACAAACGTCAACGTCGCTTTTCAAAAGCGTGTGGGCCAAACTTTCCGCGCCGTTCATGAACTCTCCCGTTCCAAGGTTAACTTGAACAGCATCGAATGCGCGGATCTGGTGGCCCGCTTGCCGAAGGGTTTGCGAAGATAGCCAATGGAGCAACGCACAACCGGAGGACGGAGCATGAGCGGAAGCGGGCGCGTGGCGGTCGTGACAGGCGGACGGCAGGGGATTGGAAGGCGCACGGCGGAACTGCTCGCCGAGCGCGGCTATCGCGTGGCCATTTTCGATCTGGAAGATGCGTCCCGGACGGTGAAGGCGATTGAGGCGAAGGGTGGGAGTGCGATGAGCTGGCGTGGCAGCGTGGCGGATGAGGCCGCGGTGGAGGAATTCGCGGAGGAGGTCTTTGCCCGCTTCGGCCGCGTGGATGTGTTGGTGAACAACGCCGGCATCAGCCTGATTTCCCCCGCGGAAGATACGTCGCCCGCGGAGTTCCGCAAGGTGATCGACGTTAATTTGGTGGGGCCGTTCCTGCTGGCGAGGGTTTTCGGGAAAAAGATGCTCGAAGCGCGCCGAGGGTCGATGATTAATGTGGCTTCGGTGGCTGGGCTCTTTGCGGTGTCCGACCGCGCCGCCTATAACGCCTCGAAGCACGGATTGATTGGCCTCACGCGCACGCTGGCGGCCGAGTGGGGCGGGCGCGGCGTGCGCGTGAACGCGGTTTGTCCCGGCTGGGTGAAGACCGAGATGGACGAGGCCGACCAGGCCGGAGGCAGCTATACGGACGCCGACATCACGGGGCGCATTCCGATGGGCCGCTTCGCAACCCCCGATGACGTTGCCCGCGCCATCGCCTTCCTGGCCGACGACGAAGAAAGCAGCTTCGTGAACGGCCATGCGCTCTCAGTGGATGGTGGCTGGGCCGCCGACGCGAGCTGGGAGTCGGTGCGGCTGCGCAAGCGGTGACACTCTCGCAGCGCGGCGAGATCACGCCCGGGGGACCGACGCACGCGGCGCATGGTACGATGGCTCCGCCGCGATGCGCAGGTTGGGAGAGTCGATGCGAATTGAGTTGATGCTGGCGGGCGCGCTCTGCGCGATGGGAGGGGCGCATTTGCTCTGGGCCGCGACCACGCAGGAATTCCAAAACCAGAAGGTCGCCGTGACCGAGGAGACGCTGGCGCCCGGCGAATCGGAGACCCTGACAGGCGCGCATCCCAGCGTGGTTGTGTACTTTGCCGGCGACAGGGCGGAGCTCAAGTATACAAACGGCGCAGTGCACCAAGAAACGATCCGGCGTGGTGAAACGCTGAACGAGCCAGCACGCGCGGGGAAGCTGGTCAATACCGGAATGCGCCCGCTGCAGCTGGTGCGCGTGGCGTTCCTCACCGCGGGCAACGCGGAAATGTGGGGAATGCAGGGGCTGCCGCCTATAGCGGTTCTCCAATTGGTGTAGAGCAGAACCTCGAACGTTGAGTGGCGTTTTTCCCAAGAAAACGCCACCTGGCACGCCCCTCAAAACTCCACGGGAATTGGAGAACCGCCGTAATTACAAGATTCTCTTCGAGGATCGATACAGCCGCACTTACGACATTCGGATTCCCGCGCACATGCGAGAGCCGCGGCACACGCACCATGATCGCGTGGTGATTTGTCTTTCCGGAGCGCAGCTCGAACACATTCTTGCCGACGGGCGCACGCAGCCGTCGACCCTGATGACCGATGAAGTGGCTTGGCGGTTAGGACAAACGCACGTCGGGTGCAATGTTGGGGACACGGATCTGTGGGCGATTGCGGTTGAGCCGAAGTGAGCCGTCGCCGGGCGGGCGACGGCATCGATGCGGCGTGCGTCAGCGGCCGACCGGGAGAACGAAAAATCCCCTTGGCTAGCCGGCGCGAGACCCAAGGCTATGCCGCTCCCCATCCGCCGCCGCCAGGGGTTTCGATGCGGAGCCGGCTGCCGGTTGGGGCCTCCAGCGTGAATCGGCCCGGCAGGGCCTGCTCTTTTCCATCGCGGATGAGCGCGCATTTTCCCGGCGCGCCATCGGCGCCGCCGGCCAAACCCCAGGGCGGCGTTTCGCGGCGGTCGGCCAGCATCGACACCCGTGCATCGCCGAGCAACTCGATTTCACGCACCAGCCCATCGCCTCCGCGATGCCGCCCCGCGCCTCCCGAACCGCGCCGCAGGGCGTAGCGCACAATGCGAAACGGATAGGCGTATTCGAGCGCTTCGGCGGGCGTGTTGAGGGAGTTGGTCATGTGGGCGTGGTGGCCGCTTGCGCCCGGCCGCGCCGGCGAGGCGCCCAATCCGCCCGCGATGGTCTCGTAATAGGCATAGATGGCTCCATTCCGCGGGTCGACGCCGCCCACGGTCAAATTGCTCATGGTTCCGGCGCTCGCCGAGGGAATGCGCGCGGGAAGCGGCGCCGCCAGCGCGCGCAGCAGCACATCGACAATACGCTGCGAAGTCTCCACGTTCCCGGCGGCCACGGCGGCCGGTGGACGCGCGTTCACCACCGTGCCTTGGGGCGCAATGACGCGCACCGGCCGCATGAGACCTGCGTTGGCGATGGCCTCGGGCGGCAGAAGACAGCGAAAAACATAGAACACCGCCGACCAGGTGACCGCGAAGACCGCGTTCAGGCTTCCCGGAACCTGCGCATCCGTACCGGTAAAATCAACCTCTGCCCGCTGACGCGCCGGGTCGCAGCGCAGCGTGACGCGAATGGCCGTCTTTTCCGGCCGTAGCGCATCGCCGTCGAGAAAATCCTCGGCTGCCCACTCGCCTGCCGGCAGCCGCGCCAGCACCGCGCGCATCAGCCGTTCCGCGCCGTCCAATCCCGCCTGCATTCCTCGCATTAGCCGTTCGAGACCAAACCGCTCCACCAACTCTCGCATGCGCGCCATGCCGATGCGGCAGGCGCCGAGCTGCGCGGTCAGGTCGCCCTCGCGCTCCACCGGCGTACGCACATTGGCCAGCAAAATCGCCATCACCTGGGAGTCGATTTTGCCGGCGCGCATCAGCTTTACGGGAGGAATCCGAATGCCTTCCTGGGCAATCTCGCGCGCCGGTCCCATCGATCCCGGGACCATGCCGCCTACATCCGCGTGATGGGCGCGATTGGCCACATAAAACGCGGGCCGCCCTCGCCTGGGGAGAAACACCGGGGCCACAAGCGTGATGTCGGGCAGGTGCGTGCCGCCGCGGTAAGGATCGTTGAGCAGAGCCACGTCGCCCGGCGCGAACTTGAGCGCCTTGAGCGCCGCGCTCACCGACATGGGCATCGAGCCGAGGTGCACGGGCATGTCGTCTCCCATCGCAATCAGCTCGCCACGCGAGGAAAACACCGCCGACGAATAATCGCGCCGCTCCTTGATGTTGGGCGAGAAGGCGGTTCGCCTGAGAGCCGCGCCCATCTCCGCGGCCACCGAGCGCAAGGCGTGGCCGATCACGGCGACTTCCGCGGGATCGGGCGCGCGCGGGCGCTTGGCCGCGCGTCGCGCAACCGCTGCGGGCCGGTTCATTGCTTACCTCCGCGATTTGGCGTCATGCTCATGTTTCCGGCTCCATCCACCTGCGCTACCCACCCCGACGGCAAATAGGCCGTGGCGCTCAGCTCGACAATCACCGCCGGCCCCCGAAAACAATCCCCTGGATGCAAAAGCGAGCGGTCATAGAGCAAGCCGCGCCGCCACCGTCCGTCCTCGAAGACGCGATGCCCTCGCAGCCGCGCCTGCCGGGCATCGCCGCGTTTCGCCGCCGCCCGCGCCTGCTTTGGGCGCCGCGTCTTGGCCACCGCCAGCAGGCGCAGGGTGACAATCTCCACGCGCCGGGCGCGGTCCGCGTAACCATACGTGCGCGCATGGAGCCGGTGAAAGCGCTCGATCACGTCCGCGCTCCACTCCACGCGTAATTCAAATCCCTGCCCCTGATAGCGCAGATCGGCCGCGCGCTTCAGCGCAGGCCGCGCATCCTCCGCGGCGAAGGACGCGCGGGCTTGGGCCTCGAGTTCCCGGAAGACAGTGGCGATGCCCGCGCTGCCGGGCGCGAGCATCACGGTACGCGAAAACTCCCTGCGCACATCGGCGTCGAGAATCCCCAGCGCGGAGAGCGCGCCCGGCGCCGCCGGCACGAGCACCCTGCGCATCCTTAGCGCCTGGGCAAGGGCGCAGGCATGCAGCGGCCCTGCCCCGCCAAACGCCACCAGTGCGAACTCCCTGGGATCGTAGCCGCGCTCGACCGACACTCTGCGCAGCGCGCCCTCCATGTTGGCGTTGGCCACGCGGAGAATGCCCTCGGCCAACTCTTCGGCGCAGTCGAATCCCGCTCCGCGGGCCACGCGCTCCACCGCGGCCCGCGCACGATCCGCGTCCAGGCGCATGGCGCCGCCCAAAAAATGCTCCGGGCTCAGCCGCTGCAGAACCAGGTTGGCGTCGGTCACCGTAGCCCGCTCGCCACGCCCGTAACAGGCCGGACCGGGATCGGCGCCCGCGGAGTGCGGCCCCACGGCGAGCGCCCCCGAAGCGTCGAACCAGGCCAGCGACCCTCCGCCGGCGCCCACCGTGTGGATGTCGAGCATGGGCACGCATACCGGCAGCCCGGCCACCTGGCCCTCCGTCGTGGTTTGGGGCTCGTGACCGGATTCGAGCAGCGCCACATCGGTCGAAGTCCCCCCCATGTCGAAGCTCAGAGCGCGCTCGATCCCCGCCGTGCGGGCCACGCTCATCGCGCCCATCACTCCGCCGGCGGGGCCGGAAAGAATGGTTCGCACCGGCTCCCGCGCCGCCGCGCGCGCGGAATGAATGCCGCCCGAAGACTGCATGATGCTCAGCCGTGCGTTTGGTCGGCGGCGTGGTGTTCCCGTACAGCCGGAAATCTCTCGCTCCAGGCCGCCCAGATAGCTCTCCATCCGCGGCGCGAGATAGGCATTGAGCGTTACCGTCGCTGCGCGCTCGTACTCGCGAAATTCGGGAAGAATCCGATGGGAAAGCGAGACCGGCAGGCCCAGGGAATCGAGCGCCGCGGCCACGGCTTGCTCGTGCGCGGGATTGGCGAACGCAAACAACAGAGAAACGGCCACGGAGTCGGCCCCGGAAGCGCGCACGCGGCGACGCAGCCTCGTCAAATCGGCCTGCGGTGGCGCCCGCAGCACGGTCCCATCGGGTCCCACGCGTTCGTTCAGTCCAAAGCAGCAGTTCTCATCCGCAAGCGGCGTCGCCCGATGCACGTTCCAGTCGTAGAGGCTGGGCCGCGCCTGGCGCCCGATAGCGAGCGTATCTTCAAAGCCGGCCGTGGTGACAAAGGCTACCCGCGCCCCCTTGCGCTCGAGCAGCGCATTGGTCGCCACCGTCGTTCCGTGCCGGATTTCGACGGCGCTTGCCGGCGTGCGCTCGCATATGCGCTCGATTGCCGCGAGGATGGCGCGCCCCGGATCTTCTGGAGTCGAAGGCAGCTTGAGCACCTGCACTCGCCCACCGGCGCGCCACACGCAATCGGTAAACGTGCCGCCGGTGTCGATGGCGATGGTGAGCTTTGGCGCCATTGCATTGACAACAGTACAGCAGCCCCCCTCCCGCTGTAGACCAGTCGCAGAGGAAAATGCGACAGTGAAAGCTCATTGTCTCGCGCGCGGAGAGATTTCGCCCATGCCTGAGGCCGTTCCGCAACCGCAAGCCTTTCGCTGGACCGCGGCCACGGTTGCGCAGCGGCGCGTGGTCGTGGCTGCGGGCCTGGGCTGGATGCTGGACGCCTTCGACGTGATGCTTTACTCCATCGTGCTGGCCACGCTCCTGCGCGCTTTCGGCATGAGCCGCGCCACGGCCGGCGCCCTGAACGCCCTCACGCTGGTCGCCTCCGCTTTGGGCGGCCTGCTCTTCGGTTTCCTCGCCGACCGCTTTGGCCGCCGCCGCATGTTGAGCGCGAGCATCCTCTTCTATTCCGTCTTCACCTTCGCCTGCGGGTTTTCGACCACCATTGCCGCACTGGCGGCCTTTCGCTTTCTTTTGGGCCTGGGCATGGGCGGAGAGTGGAATACGGGCGCGGCGTTGGTGGCCGAAACCTGGCCTGCCCCCCTCCGTGGCCGCGCTCTGGGCGTCGTGCAGAGCGGGTGGGCCGTGGGTTACGCGCTTTCGGCCGTCGCCGCCGCCCTCATCCTAGCCCACGCCAACTGGCGGTGGGTGTTCTTCGCTGGCATTCTTCCCGCCGGCGTGGTTCTGTGGATTCAGAGTCGCGTCCCCGAACCGCCGCTTTGGAAAAACGCGCGCGCCGCCGCGCCGAGTCATCAACTTGGCGCTTTGCGCCACTCCGTGCGCTCCCTGGTGGTTCTCACCCTCGCCAACACCCTGGGGATGTTTGGTTGGTGGGGCCTGTTCACATGGATTCCCGCCTATCTCGTTCTTCCGGCGAGCGAGGGCGGACACGGCTTCAACCTTCTCGGCCTCACCGGCTTCCTGGTCACCCTGAACCTGGCTGGAATGCTTCCCGGCTACCTGCTTTTCGGCGTCGCGGCCGACCGCTTTGGCCGGCGTGCCGCATTCAGTGCTTACCTCACCGCCGCCGCAGTCGCCGTGCCACTGCTGGCCAACGCACGCCAGCCGGCGTTCATCCTGTTCTTTGCCTGCATTGCCGCTTTCTTCGGCACGGGCTTTTTCACCGGCTCGGCCATCCTCGGCGCCGAGCTATTTCCCACCGGGTCGCGCGCCACCGCCCTCGGCATCTCGTATAACGTCGCGCGAGGCCTGAGCGCCCTGGCGCCTGCGGTGATCGGCGCCCTGAGCATGCGGCGGGGCTTGGCGTGGGCTTTCGGCGCCAGCGCTGCGGCCTTCGCGGCCGCGGCGCTGGTCAGCCTTTTTCTCCCTGAAACGCGGGGCGTGGAGCTTGAATCGCAGTTCGGACCGGAGCTGGCCGAGAAACTGCAATAAGTCACGACTGGTGGCGGGTGACAAGCTATTCGGGTTCGACCTTCACGAAGACCAACAGACGGCCATCGGCGGATAAGGAAGGCTGACCGCAATTCGATCCACCGCACTGGCTCACGTTTATCGGCTCCTGCCCATCGGCCTTTAGGATAACGTCGCTCCACTCCACAACACCCGAGAGAGCCTGCTTGGTTTGGCGGCGCACGTACACCTGCTTGTCGGCGTATCTTCGCGTCCAGCCTTCGAGGTTCTCCACCATCTGCAGGTCCGCGCTGGAGCTTGCATCGTAGGCGAGAGGCGCGACGTTTCCCGCACGCACGGAGAGCAATCCGATGCGCGGATGTCCAGCCGCGTCGCCGGGCGCGAGAACCAGTACCTTGTCCGGATCGTCGGAGCTGCATCCCACGAGCTTGGTGACACCGGCAACGGGGAAGAGCTTTTTCATGTCTCCCGATCCGGCTGAAAACCGCACCAGGTCGCTCCCGCTCAGCGCCAGGATGGCGTTGCTTCCCGGCACGAAGACCGGCGAGCGATAGCGGCCTTGATTGGTCACGGGATGGGCCGTTTGGGATGACAGATCGGTGATCCAGAGGGCGCCACTGGTTATTTCGTCCCCCGGGCCTTTCAATGTGCCGGGAGTGTCGGAGACGCCAAGGATTTTGAGGACGGTGTCAACGAAACCGGGCGACGGCTTGGATTGAGGCGTCGCAGAAGGCGTGGATTTTGGCTTTGGGTTCTGACCTTCCGCGTAGCCGCTCAGAAGCAACAGAACGCCCGAGGCGAGAACGAACCGGCGCAGGCGGCGATTATCGCGCACACGGGCGGGAACTCGAATGGTCGGCGCTGAAGAGCACACAATAGATATCGTCATAACCCACAATCCTTACCAAAGCGTCCTTTCTCGGAACGGTGAGCAGCAATCTGTGGTCCTCGAATCCATAGACAAAGTAAGTCAGATCTTCTTTGCTGTTCCATACCAGCCAGGCGCGCTGGCCGTCGCCTGACTTGGTCCCGCTGGGAAGCTCGGCGACCTGGGGAAGCTGCTGTGTGGAAACCAAAACGCCATAGTTGACGGGCAGGAGCAGAAACTCGACGGCGACCAGGAAAATGAGGGCGCCGAGAAGAAAACGCGCGGCGGGGCTGGTGGAGTTCGAGCGCGCGGCGGCCTGCCAGGCGATGGCAGCCGTGATCAGCACTCCCGCCAACAGGGCGCTGAAGTAAAGCGCCAGCTTGCCGTCGTTGGCGAGCAGAACAGCGGTGATCCATTCGTCAGGAAGCTGCTTCTGCAGGAGAAGGTCGCCGAAAGCAAAGCATCTCCGCATCACAAACTGGATAAAGACGACCGCCAACACAATGCCCAGGAGCGGCAGATGCGCCGGTTTTGCGCACCACGTCGCGAGCCAGCCGTGAATGCGCTCCTTGGCCGGCGCCGGAATCAACCGGTAAGGAACATATCCCACCGCAGCCAGCACGAGGACGAAAATTAGAATACTTGGCACGCAGGAAACCGCGTACACCAGAAACCGGCAGCCGGCAAAAAGATATTTCTCGTCGAGCAAATCCAGGTCGGTGGCCAGTCCGTAGGTCGAGAGCTGGAAGCGAAGCGTGAGGTACCCGACCAAATAAAGCAGAAAGGAGCCAAATGCGGCGTAGGAGGTCCACTTTGCGGCGACGCCGCCCAGCTTCTCCGTGACGCTTTTGAAGAGGTCAGCCATTCATTTCCCCGTCAACAGAAACGGCGCCCAGAAAAATGGATGACTGAATGCCGGGTTTGACTTGACCGCGACCAGCGCCAGCCGGGCGGCTTCGACGGGCGCTTTGGTCTGTCCTTCCCGATAAAAAGTCTCCATCCACAACTTCGTTGAAGCGGCGTTGACTTCCCACGAAGAAAGCACCAGGTTGCCGGCGCCGGCATATAAAAGCGACCGCACCATGCCGATGAGTTCTCCGGCGTGCGTGGCCTGCGCTTTGCCGGTTTCGCACGCGCTGAGAACCACCAGCGCGTTCTTCTGCAAGGGAAGGCCAAACATCTCCGCGGCCGTCAGGTGGCCGTCGTCAGCGGGGCCGGGTTTGAATTGCAGATAGGAGAGCAACGGGTCACTGGGGTTGAACTTTCCATGCACTGAAAGATGAACGAAGTCATAGCCGCCGACCCACGCTTGCACCTCGGCTTTGCTCGCCGGCTCGCCGGCCTGCACCTTGGACCGGCCGGGATAGAGCGCGCCGATCGCGTGCACTTCCTCCCTGGCGTCGTGAATCTCAGGATCGGCAACGGCGAGGAGCCGGCCGTTCTTCAGGTTGGGCTTCGCTTCGAGAGTGGCCAGCACGGTGGCGCTCGGCGCGTAGGAAATCTCGAAGGTCTCTCCCACATATTTGCCGTCCGCCGGGTTCTCGAGCGCCTGATACGGAATCGATGTCAGCTCGTCCTGGGGAATGATGAGTAGGTGACGGCTCTTGATAAACGCCGCCACCGGCTGGATGAGATAGAGATACAACTGCCGGGAAACATCGGCGTTAAATGCAGCGTCCGGAGAGTCTCTCGGGGCTACCAGGCGATCATGCAATGTGGCCGCTTTGGCGGCAAGCACCGCATGCGGCAAAAAGATTTTCTTCACCTCGACCTCGCCGCCGCCAATATGCCAGAGAATCACGTTCGTGTCGGTAACCACGTAATAGAGAACGTCGTACCGTCCTTCAGCGGCGGCGCGCTGCACGCTGTCGAGCGTGACCGGTTTCGACGACGTGAGCTCATTCAGCTTGGGCGCCTCGCGCGCGATCCTCGCCTCGAGCAGCCGGTATTTCTCCTGCAATCCGGCAATTTGCGCCTCCAGATCCGCAATTTGCTTGCCGTTCTGGTCCCGATCCGCAGCGCCAGTCAAATTGAAGAGCTTGCCCTGCAGGGCGGCGATGGCTGTTCTTTGCGACTGCAGGTCGGAAAAGAGGGTCCGCTCCTTCGCAGTTCCCAAATTCAGCGGACGGCTGACGAGCAGGTCCGCCATGGCGCGCGATCGCGATTCTTCGAAAAGCGCAAAAGCTTCGCCATAACGCTTCTGCCCCAGCAGGATCAGCGCCGGCGAATAATAGTAGCCGATCTTGTCTTCCATGAAGGCGCTGCGCGCCTGCGGGTCGCGAAGATTGCGCCGGTCCTGCTCCAGCAGTTGCACCGCTTCTTCATATTTCGGGAGGGCTGCATTGGATTCGCCCTTCATCTCCGCCAGCGAGCCTTGAATCCACTCATCGTCCGGATTAAGATTCCGCACCGTCAGTCCCTGTTGTTGCACGCGCGCAAGCCAGTCTTGCATTTGCTTGACGAGGTTCTCCATCATCGCTACCGTTTGCGCATTCAGAGCCCCGGGCGCAAACTCTTCGGTGACAAGAACATCCTTGGGCTGCGTGGGGTTGAACATGCTCATCGCGGCCAGGCTCTGATTATGCTTCTGCTCGTTTTGGATAGTCCCCGCCAAGGTATCGGCATCCCCGAGAAGATTCTGCATCGCCGAGGCAAGATAGCCGTATCCCGCCTCCTGCGCGATCGCCTGAGCCTTCCGGTAGTTATCGCGCGCAAGCTGCAACAACTGGGTACAAACATCGGCGTCTTGCCGAGCGTCACACGCGCGCGCGTCCTGGTAATAAATTTCACCACCATTCGCGTAGGCTAAGTACAACTGTTGCTTATCGACGATCCGATCTTTCATCGCCAAAGCGCGGTTGAAGTAGTCGCCCGCGGCGGTCAGGTCGCCTCGCTTGGTTTCCAATTCAGCGGCGGTGTCGAGCGCGTCAAAGTAGAAGGCGTCATTGCCGCAATGTGCGCCCAGGCGCACCGCCTCGGCGACATGATCGGCCGCCGCGTCCGTCGACCCCGCATTCATTTCGGAAAACGCCAGCTCGGCCAGGGCTTTGGTCTGATAGTCGGCGCGCTTGGCAAGCTCGGCAAGCTGGAGGGCAACTTGATACTCGGAAACGGCCTGAGCCCAGTGGTTCAAGTAGCGCTGGATATCGCCCAGTTTGACGGCGCTCCAGGCCGCGCGCGCCGGCTCCTGACGCTGCGCAAAGAGAAGGTAACTCGCTTGTAACTCATTCTGAGCCGCCATCAGTTCGTTGCGCGTGGTCACCGCGTCGCCCGTAGCGCGAACGTGGTTCAACCAGTGGTCAAGCCGGGCGACGCCGCTGTTTTGAAGTTGGGCGGGATCGGCGTTCGCCTGCGCGCAGGCCGGGCGCGGCGCTACGGTCAGAGCTAACAGGCACAACAGCGCAACGTAAAATAGGCGTCTGGTCGCGGGTCCCAGTTCCATTGGCGTCCCCCTGTCCAGGCGAAGCGCCCAACAAAACCCCTATGGCCCCAATTTGGGGGAGCTGCGGTGAGTACAAGTCTAAGCCCAATTTTGCGGCGTGGTCACGAAATTGAGGGGATTTTTCTCTTGCCAATCAGGACCAGCCCTAGGAGTTTCGGGAGCAGCCGAGATCCGCCTGCGCTGTTTGCCGCGAGCAAGTTTGGGCCGGGATGGTCGCCGCGAACTCAATGTTCGATGGCGGCATTGGCCAGGACCGTGAATGCATTCGTCTCCGGCGCGGTGTCGCCGCCGCCGTTGGTCCGCTGATACATGATGATGCCGAACAGGTCCTTCACGGGATCGCCCCATCCATAAGTCCGGAACGCGCCCCCCTTGGAAAAAGCGCCAATGGATTGATAGCGGTAGGTTCCCACCACATCTTTCACCACGCCGAAGCTCAGCCCCATGCCCAACCCTGGAGAAAACTCAACGCCCTTCAGGTCTCCGGTGTGATTGGTGGTCATGGCTTCGACGGCGGCAATGGAGAGGAGTCTTTTTCCGTTCAGAGTCCCCTTGTTCATCAGCATCTGGTAGAAGCGCGCCATATCGGTGATCGTGGTCATCGCTCCGCCTTCAGGCGAGGGAACTTTTGGATTCGGATTGATCGTCCGGGCGGCGGGCGCCAGCTTCCCATTCGCATCCAGGGTGTAGAGCACGGCCAGGCGGCTCTGCTTGGCGGCGGGGAGGGAAAAGTAGGTGTCGCTCATGCCCAGAGGTTGGAAGAGGCGCTCGGTGAGAAACTCCGCGTAGGGCTGTCCCGAGCATATTTCGATGAGGCGGCCGAGGATGCCGTAGCCGATTTGGCTGTAGATCCACTTCGTGCCCGGCTGCGCGAGCAAAATCGAGCGAGAGCCGGCGTCGACCCTTTCCTCGAGCGACTGGAAGGGCTCGGGGCCCGGCGGGCCCTGCGGCGGCAGGCCGGAAGTGTGGGTGAGCAGGTCGAGTACGGTGATGGGACGGGTGGCGTTGATCGGGTCGCAGCCTTGGCTGGCCTCCGTTTCCCCGCACGGGTTCACTCGGATTCCCTTGTATTCCGGTAGATATTGTTCTACCGGATCGAGAAGGCCGATGCGTCCCTCGTCGACGAGGATCATGATGCCGGCCGCAGTAAAGGACTTGGTCATCGACGCGATGCGGAAGATGGTGTCGGCGCGCATGGGAATCTTGGCCTCGAGATCCTGGTAACCGACGGTCTCCAGGCTGGCGGCGTGTCCGTGCCGGACCACGATGGTGACGAAACCGGCCGCCCTGCCCAGAGCGAGGTAGGTTTTCAACTTGGCCGGGATTCGCGCCAGAAGGGCTGGGTCCATGCCGGCGGCGATGGGGTCGGTTTTTCCCGGCATAAACACATCGGAGCTCGAGGCTGCCAGCGCACCCGCCACAAGCGCGATGGCAACGGCCATGGATCGTAGAAAGTGACCACGGATTCTGGTGTGCATTCCCAAATCCCCGGAGCGAGAATTGAAAGCTTCTTTGAGAATACTCGCAGGTGCGGGTGACATAACTTCGATTGTGTAAAAGGGGGAGGGTGCAAGGTGGCTTCGGCCTGACGAGCTAAAGCCCTATAGCGGTTCTCCAATTGGTGTAGAGCAGAACCTCGAACGTTGAGTGGCGTTTTTCCCAAGAAAACGCCACCCGGCACTCCCCTCAAAACTCCACGGGAATTGGAGAACCGCCGTAGATCAGAGCGATGGGACGGGAGCGCGCGCGCGTCAACCGCGGCTCAGCGCCAGGGCTCAGTGCAAGTCCATTCGCTCGCCGCGTCGTTGCGCCTTGAATTCCCGTACCAACTCCACCAGCGCCGCGACCACTGCGTCAAAGATTTCACGTCCTTTTTCCACCGTCGCGAGAGTCGGATCGCCTACCACGCCGCTACGGCTGAACCGCGTCCAATGATCCATGTAGAGAACCGGTGACCCTTTCATCAAATCGAGCCACATGAATTTAGAAGGCGGAAGGTTAATCTCCTTCACCGCCTTGTCCATCTGGACGCGCTGAGAATCGAGATGCAGATAAACCGAAGTCTCCAGCTCGCACGCGTGCGCCATCCCGCCGGGCGCCGGCGATTCGCGGAGGCGGTTGATAGTCTCAATCGCCAGGCTCGGCCAAATGAAACAGCCGCACATCGCGTTCGTTTCCAGAATCGTCCGGCGAGCCGCCATATCGAGGATTGGCATATTGGACCCGTGGCCGTCCGCAATGAGTATCCGTTCGAAACCATGATGCGCGACACTCTTGGTAACGTCGAGGACAAAGTTCAAAAGATGATCGGAGTGGATGTCGATAGTGCCAGGGGAATCGAGATGATGCGTCTCAAATCCGAAAGGGATTTGCGGCAGCAGCACGATCGCGCCGGGGGCTGCCTGCGCCGCGGCTTCGCAGATGGACCAAATCAGGAAATTGTCCGTGTCGATCGGTAGATGCCTGCCGTGGTCCTCAACCGACCCGATCGGCAGAATCACGACAGGCTGCGCCTTGACCAGCTCGCGCATTTCGGGCCACGTTGTAATGCTGATATAGGTATGGCTTTCGCTCCATGCTCATTACAATAGCAGCCATGCGCATCTCCCTGATCGATATGAACAGCCGGACCGCAGCTCGCGACGAGAACGTTCAGCGGGCTTGCGGGTTCATGGCGAAGGCTGCCGCCGATGGCGCCGAATTGGCCGTCCTTCCGGAGATGTTTCAGCAGTGATTTCCGACGCTCTGGATGAACTGGGTTACCGAGATCAGGCGCTCCGCGAGTTCCTGCGGCCGATCTCGGGAAGTGAACGATTTGCGGGCTGGGCGCGCACCATATCTTGTGTCGATGTGTGCCACATTCCGGAAAATCCCTACGCAATGGAAAGAGAAGCCGTCGATTCAATTCTTCCGGGCGAGGTCGTGGTTGTCTCGACGGCGGGCTCACTGCAGAATGCGCCGTGGGGCGAGTTGCTCTCGACTGCTGCGCAAGCGCGCGGAGCGCGGGGCACGGTGATCGAGGGACTCGTTCGCGATGTCGGAAAGATCCAGAGCAAGTCTCAGACGGCATCGTCTTAGCAGATGAGTCGGTATTCCCATGGGAATGCCCCCTCGAAAACTTCGTTGGATTTGTCCAGCTGGCATGCCTTCTCATGCTGCTCGGGGATCTATGAAACTGGGTCTCAAACCTTTTTTGCCGCGGAGAATATCTCCACTAGGCGATCCGCAACGATCTTGTCCTCGCCATCCTTCATCAGCGAGAAGGTAAGGCTGAAGCTGTTTGGGTTGTCCGGCGCACTCGGGGCGCCTGGACCTCCATAGCGGTTCGGATCGAGCGGCGGCCAATTGGGATCAGGGCGTCCGCGCTTGCCATGCGAGCCGTCATGGGGATCGTAGTCGGGAGGAAATACAAAGCCGATGGCGACCGGCTTGGTCGCAGCGAGCGCTTCAACCACCTGTGCCCCCGTCAGGCCGATCTTTGCCGGGTCCCATTCATAGTTAAAGTAACCCATCACATTGATCCGCGCGCCGGCATCGTAGTTCCCCGGCGAGGTCCTCACGCCGAACTTCGCTAACGCATCCGTGACGACCTGCGCTCTCGCGTCGTACATCTTCGTCGCGGCGTCCTCGTCCCGATTGACGAATATCTCCAGCGCCTTAAGCAACGCGAAAATCTGCTCCTTGCCGATCTTGCAGGGACGACCGATCCGGTCTTCCTGCGGGCTCATGTTCAGCAAGGCCCAGCCGATCAGCTCTTCCTTGCCGATCAAGATGCCGCTTGATTGTGGTCCGCAAATTTGCTTGCCACCGCTGAAGGTAACCATGTCGAATCCAATCGCCGGGTACTCCCACAGCCGGGACTTGGGCGGAACGTCGGCCGCTGCGTCGCAGAAGGTGTACAAATTGTGCTCTTTGGCAATCGCCACCGTCTCGGGGCCGCTGACCCTCCCCCAGTTGGCGCTGGCGTCATCGAAGTGGATGGCCAGCGTGCGCGGGTTGATCGCGGAAATCATCTCGTCGCGCGTTTCCACCACCACCAGCTTCGCGCCCGTCTGGCGAATCTGGTGGTCGAATGCAGTGCGATGCGCGCGCTGGATGATGACCTCGGTCTTGGGAAAGTGGGTCAGGTCGGGTATGGCCTCGAGCCGGGGCTCATAGTCCTCGGTCAGCATGGCCGCATAGCCAACCAAAATGGAAGCCGCCGCCCCATTGGTCACCAGCCCCGTATAGCCCGGAGGAGACTTGCACAGATCAGCGATAAATTTTCCCGCAGCCACCTCGAGCTCGTCGACGAAGACAAACCGCTCGTTGCCCATGCGCATCACTTCCATCACTTCCGGCTCCATCAACGATCCGCCAATCACAGTAATGATGTCCTGGCAATTGATGATCGGCGTCAACCCAAGCTCGGCATAAAGGTCGCCAGTCGAGCCAAGCCCGGTCTTAATGGGGACGATGGGACTGCCATCGACAGAGGCCCCGCCAGGAGAAGGTTTTGACGACTTGTCCTTCTTGCCCGATAGGCGACCGGCATGCAGTCTATCGGGGACCAACAGGCCACCGCTGAAGGCCGCAAGCGCGGAGAGAAATGAACGCCGGCTCCATCCGAACTTCAAACTCATGTCGAGCTCCTTTTCAAGGTCCTTCGCAAATTGATCTGGTCCTTCAGCGGGGTCCCGGATTCCTCCATAGCGCGAGGCGCGGCCAAAGTCGAGAACAACAGGCGCCTTCCGCCAATCCAGGAG
Source organism: Acidobacteriaceae bacterium (assembly GCA_030041305.1). Classification (GTDB taxonomy): domain Bacteria; phylum Acidobacteriota; class Terriglobia; order Terriglobales; family Acidobacteriaceae; genus Telmatobacter. The sequence continues at coordinate 37,018 of JASHOC010000232.1, forward strand.
GCAAGACCAGCAGGTTTGGTAGGTCGCGCTTCGGCGTGCCGCCGTACAACCGATGTCAGATGTAGGCGACCATATCAATTCCCACCAGCGCAACCGGGCTGCCAACGTTCGCAGCCACCGCCACGCAGGTGCGTGCGGGAGGAACGTCACCCCAGTCCCGTTGCATGTAGACAGCGTTCATCCTGGCGTAGTCCTTCATATCGCTGAGGTACACGTGCGCCTGGAGCACCTCTTGAAGCGAAGACCCCGATTCGACCAGATTCTTCTCCAGCAAGTCGAGGACTGCCTTCGTTTGCTCCTCAATGGATGGCCCACTGTCAGGTACAGTTTTATAGGCAACAAAAAGCGTGTTACCGAACGCGGTAACGTCGGTATATAACTTCGGCTTCGTTGGCTTTGGCTCGCCCGGCTTAGCCTTAGCATCTCTCTTCTCCAATTTTCCCGGGCTTTGAGCGGAAGCTCTTCCGGCGATCATGATGCCACCGGCAGCTACCGCCGTCGCTGCCGCATTTTTTAGAACCCTTCTTCGCGACTGCTGTTCCATGTCAATCCTCCGGGTTGAGATAAGTGGGAGTCGGGTTTCAATGCAAACATCGGGCAGAAAACTCAATTGCGCCGTCACATGGTCATGGCGCTATCTTTTGAGTCTTCTTTAATTTTCGCTCCGGCTTCGTCTCGGCGTTCAAGCAGGACATTCTGAGTTGCGATCCTATAGCGGTTCTCCAATTGGTGTAGAGCAGAACCTCGAACGTTGAGTGGCGTTTTTCCCAAGAAAACGCCACCCGGCACGCCCCTCAAAACTTCACGGGAATTGGAGAACCGCCGTAGTTTCTGACTCCCAACGAGGGCGATCTATCCGCGAAAGAACCTCTCCACATCCCCAATCTCCGCCGTCATCCGGTACGGTGGCAAGCTGGCCAAAAACGCCTGTCCGTATCGCTGCCGGCGAATCCGCGGATCGAGCAGCACCAGCACGCCGCGATCTTCGAGCGAGCGAATCAGCCGCCCGAATCCCTGCTTCAGCGTTAACACCGCCTCCGGCACTTGATAGTCGAAAAATGGCCGCCCGCCTGCCTCTTCAATCGCCTTCATCCGCGCTTGCACCACCGGGTCGCTGGGCACGGCAAATGGCAGCCGGTCGATGATCACGCAGCTCAGCGCCTCACCCTGCACGTCCACGCCCTGCCAGAAGCTCGCTGTCCCAAACAGCACCGCGTTGGGAGTGGCGCGGAACTCCTCCAAAAGCGCCTTGCGCGGAGCCGTTCCATGCAACAGGATGGGAAAATCGAGCACCGGCATCAGCCGCTCATAGAGATCGCGCATCTGGCTGTAACTGGTGAACAGGCAAAAGGCGCGCCCGCGCGTAATGTCCAGCACCTGCCGGATGCACTGCGCCGCCGCTGCAGGAAACTCCGGCTCGCGCGGATCGGGCATCTCCGGCGGCAAATACAACAGCGCCTGCTCACCATAACGAAAATGCGACGGCGTCACCAGTTCCCGCGCTTCCTCCAGCCCCAGCCGCCGGCGCAAGTGCTCGAAACCGCCCTGTACCGTCAGCGTCGCCGAGGTCAGCACCACCGTGGGAATGCGGTCGAAGACCAGCTCGCGCAGCAGTTCCGAAACGTCGATCGGCGTAGCCTGCAGGTATGTCGTCCGTCCCGCACTGCGCGCGCCGGATCTCTGCGGGGAGCTATCGGGCGAGGAGAACGCCCGCCGTTCCAGCCAATACACCATGTTGCTCGCGTTCGACTCCAACAGGAACTCCAGCTCGCTTCTGATCCGCGCCGTCCGCGCCCGCAATCCGGACGCCTCCTCGATTTCGCTCAGCGCGCCAAGCTCGGCTTCGATCAGCTTGAGCGCCGTTCGCACGCCGAGATAAAGGTCGCCGGAGGTTTCCAGGAACTCCTCGCGGTGGTCGAAGGGCTGGCGTCCGTCCGCAACCACCGGCAGAGCCCCAAAAAACATCCGCGCCCGATCACGCAGTTGTTGCGTCGCCCCGGGTAGCTTTTCCGCGCCCTCCTTGCCGCGCATCATCGTGTCCGTGTCGCGCGCCAGCTCCTCGAACCGGATATTCGAAACCGAGAGACCGAAATAACTCGAAGCCACCTCCTCCAGCTCGTGCGCCTCGTCGAAGATCACCGCCGCGGCTTCGGGCAGAACCCCCGCATCCGGCGCGCCCGTCGCCTCCTGCTTCACGTTCAGGTCGGCGAAAAACAGGTGGTGGTTCACGATAATGATGTCCGACTCGAGCGCTCTGCGCCGCATCTCGGTGATAAAGCAGCGGCGGTAATCCGGGCAGGTCGATCCCAGGCAGGCGTCCGCTCGCGCGTCGAGCTTGGACCACAACGCGCTCGTCTCCGGCAGTCCCCCAAGCTCGGCCCGGTCCCCGGTCTCAGTCGTCTTCTCCCACTCCGCGATCTGGTGAAAATGGTCGATTTCCTCCAACCCCGACAATATCGGCTGATCGCGCAGCGCCACCAGCTTGTGCCGGCACAAGTAATTGGCCCGGCCCTTCATGTAGCACACACGCAGCTCGCCGAGCAGCGATTCGAGGAAGGGAATGTCGCGAAAGTAAAGCTGGTCCTGCAGCGCCTTGGTGCCCGTCGACACAATCACGCGCTGTCCGGTGCGCAACGCCGGCAACAGGTAAGCCAGCGTCTTGCCGGTTCCCGTCCCCGCCTCCACAATCAGGTGCCGCCGTTCTTCCAATGCCCGCTCCACGGCCTTCGCCATTTCCAGTTGTCCGGGCCGGTATTCATAAGGCAGCGGCGAGCGCGCCAGGATGCCGCCCGGCGAGAAAAACTCGTGCAGAGAAGGCAAAGCGCGGGTTGAGGCGCCAGACAGAGGCATAAAAAACCGGACGCTCTCTCCATGATAGTGAGATCGCCGGTTCCAATCGACTCAACCTCACGCTCAAGCTGCAACTGCAGCCGATTTCTTCGCCGCAAGCCCCCCCAGGCCCAATGCGGCTCACTCCAACGCCAGCCGATTCGACAATATTGGGCGCCTCGCCGGTCTCTCGCTAGGCTGCACCCTCAGCCGTCGTCGGGTCGATGATCCTCCGCACGCGCGCCACCTTGTTCGCCGGAAATCCCCCCTGGCTCGCATGTTCCCGCACCATCGCCTCATCGGGCGCTATGTACACGCAGTAAATCTTGTCGTCGGTCACATAACTGTGCAGCCATTGAATCTGCGGCCCTAGATTCCGCAACACAGCGCAGGATTTTTCCGATGTTGCCTGTAACTGCTCGGCGGACAGGGAACCCGCTCCCGGAATTTCGCGCTCGATGACGAACTTCGGCATGGGAACTCCTCCTTTGCCTGTGGGGGTATTGTTGCAGTGTATACAAGGGCCGGGTTGTTTGCCCCGCACAGGTTGGACATGCTTTCCGATTTTGGGAACCCTTCAGGAACAAAATGCAAAAAATCATTGCGCCCAACGAGTGTTGGCGATAATCTTATTTGACGGATGGGTAAGTCCTGAGAAAACCGCGACGCCCACTGAGGAGTGGGTATCGTAAACGTGCTCTAAGCGCGTCGGCCTCAGGGGCCATCCAGGAATCGAAAAGCCCCCATTTCTTTTGGGGGCTTTTCTTGTGTAAGGGGCAAGTTGGGGCCAACGGCATCCAATTCGATCCACATTTATCTGGACGAAAGTGGAGATTTGGGTTGGACGTTCACGTCCCCTTACGGCGCTGGTGGCTCAAGTCGGTTCCTGACAATCGCGGCGGTTTGCGTGCCCGTCGCAAAGGCGCATCTACCGAAGCGTCTTGTCAAAGACCTGTATGCGAAATACAAATGGCCCTTTGGGGTTGAGCGTAAGTTTGTTCAGCTCTTGCCCTCTCAGCGTTTGGAATTCGCGCAAAGGATAAAGGTGCTCTGCGATACCCACCAGGACATCGCTATCCATGCAATCGTGGTCAAAAAGCAGAACGTCCTGGAGCATATTCGACAAGACGCAAACAAGCTCTACAACTACATGATTAAACTGTCTTTAATCAAAAAGATGGCTAAGCATGACCTGGTTACTTTGATGCCCGATAAGCGCAGCATCAAGGTCAAAAGCGCGAACAGCATGTCCGACTACCTACAGACGGAATTGTGGTTCACCGAGAACGCCATTACGACCCTGCTATGCCAAGACCGAGACAGTGCCTCTAATCGCGGGGTTCAATTCGCCGATTTTGTCTCTGGAATTGTGCAAGCCAGATACGAAAAGAATGAAGTCCAACCATTCTCCGCTCTCAGACCACGCCTGTCCCTAACCGAGTTATTCTTTTGAACGCAGCCCGGCCCGGGGAGACCGCTCGGGGCCGTTGCCGGCCGTGAGAAGATAGCAGTCGCCGCCACTCGCGGCGATCTTCCCCGCACCGGAGAATCCAATCAACCTCACAACCGTCTACATCCTGCTCATCGTCTTCCTCGCCACGCTCATCCGTTCCGCCTTCGGGTTTGGCGAGGCCCTCTTTGCTGTTCCCTTGCTCGCCCTCCGCATTCCTTTGCGCCAAGCCACTCCTCTGGCGGTGCTCATCTCCATCACCATTGCCGCCATCGTCGTGGCGCAGGACTGGAATCACATTCACCTGCGCAGCACGGGCTGGCTCCTCGCGCCCACTTTGGCCGGCATCCCGTTGGGCCTGCTCCTGCTCACCAGCAGCCACCAGGCTGTAGTGAAAGGCGCGCTCGGCATTCTCATCTTGGCCTTTGTCGTGTACTCGCTCAGCGGCCGCCAGCCCTTCGAGCTGCGCCGCGACCGCCGCGCCTGGCTTCTCGGTTGCGGCTTCTGCGCCGGCGTCTTCGGCGGGGCTTACGGCATGAACGGGCCGCCGCTGGTCATCTATGGATCGTTGCGCCGCTGGCCGCCGCAGCAGTTTCGCGCCACCCTGCAGGCCTATTTTCTGCCCGCCAGCCTGCTCGGCATGGCTGGTTATTGGCTCGCCGGGCTTTGGGTTCCGGCCGTCACGCGCTACTATCTATTCTCGCTGCCCGCCGCCATTCCAGCCATTTTCCTGGGCAGAGTCGTCAACCAGCGGCTGCGTGGCGAAATGTTTCTCCGCATTGTCTATGCGGGTTTGGGCGGAATCGGAATACTCCTTCTCATTCAGGCTGTTCGCGGACATATTTGAGGCCCATTTGCAGGATTCGGCGTCCTCTCCGTCTCCTCGGGTTTCAATACCGTTGCCTGCCATTAAGCCAATCAGGCTTTCGGCTGGCGGGCCCAGATCCCGAAAGCAGCGCGTCCTTCCGCCCCGCTTACCCGAAATCCGGATCCTTGCCCGATGCCGCGCCGCGGTATTCGTCTTCATCCGAACCAGGTCCGCTCTGTGCGTCGAGCCATTGCCCGATCAGCAATTCTTCCGGCGTCCCTTCGCCCTCAAGCCTCTCGGCGCTCTTGAGCAGCCGCTTGCGCACCTCGGCGGCGCGCGCAGCCGCAGCCGCCCCGTCTTGGACGCCAGCGGCGTAAAAGTTGGCGCCCTGAACGTTCATCATGGCTCCATGAATGTGCATGGCTCCTCCCGTGTTCGATGGGAAGGCAAACCGAAATCCGTCATCTTGGCGCAATCCTTAGAAAAAACATATCTTAAGAAAAGACTGCTCGCTTATAGCGGTTCTCCAATTGGTGTAGAGCAGAACCTCGAACGTTGAGTGGCGTTTTTCCCAAGAAAACGCCACCTGGCACGCCCCTCAAAACTCCACGGGAATTGGAGAACCGCCGTAGGTATAGGGCCTTCCGCGTCGGCGCCTGCAGGCTACGCCGGTGGCCGCAAATGCGATAACTATATGAGATGTAAGGAAGCAGCTTGTTTCGATGCTGTGACGGGAGCGCGATTGCCCATTAACCGCAGACCGGTCGCCGCCAAGCGCGTGCACCCGCTGGTGGCCATCGTCGGCCGCCCCAACGTCGGCAAATCCACGCTCTTCAACCGCTTGACCGGCAGCCGCCGCTCCATCGTCGGCGATGAGCCCGGCATCACCCGCGACCGCATCTACAGCCAATTTGACTGGGCCGGCCGCAGTTTCCGGGTCGTCGACACCGGCGGCATCGTCTCCGGCGATCCCGAGCTCATTCCCGCCGAAATTTTCCGCCAGGCCAGGGTCGCCCTCGGCGAAGCCGACGCGCTCATCCTCGTCGTCGACGCCCGCACCGAGCTTGCCCGCCCCGACTACGACCTCGCCCGCCTGCTCCAGCGTAGCGCCAAGCCTATTTTCCTCGCGGTCAATAAAGTCGAAGGCCCAGCCATGGCCGCCGCGGCGGAAAATTTTCGCCGCCTCGGCTTCCAACACGTCTTTCCCATCAGCTCCGAGCACGGTCAGGGCATCGGCGACCTCCTCGACGCCATCTCCGAGGCGATTCCGGCCCAACCCCCCGCCGAAACCGCCGAAGAGCGGGAATCTGCCCAAGAGGCCGAGATCTCCAGGAACCGTCCGCCAGCCTCCCACAGCGACCTCGAAGACGAAGGCAAGCTGCGCACCCACGGCGAATTCGAGCCTCGCGAAACCTCCATCGCCATCATTGGCCGTCCCAACGTCGGCAAATCCACCCTCCTCAACGCCCTTACCGGCTCCGCCCGCGCCATCGTTTCGCCCATCCCCGGCACCACCCGCGACGCCGTCGATGAAGTCGTCGACTTCCAGGGCGCCCAGCTCCGCTTTGTCGACACGGCCGGCATCCGCCGCAAGGGCAAAACCCGCCTCCTGGCCGAGAAACTCAGCGTCGTCATGGCCCGCCGCCATCTTGAAGCCGCCGACGTGGCCCTCCTCGTCCTCGACGCCACCGAAGGCGTCTCCGCCAGCGACGCCACTATCGGCGGCTATGCCCATGAAAGCGGTCGCAGCGTCATCATCGTCGTCAACAAGTGGGACGCCGTCACCACCGCGCGCACCGACGGCAAGCCCCCCGCGGATCGCGCCCTCTTCGAGCGCCAGTTGCGCTCTGCTCTCAAATACCTCAGCTACGCGCCCGTCCTTTTCCTCTCCGCGATCCAGGCCTCCGGCCCGCATCACAAAGACATGATCCGCCTCCTGCGCCAAGTCCAGTCCGTCGCCCGCGAGCGCCGCAAGCGCATCTCCACCGGCCAAATGAACCGCTTCCTCGAGCGCATCGATTTTCAGCGCGCCCCCGTGCCCATGGCCAGGCGCGTCCGCATCTTCTATATGACCCAGGCCGCCGTCGCTCCGCCCACTTTCGTTCTCTTCACCGATCGCCCCGTCAAGTTGCATTTCGCCTTCGAGCGTTTCCTCGAAAACCAGATCCGCCAGGCTTTCGGCTTCCAAGGCGCGCCCATTTGGTTCAAAGTCAAGCCCCGCAACGCGCCCCGCTCCGCATAACCCGCGCCCCCGGAGGAACGCATTTGGAACCGGAAAACACGGCGGCATCCGCGACCTTCGCTGCCTGGCGCCCCAGCCACAACGCCTGGCTCATCGCCGCCTCCGTCATGCTCGCTACCTTTATGGAAGTGCTCGACACCTCCGTCGCCACCGTCTCCTTACCCCACATCGCCGGCAGCCTCTCCGCCACTACCGACGAATCCACCTGGGTCCTCACCAGCTATCTCATCTCCAACGCCATCATCCTTCCCACCTCCGGCTGGCTCAGCAACCGCCTCGGCCGCAAACGCTATCAGCTTTACTCGGTCACCCTCTTCACGCTCGCCTCCATGGCCTGCGGCGCTGCCACCAGTCTCGGTATGCTCATCGCGGCGCGCGTCATTCAGGGCGCGGCCGGCGGCGGCCTGCAGCCGGTCTCGCAAGCCGTCCTGCTCGAAAGCTTCCCCGTCGCAAAACGCGGCCAGGCCATGGCCGCCTACGGCATGGGCATCATCGTCTCGCCCCTCGTCGGCCCCCTCATCGGCGGCGCCATCACCGACAATTACACCTGGCGCTGGATCTTCTACATCAACGTCCCCATCGGTATCCTCGCCCTGCTCATGATCTCCGCCTTTGTCGAGGACCCGCCCTATATCCGCCGCATCCCCGGCATGCGCATCGACTACATCGGCTTCGGCCTCCTCGCCATCTCCCTCACCTCGATCCAGGTCGTCCTCGACAAAGGCCAGGAAGCCGACTGGTTCGGCGCCCTCTGGGTGCGCTGGTTCGTCGCCATCTTCGCCGTCACCATCGCGGCCTTCGTCGTCCGCGAGCTCCGCGTCCGCACCCCCATCGTCAACCTGCGTGTGCTCGCCAACCGCAACCTCGCCACCGGAACCTTCCTCATCGGCCTCCTCGGCGTCATCATCTACGGAACCACCGCCATCCTCCCCCTCTTTCTCCAGGACCTCATCGGCTACACCGCCTACTCGAGCGGTTTCGCCGTCGCCCCACGCGGCATCGGCGCCATCCTCTCCATGATCATCGCCGGCCGCCTCATCGGCCGCATCGACGAGCGCCTCCTCATCACCATCGGCGTCCTCATTCGCGGCGTCTCGCTCTTCATGCTCGGCGACCTCAATCTCACCATGAGCATGAGCTCCGTCGTCTGGCCCAACATCGTCAACGGATTCGCCAACGGCTTCCTCTTCGTCCCCCTCACCACCCTCACCGTCAAAACCCTCCCCAACGAGCTCATGGGCGCCGGCACCGGCCTCTATAACGTGCTCCGCAATCTCGGCGGCAGCCTCGGCATCTCCATGGTCACCACCCTGCTCACCCGCAGCGAGCAGGCTCACCAGGACATGCTCGTCGGCTACCTCAACGCCGGCAACCCCGTCTACCGCAGCTCAGTCCAGCAGTTCTCCCGGTTTTTCGCCATGCACAACGGTCCCGCCGCCGGAAACTCCATGGCCCTGGGCTTCCTCTACCGCAATCTCCTCCAGCAAGCCACCCTCTCGGCTTACATCGACGACTTCCGCCTCCTCGCCTACCTCAGCCTCCTCTGCCTGCCCTTCCTCTTCTTCTTCCGCAAAACCGGCAAGTCCCAACCCCGCAAGCGTTGACCGCCCTTGGTTCCGGGTTAACAAACTGCGAGAAACAAGCTCGAAGCCTGAGTTTTGAAGGGGCACGGCTTCAGCCGTGCCCTAACTGCAATAGAATCAACGTCGGGCTTCAGCCCCTGAGGGAAGCCTCTCACCCTGTTCGCCTTTCGTCCTCCATCTTTCCGCAGGCGGGCGACCCCGATCTTGCAGTACCAAACTGACCACATAGGATGGGCGCCCACGGTCCCCCGCCTTGGGGGACCTGGGAAACCGTCACAGCCCGCCAACCGGCTGTCGCCTTCGCTCAACCCAACTTCTCGCCCCACCCGCGAATGTCACCCTGAGCGCTCCGAAAGATCTGCGGCTGTTCCTCGGCAACTACGCAGCCGATCCGGCGTTTCCGGGCAATCCCCGCAGACCCGGCCAACCACCCCGACCCCGCCAAAGAGCGCATCGCCCCCGCTTTTCGACGCAATGCGCTGAATCGGCCTGCAATTGCCGGCCCTCCGGTAGTCATCGCGTCAAAGAGCCCCGGAGGGGCGACCGACAATAGCCCAGGACAACCCCGAAGGCGCGAGCCGAGGGGGCAGTCCTGGGAAAGCCACCGACAAAAAGAAAAAGCGAACCTCGCGACCCGCAGAGTCGCGCGCCTGGTCTCGATTCCCAGGACCCAAGCCGACTTCACAGCAGTCATCGGCGCAAAAAGCCCCGGAGGGGCGACCGACAATAGCCCAGGACAACCCCGAAGGCGCGAGCCAAAGGGGGCAGTCCCGGGAAACCCACCGACAAAAAGAAAAAGCGAACCTCGCGACCCGCAGAGTCGCGCGCCTGGTCTTGAGTCCCGGGACCCAAGCCGTACTTTTCGTTCCCTACTGTTGGTGGTGAGTGCTTTGGCGGATTTACCGTTCGTCTAAATGCGCGATGAATCGTTCGCGACCGGGGCAGGCACAAGTCACCGTAGGCGACTTGAACGAAGCCGCTGGCGCGGCGGACACTGCCTTGGCGTGCAGCTATGAGCGGCAGTGGCTGCGGTAGGTTGATTCACAAGGAGGAAGACCCCTGTGACCAACCTACGCAAGCGCATGCTGGAAGAGCTCCAGCGGCGCAACTATTCACCATCCACGATTCGCGGCTATATACAAGCCGTTGGACATTTC
>JASHOC010000233.1 GCA_030041305.1 Acidobacteriaceae bacterium
GTCTTCCTCTTTGCGCCTCTGTATCACCCGGCCATGAAGGAGCTCGGACCCCTTCGCCGCGCCCTCGGTTTTCGCACCATCTTCAACCTCGTTGGTCCGCTCACCAACCCTGCGGGGGCACGCACGCAGGTGATTGGCGTGCTGGCCCCCAGTAAGGTGCTGCTGGTGGGGCGCACCCTGGCAATGCTCGGCGCCAAACGAGCCTTCGTTGTGCACGGCAGCGACGGGATTGATGAACTGACCACGACGGGCGAATCGGTAGTGGCGCGCGTCGAGGAGTCGGAGAAGGGCGAATCGACGCTGAAGGCCGCGCGCGTCACTCCGGAGATGGCCGGGCTGCCGCGCACCACCCTCGAGCACTTTACCGGTGGCGACGTGGCGACCAATAGCGCGCTCCTCCATGACGTGCTCACGGGCGCGCCTGGCGCGCGCCGCGATATTGTATTGCTCAACGCCGCGGCAGCGCTGGTGGCCGGGGGTGTGGCCGACGATCTGAAACAGGGGGTCGCGATGGGCGCCGAAGCCGTTGACTCCGGCCAAGCCGCCGCTACGCTTGAGAAGCTTCGCCGTTTCGGAAGTAAATCTGGCTTATAGCTTTCGCCATAAGAAAGTTCATGGCCGCCGATAAGTCCGTGGGCGAAAACCGCGGGTTAACTGTGATTTAAATCACCTAGGGGAATGCCTACTAATTCAGCTAGGGGAAATCCTAGGTAGGATGGTGGTAAGATTGAAATTCCAGTATGATAACCACAGCCCGTTGGCAGGTTTGGAGGTGGAGTCTCTTTGGCGGAGGTTCGTGTGCAGGAAGGCGAACCGCTCGAAAATGCGCTGCGCCGGTTCAAGCGGAAGGTGCAACAGGAGGACATCATCAAGGAAGTGAAGCGTCACTCCTACTATCTGAAGCCTGGCGAGAAGCGCCGCGTCAAAGCAGCTTTGGCGCGCAAGCGGAATCGCAAGAAAGCTCGCAAAGAGCAAGACTAACTCGCATCCCATCGCGGAAGCGCTGTTCCGGCGGCTTCTTCGGAAGCTGCTAAGTTAAAGCAAAATCCGGATTGGCGCTTCGCGAGGCTGTCGCACTTTTGCATCTCTTGTAACTCACTTGCACCCTTGCATTCTGCGACTCCCGTTTTCGGGAGGCAACTGCGTAAGCCGCGCTTCTTTAATGCGGTCCGGGCCCTTTTCAGAGCAAATGGAACGGGAACAGGGAGCCGGGACCGGCAAGTTGCATCCCCCATGGCCGATTTCGGTGTACTTCCCTTTTCCGGGGAAGCCGGTTATGGAATTCACGGATCGAGTACTCAAGTGCACCGACTGTGGCGCCGAGTTCATTTTCACAGCCGGCGAGCAGGTTTTCTTCCACGATAAGCAGTTCAAGAACGACCCCAAGCACTGCAAGCAGTGCAAAGCCAAGCGCGCCCGCGGCTCACTGCGGGTTCGTCCGGAGACCCGGACCACCTGCTCGGAGTGCGGCACGGAAACTACGGTGCCATTCAGACCCACGCAGGGCAGGCCCGTGCTTTGCCGCTCCTGCTATCAGAGGCAGCAAACCAGGCCGCAGATGGTTCCGCCTAGCGTAGCGCAAGACTGAAGAGAAGGTCACCCCGGAAATTTGAGGGGAACCCGGCTGTGCGGACCAAAGTAGCCAGTTGCGCCCAGTGCCGCTGACTATGGAAGAAGGTGTGCGCCGCCACCTTGCGCCGCGAGACGGCTCGTTCCTGCGCGGGAACCCAGTCGAAATCGAGAATGTAGGTTCCCTCCCAGCTCGCCTCCGGCGCCGCGAGCAGGTTGCGGAAAATTTCCATCGCCTCGCGATGCAGCAAAAACAGAGCCTCGAGCGGTCCGGCGGGCATGGCTTCGCGGGCCGTGAGGGGCAGTGCGGCCAGCCGCTGGCCCCAACGCAACTCCACCCCCCAAATATGCCGCACGAATTCCTGCACGTTTTTCGTGCCGCCGATGTTGCAGGGCAACTCGAGCAGATTGGGATTGGTGTCCAGGTGGGCTTTCCAGAACTGCGCCGCCTCGTTGTTCCAGGCGAACAACTCTTCCAACGTCACTCCAACGCTCATACGTGGGCTGCTCCTTTCAGCGCGCGCCGGCCAATGTCGCGCCGGTAATAGATGCCTTCGAAACTGATTTCGTCCATTGCGCGATAGGCGCGGTCCAGCGCTTCTTCAAGCGAGTCGGCCATCGCAGTCACGCCGAGTACGCGCCCGCCGGCCGTCACCAATTGCCCGCCTGCCTGGGCCGTGCCGGCATGAAAAATCTGCACTCCGGGCGTTTGCCCAGCGGCGCCAAGACCGGCGATTGGCCAACCGGTCTTATAGTTCCCTGGATAACCCGCCGAACTGGCCACCACGCACGCTGAAGCGCCGGGAGCCCAGCGCAGCTCGGTTTCCGCGAGCTCACCATCGATGGCCGCATCGAGCGCATCGATCAGATCACTCTCCAGCCGCACCAGAATCGCCTGCGTCTCGGGGTCGCCAAAGCGCACATTGAATTCCAGCACTTGCGGCCCTCGCGCCGTGATCATCAGGCCGCAATACAGCACGCCCGTAAAAGGCACATCTTCGTCGGCCATACCGCGCACCGTAGGCTCGGCAATGTGGCGCAAAATCCACTCTGTCATGCCCGGGTCGAGCATCGCGTCCGTCGAATACACGCCCATGCCGCCCGTATTCGGACCGGTGTCGCCATCGCCAATCCGTTTATGATCCTGGGCCGGCGCCAAGGGAACCACGTGGCTGCCGTCGCACAAGCAGAGAAAACTAATTTCTTCGCCTTCGAGGAATTCTTCGAGCACCACCTGCCGCTCCGCCGCGCCCAGCAGCTCGCCGGAAAACAGGCCCTGCGCAGCCTCCATGGCCGTCGCGCGCGAAGGGCAGATGATGACTCCTTTACCCGCCGCCAGCCCGTCCGCCTTCACCACGATCGGCGGGTGAAAGAGGTCGACAGCTTTTCCAAACTCGGCGGCCGTAGCACAGACTGCGTAGTTGCCCGTGGGGATGTTGTGCCGCTGCAGGAAGCGCTTGGCAAAGCCCTTGCTCGTCTCCAGCATGGCCGCCACGCGCGTGGGCCCGAACACCCGTAATCCCCGCTCCCGAAGCGCGTCCACAACACCGAGCGACAGCGGCAGTTCCGGTCCCACGATAATCAGACCCGGCCGCTCCGCAACGGCCAGCCGCACCATCGACTCCAGATCGTTCAGCTTTACCGGCGCGCATCGCGCAGTTTGTGCTATGCCGCCGTTGCCCGGCGCGCACACCACCTCTGTGACGCGCGGGCTGCGCGCCGCCGCCCACGCCAGCGCATGTTCCCGCCCTCCCGAACCAAGAATCAAGACCTTCATTGCAGCAGTCCGCGCCCCTCGTCGTCCGGCGCGCCCCCGATAGGTAATGGTCGGCAACCGGGGCAGGATAAGTCAAACGCCGGAGTGTCGACAAGCCAGGTAAAATGGCGAAACCCTATACTGATGCCGGAGGCGAACAGGTTAGACTGCTCAGCCGAATTGACCCGCGATGGTTCGCACCCGCATCAAGCCCTACCAGCAGCAGCTGGCCGAAAAAGCCCGGCGCGACGAGCAGCGACGCATCTATCGCCGCAACCAGGTCTTCGGCTTGCTCCTGATCGCTGCCGGCATCTGCGTTTGGTGGCTTTTCCACACTAATCCCAAATGGATCTTCCCTCCCGGTTGGTGGCGACCGTAAATGCAGGGGGCAGGTTTCAGGTTTCACGGGTCAATGATCAGTGCCCGATAGAGGTGGCCTTTCGTTGTCCGGATTTTGCGATTGAGGAGCTGATTTGAGTACGCCGCCAGGATCGCTCGCGCCGGAAAAGGAGCCATTGGTCGTTCTCCTGCTTGGCCCCACCGGGAGCGGCAAAACCGCGCTCGCGCTCGCGCTTGCCGAGCGCTTTCACGGCGAAATCGTCAGTTGCGACTCGGTCGCCGTGTATCGCGGGATGGAGCTGGGCACGGCTAAACCCACCCCAGAAGAACGCGCCTGCATCCCGCATCACCTAATCGACGTGACCACGCCCGACTACCCCTTCACGGCCGGCGAGTACATCCGCCAGGCGCGCACCGTCCTGCGCGCCATCGCCGCCCGCGGCCGTCTGCCGATTGTCAGCGGCGGAACCGGGCTCTACATGCGAGCGCTGACCGAAGGCCTGTTCGCCGGCCCAGTGCGCCACGAAGATCTGCGTGCGCGGTTGCGGCACAGCGCCCAGACCCGCGGCGGAGCCTGGCTGCATCGCCTGCTGGCACGGCTCGATCCCGCCTCCGCTGCCCGCATCCACGCCAATGATGCGCCCAAGCTGATCCGGGCCATCGAGATTTGTGTCGCAGCGCGCCGGCCCATGTCGGACATCCTTGCCCACGATTCGCTCACCGGTTTCTGCTTGCTGCGCATCGGCCTCAACCCTCCGCGCCAGCAGCTTTACGACCGCCTGAACCGCCGCTGCGCAGAAATGTTCGGGGCGGGCCTCGTTGAAGAAACCCGCGCCCTCCTCGCGCAGTACGGCCCCGTCAAAGCGCTCGACTCGCTCGGCTACAAACAGGCATTAGCCGTCCTGGCAGGGACCTTGAGCCTTGAGGAAGCGATCCAGGTTGCGCAGCAAGGCCATCGCCACTATGCCAAGCGCCAGATAACGTGGTTTCGCCGCGAGCCGGATGTTCATTGGCTCGAAGACTTCGGCGATGCGTTCAACGCCCTGAACCAGGCCGCCGCGCTGGTGCAATGCTCGTTCTCCGAACCGTTAGAATGAACTGTTGCAACGCAATCGGGAATGGGATGCGGTAACACAAGCCTCCGGGAGCGCGCCTGTGCCAGACACCCTTTATGACGTAGCAGTCATCGGCGGCGGACCCGCCGGCTATACGGCCGCCATTCGCGGCGCGGAGTTCGGCCTCAATGTGGCGCTCATCGACGCCAGCCCGCGCCTGGGCGGCACGTGCCTCCATGTCGGCTGCATTCCCACCAAAGCGCTGCTGTTCAACGCGGAGCTGTGGGACCATCTGAAGCATGCGGCCGAGTACGGCATCGCCGGCATCGGAACACCCACGCTCGACTGGGCCGCGGTGCTCGGGCGCAAAAGCGCCATCATCGACCGGCACGTGAAGGGCCTCGAATTCCTGATGCGCAAGCACAAGATCGCCGTCATTTCGGGCTTTGGTCGCCTCGCCGGTCCCGCGCAAGACGGCGTGCACACGGTCGATGTCGCCCCGTCGGGCCACGCCGGCTCCGGGACTACCGCGGTCAGAGCTAAGAACGTCATCCTCGCCAGCGGATCGGAAGCCAAACTCCTCCCCGGCCTCACCGCAGATGACGTCATCCTCACCAACATCGAAGTTCTTTCGCTTCCCCAGGCGCCCCGCTCGCTCATTGTCATCGGCGCAGGCGCCGTGGGCGTCGAGTTCGCCTCCATTTTTCGCAGCTTCGGCGCCGAAGTCAGCATTCTCGAATTCCTGCCCCGCGTGGTCCCTCTCGAAGACGAAGAAATCTCTAAGGAGCTGGCCCGCGTCTTCAAAAAGCGCGGTATCGACATTAACACCGGCGCCAAGGTTGAAAAAGTCGAGCGAACCCCCGCCGGCGCGCGCGTCACGTATACGGCCTCGAATGGCAGCACGCAAACCAGGGAGGCCGAAAAGGTCCTCGTGGCCGTGGGCCGCGCGCCCAACACCGCCAACGTCGGCCTCGACAAAACCCGCGCCGAGCTCGACCGCGGCTTCGTCAAAGTGGGCGAGGCGCAAGAGACCGCTGAACCCGGCCTCTACGCCATCGGCGACATCGTGGCCGGTCTGCCGCAATTAGCCCACTCAGGCTCCATGGCGGGCATGGTGGCCACGGCCAAAATCGCCGGTCGCCCCTACCGCGACGTGCGCCGCGACCGCATCCCCAACTGCACCTTCTGCGAGCCGCAGATTGGTTCCGCGGGCTTGACCGAGGCCCAAGCCAAAGAAAAGGGCTACGAAGTCAAAATCGGCAAATTCCCCTTTGCGGGTAACTCCAAGGCCACCATTGTTGGCGGCCACGACGGCTTTGTGAAGATCGTCTCCGACGCCCAGTACGGCGAGATTCTCGGCGTGCACATCATTGGGCCGCAAGCCACCGAGATCATCGCCGAAGCTGTCGCCGTCATGGAGTTAGAAGGCACGGTCGAGGAGATGATGTACACCGTGCACGCCCACCCTACGCTCGCCGAATCGATGCTCGACGCGTACGGAGCGGTGGAGGGCATGGCCATCAACGCGTAAGACAGCCACCGTGAAGGCGCCGGGAGACGTGATTGCAAAGCCTTTGAGACAAAGGCAGCCATAGGACGGCAAGCATGAACGAGGAGAGAAATCCATCCGATTTCGATACTCCCGGAGCCGGCAAACCTCTCGATCTCGCCGAGTTTGAGCCGCAAAGCATGCTTGAGGCGCCGCGTACCTATGTCGAGCGGGCACGCTACCCGGTGATCGACATGCATGCGCACATGTCATTCTCGGCAAAAATCGTCAACGGCGTTCATCTTGCGGCGGAGCGTGCGTTCCTGACGAGCGCCGGGGAAATGATCCCGTTGATGGATCGCAAGAATGTGCGCATGATGAACAACCTGACCGGAGGGTTTGGCAGCGGTCTCGAAGAATCCATCGACCGTTTCGACGGCGCCTGTCCGGGGCGGTTCTGCACATTTACGGAGCCCGACTACGGACGATTTCTGGAACCGGGCTACCCGGAGCAACAGGCGCTCGCGATCGAGCAAGCCAGGCAAGCCGGCGCCAAGGGATTGAAGCTCCTCAAAACGCTCGGATTATATCTGCGTGAAGAGATTACGCAAGGCGCGCTGGTGAAAATTGACGATGCGCGTTTCGACCCCATGTGGGAGGCGTGTGCGGCGCTCGACATGCCCGTGGCCATACACGTCTCCGATCCAGTGGCGTTTTTCCGGCCGACGGACCGCTTTAACGAGCGCTACGAAGAGTTGAATCACCATCCCGACTGGTCGTTCCACGGGGCAGGCTTTCCGTCAAATTCCAAACTGCTCGCCGCACGCGACCGTGTGTTTGCGCGGCACCCGCGCACGCAATTCATCGCTCTGCATGCCGGTAATTTTGCGGAGGACCTTAGCCATGTGGCGGCCAGCCTCGATCGTTTTCCGAATATGAGCGTCGACATTGCCGCGCGCATCAGTGAGCTCGGACGCCAACCACGGGCCGCGCGAGCTTTCTTTGAGACGTATCAGGACCGGATCCTCTTCGGGACCGACGCCATTCCGCACGGCGAGAACTATCCGCAGCAGCTTTTTTGCGACGCTCTCTACGAAATCTACTTTCGCTTTCTCGAAACCGACGACGAGTACTTCGACTATGCTCCGGCCAAAACGCCTCCGCAGGGAAGATGGTGTATTTCCGGACTTGGCTTGCCGGATTCAATCTTAAGAAAGGTCTACCACGAAAACGCGGAGCGGCTCTTGCACGTTTCGCTCGAGACCGGGGGCTTTTGAGGGGCAGATTGTCTCTGCGGCAAGCAGGCGTTGCCGGAGTGACCCGCGTCGGCCGGTCATCGGGCGCCATGTTGCAAGTCGAACCCGTCCAGAGCATTTTCGGAATTTCCGTGCACTTTTGAAATCATTGAAAGGTGCCTTTTTCTTTGAGGAAAAAGCCACTTGAGGTCGTGGATTCGGTCTACAGTAATTCCGAAAATGCTATAGGTCCGCAAAGGAAACCAGCTTCAGGGCGGGAAATTCGCGGATGGCGCCGAGCGCGTTGCGTTCGACGTCTCGGGCGGCGTGCAGCCGGGTGCGGATGCGGGCGAGATCGGCGTCGTTGTAGCCGGGATGCGTGACCAATTCCCAGGTCCCGGCGGGAAGATGGGCGAGCAGGGCGCGGACCGTGGAAGCATTAAGAGCTCCGGTGCCCACGACGGCGATGGTTCCGTGGGTGGTGGAAAATCCCTGTTCGGCACTACGGCGCCGGAAGTAAGGCGCCAGCCCTCGCAGGGCGCGCACTTGAACGCGGCGCGGCCATGATGCGCCGCCGGTGGCGCGCACCGCCCACTCCGGCTCAAAAGGATTGCGGACCGCGTGGATCCCCGCGGCGCGCGACGCCCGCAGCAGTGGGCTGAGCGCAGCGGGAAACATGTGCAGATGCTTGTGGGTGTCGAAGTGGTCGAGCTTGAGGCCCATGGATTGAAGGAACGCCATCTGCGCCGCAGCCTCGGCCTCAATGTGGCTGGAACGGATGGCGCCCGCGAACAGGCGCAACAGGAATGCGCTCAGGGTGGGCAGAAACTGGCCAGTTCCGCGGTCGATTAAGGAGGGAATTTGGCCCGCAGGAAGCACCGGCTCGCCGTCCGCGAGCACTACATGGCATCCCAGGCCAAGCGATGGAGTTGCGCGCGCCACCTCGATCGCCTCGCGCGTAGCCGCCGCCCGCGCCATCAGAGAAGCGCTAGTCAGCACGCCAGCCGCGTGCAGCTCCACAATGGCGCGGTTCACTCCAGCAGTTAGTCCAAAATCGTCCGCATTGACGATGAGACGACTCATCGGCTGAGTGTATCAACCGCGCCTGCACCGGCTGTTCAGTGCGCATGCTCAGGGCCCCGGCCGGCCGCGTCGCTGCTATCATGGCAGAAGGCCGGAATGGCATTTTTACCGCCATGAGCGGGCGGTTAGCTCAGTTGGTTAGAGCGCCTGCCTTACAAGCAGGAGGTCGCAGGTTCGAGCCCTGCACTGCCCACCATCCTGAAGACAAACTCCAACAAAGTAATGGTTAATTGAATGGGCGCGTCCTTCCAGAGGCAGAAGCGCCCCAGGAACGTGGGGCGCAAATTCAGCATCGGATTGTCATGACGGACCGGTGGTGACGGTGATGTCTGACGAAGCGAGATCCCCCGGGTCGTTTAAAATGAAAAGCAGGTTCCTGATTTGGCAGTAATCATCAAAGTTCCCCGCATTGCAGTCAAAGCCACCTGGCGAAAAATCCTGATCGTCGTAGCCATGGTCTGTGGGATCGGACTGCTGGTGGCCGGGGGCGTCTTTTACTGGTCTTGGGCCAAGTACGGGCAGATCGTCAGTAGTCGGCTGAAAGAGCCGCTGTTTGTGCACACGGCGCAGATCTACGCTGCGCCGCCGGAGGTGCGGCCGGGGCAGACGCTCAGTGCGCAGTGGGTGGTGCAGGAGCTGCAGCAGGCGGGATACACGGCCCAGGGGCAGACGCCGGTTTCCGCCATGGGTACATACGCCGCGGAGCCGGACACGGTGACGGTAAGCCCGGGACCGGATTCATACCACGATCAGGAGCGGGCGACAATCGGCTTTGCGAACGGGATGGTCAGCCAAATTGTGGGCGCCAACGGGGAACAACTGGCGTCCTACGAACTGGAGCCGCTGCTGGTGACGGGGCTTTCCGATCAGAGCCGGGCCAAGCGGCGACTGGTGACCTACGACGATCTGCCGAAGTACATGGCGCCGGCGGTGACGTCGATCGAGGACCGACGGTTCTTCCAGCACGGCGCGCTGGATTATGACGGCGTCCTGCGTTCGGTTGTGCACGATATGATGCCGGGACGCCACTCGCTGGAAGGCGCTTCGACCATCGATATGCAAGTGGCGAAGATGTTCTTCCTGACGCCGCAGCGCACCTTCAAGCGGAAATTTCTCCAGGTGATCATCGCGCTGCAGCTGGAACATCGCTTCTCGAAGCAGCAAATCTTTCAGATGTACGCCAATGAGGCGCCGTTGGGAGAGGTGGGCAGCTACGCCATCGACGGGTTCGGGGAAGCGGCGCAAGCGTATTTCGGGAAGGACGTAGGGCAACTGGATCTGCCGGAGTGCGCGCTGCTGGCGGGCATGATCCAGAGCCCGAGCTGGCTGAATCCGTTCCGGCATGCAGATCGGGCCATGGTCCGGCGCAACGTGGTGCTCGACGCGATGGTGGAGACGGGGGCGATCACGAAGAAACAGGCGGAGCAGGCGAAGGCGAAGCCGATCGACGTGGTTCCCGGAGCCTTCGATTCGGGCGAAGCGCCATGGTTCACCGAGATGGCGCGGAACGAACTGCGGCAGCGGCTGAACGATCCGGACTACAACGAGCGGGGGCTGCGCATTTACACGTCCCTCGATCCACAGTTGCAGCAAGTGGCGCAGAATGCGGTGAGCGAAGGACTGAAACAAACCGACGAGGTGGTGCGGGCGCGATACAAGCGGCGGGTGCGGCTGGACGAGCGGCGCGGGATCAAAACCCCGCCGCTGGTGTATCCGCAGGTGGCGCTGGTGGCGCTGAATCCGCATACCGGCCAGGTGTTGGCGCTGGTGGGCGGACGAAATTACGCGACGAGCCAATTGGACCATGCCATTGCGCACCGGCCGACCGGTTCGATTTTCAAGCCGTTTGTGTACGCGGCGGCTTTCAACTCCTCGGTGGCGGGGACGCCGCTCACCAATCCCAGCGGGGTGAGCGGGATCTTTACGCCGCTGACTGTCCTGCACGACGAGCCGACAACGTTCACCTTCGACAACGGACAGACATATTCGCCGCATGATTTTGAGAACGAGTATTTCGGGGATGTGCCGGCCGTGGAGGCGCTGTACCGTTCACTCAACAACGCAACGGTTGAGTTGGCGGAGATGGTGGGCTACGACAACGTGGCGAACCTGGCCCGTGCGGCGGGGATCACATCCGTTCAGCCGACGCCGGCGATGGCCATCGGATCGTACGACGCGACGCCGCTCGAAATGGCGGGCGCGTACACGGTGTTCGCCAATGGCGGGGTGAAGATCGATCCGCGGATGCTGGTGAGCGTGCGGGTCCCCAACGGCAACGTGATTGCGAATTACACGCCGAACGCAACGCCGGTGCTGGATCCGCGGGCGGCGTTTCTGACGTTGAGCTTGATGGAGCAGGTGCTGAACAATCCGCATGGGACGGGCGCAGGAATGCGGGGGATGGGCTTTACGGCGCCGGCGGCGGCCAAGACAGGCACGTCACACGACGCGTGGTTCGCAGGCTTTACCAGCAATCTGCTGTGCGTGGTATGGGTGGGGAACGACGACTATAGCCAACTGAATATCGAAGGCGATCGGGCTGCGGGGCCGATCTGGGGCGACTTTATGAAGGCGGCGGTGCAGTTGCCACAGTACTCGGATACCGAGCAATTTGTCTCGCCGCCGGGCGTGGTGCAGATGCAGTTGGACGACAGAACCAACCTGCTGGCGGACGCTTCGTGCCCGGATGACTGGACAGCCACTTTCCTGGGGGGCACTCAGCCCACCGACACCTGCGATCACTCGATGGGCGACCAGCGGAACATCTTCCAAAGGATTTTTGGATTGGGCAAGCAGCCTGTCAATCCGCCACCGCCGCCGAACGTGGCTCAGCAGCCCAAGCCGGTGCCGCCGGGCGCGGCTCCCGCGCAGCCAGCGCAAACACAAAATCAGAATGCACCGCAGGCCCCTGAACAAAAGAAGAAGAAACCCGGCTTCTGGGCGCGGCTGTTCGGGCGCGGAAACAAACACAATTCGCAAGACCAGCAAAATCCGCAGCAATAGCCGCTAATTAGCAGGAGACGCGCTGCCGATGAAAGGATTCACCGCAGCCACGCATATCAGCGTGTTCATCTCAGCGTCGCTGCTACTGCGCAATTCCGGGCTCGTCGACGTCCCGCCGCTGGTTCGGCGGCGCGGCATGCAAGTCACCCGATTCAGCCAGCTCATTCATCATTGCGAATGATGAGTTCGGCCAAATCAACCATAGCCCTTCACAGCTTCACCGAATACCGGCCACGCTCCAGAAATTCAAACGGCCCCGGAAATGGATTGTCGCGATCGCGTTGCCGCCCGGCAAAATCATTGTCGATCACGATGGGGCCGCCGTCACTGCGCTCAAAGGGAAGTCGCGGAATGGCGGCGAGGCCCAGTTCTTGCGATGTCACCAAGTTTCGCCGCTGCTTGCGCGCCCACTCGGCATCGAGGTTGATTTCGATCTTTTGCTGCGCATCGCTCCCGGTGATCTCGATTTGCGGATCAAATTCCGGTTCCAGCAACGGGTTTGCTTCCCGGGAACAGGGCCGCGCGTTTTCGAGGAAGACGTTCCCGCCGAACTGCATGGGCAGTCGCGTCTGGTTAAACGGGCTGAGATCCCCATTGGACGCCACAAGGTTGTTGAAGAATCGCATATCGCCGCTGGGATTGTCGTGAAAGCCAGCTATCTCAGTCGAATGCGCCTTCATGAACGGAGTCATGCGGCTATCGTACTGCGTCAGTTGCACGGCTCCGCACAGCAGATTATGGGCGAAGGCGCCGCCTTGCGAGTTCACATCCAGCGACCGTTTCGACAGAAAGAGATTATTGTCCACGACGAATGGCCCGTGATCCACCTCAACAAACAGATCGGTGGTCTCATTGTTGTAGAGCGCATTTCCCGTGACTCGTGTGCCCTGCGCCATCCAGTCCAGCCACATCCCCCGGTAGGTCCGAAAGATGCGATTATGGCTGATTTCCACATCGATTGCTGCATGGAACTTGATCCCGGCAATCTCTGCGCCGCTGAAGAGCTCGCGGACGTGAATATCGTGAATGGTGTTCCCCGTGACCGCGCTGAACGCCGGCCCCAGGCTGCCCACGATGCCAGTCTGCTCGCAGTGGCTGATGGTGTTGTTGCGCACGATATGATGGCCGATCTGCTCCCCGGACCAGCCGGCCTGGAGCGCCCGTTCGATGGTTTTCACGTAGCCTTCGGCGGTGTTGGCCGACGTGTTGTCATACTGGTCGCCATATTTGCCCAGCGCGATGCCCGAGCAAATCGAGTGCCGCACCACGTTGTTCTCGATGATCCATCCCTTGCTCCAGTGCGTGCCGATCAGGCCAATCTGCTCGGCGGTTGGCGGCGCCCAGGGCGTGGCCGCCTGGCGCAGCACAAAGCCGCGCACGGTGATGAAATCGACGCCCGTCTTTTCCGGATAGAACACCGTCCGGCGCACATTGATCTCGGTCAGGCGGGGATTCGGGTCCACGTCTCTGAACTGCGCCCAGATCGTGGTCGTTTCCGGGTTCACTTGCGCAAACCACAGCGGGGGGCCTGCATGGTTCTGCAGAACCTCATCGCGCGTTGCCGCCTCGGTCAGCCATTGGCCGTCCAGGTAAACCGCGCCGGTGTGATGCACGCGCCCTCGCGGGTCAAACCAGTCGCCATGAATCACATCGTTGTAAGGATTGAAGTCCCCGAACATGCTGTTGGGGACGTTCACCTTCCACACGTCGCGTTGCACCGGCGTCCACCCCGAAACTGCTTCTGCGCCGCTGATCTCCGCGCGCTCTCCGGGAGCGGCCTGGTAGACGATGCGCTCGACGTCGGAATTCCCGCCGCGCGGAGGCGCCACGCGTTCGCGGTACACGCCCTCGAGCACCGTGATCACTTCGCCCGGCATGGCCAGCGCCGCCGCAGCAGATATAGTCCGGAGGGGACGGGATGGGGCGCCGTCGTCACGGTCGTTTCCACTTGGCGCAACGTGGTACTGACGCCCGCCCGGCGGCTGCGCAGCGCCCAAAAATGCGGAGCAGGCAAGGGAAGCGCCGCCGGTTTTCAGGAATTCTCTTCGTGTGGCCATATGGATCGGTCCGATTACTGCATGCCGCTCTAACCTATCGAGGATATCCTGTCCAAGTGCCATTGGCATTGCGAGATCCCGAAGGAAAAAGAAGGGCCTTCGCGGATGTTCAACCACGCGGTCGAATCGGCACCATCAACTGCATGGCGAGGATGGCCGCGTTTCTCGCATCAAATGACTCAACCCTTATTAGCGGCGCTACCGTTCCGGTGGGCGGTGGCACAAGCATCGGAAGCGAACAGTCCTGGTGGTGAACTCATGACCAGAATCACTGCTCTCAAGACGGTCGTCGTCAACGCAGAGATGCGCAACTGGGTCTTCGTGAAGGTGGAGACAAGCATGCCCGGCCTCTACGGCTGGGGCGAAGCTTCTCTGGAGTGGAAGACGCGCAGCGTGGTGGGCGCTGTCCAGGATTTCGAGCCCATGGTGGTGGGCGAAGACCCGACGCGCATCGAGCATTTGTATCAGAAGCTATACCGCCAGTCCTTCTGGCGCACAGGCGTGATCGGATTGTCGGCAATCTCAGGGATCGAGCAGGCCTGCTGGGACATTCTGGGCAAGTCGCTGAACCAGCCGGTGTACAAGCTGCTGGGCGGCGCGGTTCGCGAGCGCGTGCGTATGTACACGCACCTGGGCGGCGGCGATATGCGTGCTGTCTATGACTCGCAGAACCTCGGTGACCCGCAGGTGTTCGTGGATCGTGCGCTTGAGGTGATCGCCAGGGGTTACACGGCGGTGAAAGTGTTGCTAACGCCGCCTACAGAACCGCTGAACAGTATCGCGGCCTATAAGTCTGCGGAGCGGACAATGGAAGCCCTTCGCACCGCAGTCGGCGATGACGTGGACATCATGATCGACTGCCATGGCCGGCATTTTCTAGGCAATGCCGTCGAGTTCTGCCGTGTGCTGGCGCCCTATCGGCCACTGTTTGTGGAAGAACCCGTTCCGCCGGAGAACGTGGACGTCATGGCCGAGGTGCGAAGGCTCAGTCCGGTTCCCATCGCGACGGGAGAACGGCTGGTCACGCGCTTCCAATTCCGCGAAGTGTTCGAAAAGCTGGCGTGTCACGTCATCCAGCCCGATCTTTGCCATTGCGGCGGTCTTTGGGAGGCAAAGAAGATCGCCGCGATGGCGGAGGTGTACACCATGGGGGTTGCGCCCCACAATCCGCTGGGCCCCGTGGCCAATGCGGCCGCTCTGCACTTCGACCTCAGCACGCCCAACTTTCTAATCCAGGAAGATATGTTGACCGACGTCCCCTGGCGCTGGGAGGTAGTGGAGCGCGCGCTGGAATCGCGCGACGGTTTTTGGCTTCCCAGCGATGCGCCGGGACTCGGAGTCGAAGTGAATGAGGCCGCTGCCGCTCGCCACCCATTCGCGCAGGAAACCGTGCATTCAACCACAGTGCGCGCCGGTGACGGCGCCGTTCTCGACTGGTAGCCGCGTGAAAATCGCACCGGCAATCGTGGTTGATTGCGGACCATTCGGTTGACACTCTTTGTCGTATCGGTCTTTAATGGCGCGCAGCTTGATCCGGACTATGGAACGTACGACAAGAGCCTGGAGCCGCCATTCATGAGGTTGCTCTTGGCCACCAGCTATTGATTCGGATCGGACTGAGAAGAAGGAGTACGGATGTGGCGGGTCGCTGGCTATCAGCTCGATTTGAGATTGTCGCCGCAGCCGCATTGGGTGCGATGTGCCTTAACCAATGCCTGTTTCCCAACGAAGCTGGCGCGCAGACTCCTTCCAGAGTCGTGGCCAGGCCTGCCGAGGACGCAGTACATTCTGCTACGAAAAGGCCATGGATGAATCCGTCATTGTCTCCGGAGGAAAGGGCGAACCTTCTCATCGCCGCAATGACCCTCAATGACAAGATTGCGATGTTGCATGGAGTTACCGCACCGAAGAAAAAGGCTGCAAACGCGTATGACTTCGCGCTGCCTCCTATTGGCTACGTAGGATATGTCCCTCCGAACCCGCGACTCGGCATTCCCGCTCTCACTCTCGCGGATGGAAGGGCAGGAGTAGGCAACATGGCAAAAGACGTGACATTGCTGCCGGCTCCCATCGCAGCAGCGTCGAGCTGGGATCCTGTGCTGCTGAATGAATTCGGTCATTTGCTGGGCAACGAAGAGTGGGGCAAGGGAACCAACGTTGCGCTATCGCCTTCCATCGACGTGGTGCGCGTGCCCGAGTGGGGCAGGACCTTCGAGAGTTATGGAGAGGATCCCTATTTCAATGGGGTCATGGCGGCTGCCGAGATCCAGGGCATTCAAAGCGAAGGTCCCATCGCAAACGCCAATATGTACCTCACGATGAATCAGGAAAGCGATCGTTTCCGTGAAGATTCCATCGTGGACGAGAGGACCATGCAGGAAATCTATCTTCTGCCCTTCGCGGCAGCGGTCGAGGAGGGGCATGTCGGAACATTGATGTGCGCGTACGTCAAGACGAACGAGATTTATTCATGTCAGAACGCCCAGATTCTGGGAGATTTCGTGCGCAAGCAACTGGGATTCCAGGGATGGGTCATGAGTGACTGGGGAGCGACTCACTCCACAGTGGACGCGGCAAATCATGGGCTCGACCAACAGATGCCGGATGACTCCTATTTCGGCGCTGCGCTCAAAGCTGCGGTCCTTGCCGATAGAGTGAGCCAAGCGAAGATCGACGAGCATGTGCGTCACATTCTGGCGACGATGTTCAAATTTGGGCTATTTGACAAGGCGCCGGGCGGGACTTGGATGTCGAACGTGCGCAGCCGGCAGCACGATCAATTTTCGCGGCATGTTGCTGAGCAGGGCACGATCCTATTGAAGAATGACGGCGACCTTCTTCCCTTGAAAGAAGGACCATCGATTGCTGTGATCGGCGAGGCCGGAAAGAACAAGCCGAAAGCAGAAGGAGGCGGCAGCTCCGGAGTGGCGCCTCCCTATGTCGTGAGCCCGTGGGAAGGGATTAGGAAGCGAGCCGGTTCGGGGGGCAACATTTCGTATGACGATGGCGACGATCCCGCGAAGGCGGCGGAAGTGGCGTCTACCGCGCAAACTGCGATCGTGGTCGTACACACCGACGAAACAGAGGGTAGCGATCGGCCTAACCTTCAGCTTCCGGGCAACCAGGACCAGCTCATCCAGGCAGTTGCGAAGGTCAACAGGAGGACTCTTGTCGTGCTCGATACCGGCGGCCCTGTCCTGATGCTGTGGGTCAATCAGGTGGCGGCAATTGTGGAAGCCTGGTACCCAGGGCAGGAGGATGGCAATGCGCTCGCCGCGGTCCTGTTCGGCGACGTGAACCCTTCAGCACGGTTGCCGCTTACCCTTCCCCGAACCGCTGAGGCAATACCCACCTCGCGCAAGGAACAATGGCCGGGAGTGGAAGGCCATTCTACTTACTCGGAACGCCTGAATGTGGGTTACCGGTGGTATGACGCGACCGGGACGGAACCACTCTTCCCGTTCGGATTTGGCCTGTCCTACACAACCTTCCGAGTCAGCCATCTCTCGATCAAACGCCATACCTTGAGCGCCGACGAGCTGCTGCATGGAGCAACTGCGTCCATAACCGTCGATGTGACCAACACCGGCGCACGAGATGGAGCCGAAGTGGTGCAGCTCTATGTGGCGCACCCTGCAGCCAATGGCGAACCGCCTCATCAGCTCTTTGCATTCGGGAAGGTGTCACTACGTCGCGAAGAAACAAAACCCCTGAAGCTGAGCGTGGATCGCCGCGCCTTTTCCATCTACAATCCAACAGACCACCGGTGGAAGGTCAAGCCAGGCGCATACGGCATCCTGGTCGGGACTTCCTCTCGCGATCTGCCGTTGAAGGGGACAATCACTGTTCAGAAATGATCAAGATTGTTTCCGTTGAGACAACTCTATCTCGCGTCTAGCGCGCGACGGACCGGGCGCAGCGGATGATCGCATCGATGCTCCGCTCCACATCGTCATCGGTGGTGGACCAGTTACTGACGCTGATGCGCATGGCGGTGCGGCCCTGCCAAACAGTGGCTCCGCACCAGCATGTGCCGTCCTGCTGAATGGCGGCAATGGTTGCATGGGTTTGCTCGGGCGCGCCAAAGGAGACGAGAACCTGATTGAGCACAACCTCGTTGAGAACGGCGAAGCCTGCGGCGCGGAGAGCCTCGCAGAAGCGGCGGGCTTGACGGCAGTTGCGTTCGATCAATTCGGCGACGCCGCGGCGGCCGAGCGAGCAGAGGGCGGCGTAGACAGGAATGGCGCGAGCGCGGCGGGATTCCTCCGGGACAAACTCGTGAGGATCACGCTCGGCGCCGGTAGCAAGGATGTAGGCGGCGGCGAGCGACATGGCGCTGCGATGGGCGGCTTCGTCGGCACAGAGGACGAGGCCGCAGTCGTAGGGCACGTTGAGCCACTTGTGCGCATCGCTGGCGACAGAGTCGGCGCGCTCGATGCCGCGCACGAGGTGCGCGTGTTGGGGCGCGGCTGCAGCCCAGAGTCCGAAGGCGCCGTCGACGTGGAGCCAGGCGCCACGTTCTTGAGCAGCGTCCGCGATGTTCGAGAGAGGATCGAAGGCGCCGGTGTTGACGTTGCCGGCCTGGGCGCACACGATGCAGGGTCCTGAGGTTTCGCGGAGGGCGGTGGCGAGGCAATTGGCGCGCATGCGGCCCTGTTCGTCGGCAGGGATCTTGCGCATGCGGGCGGAGCCGAGGCCGAGCAGCCGGAGCGCGAGGACGATGGTGTAGTGAGATTCTTCGTTGACGCAGATATCGATAGGCGGAGCGCCGTTGAGTCCGTCGGCTTCGATGTCCCAGCCCGCTTTACGCAGGACGGCGTGCCGGGCGCAGGCAAGTGAAGTGAAGTTAGCCATGTGGCCGCCGGTGACGAAGCCGACGCTCATGGCGGGGGGAAGGCCCGCGAGGTCGCGGAGCCAGGAGCCCGTGATCTGCTCAATGGTGGAGGCGAGCGGCGAGTGCACAAAGGTGCATGCGTTCTGATCCCACGTGGAGACGAGCCAGTCGGCAGCGAGCGCGGCGGGCACACTGCCGCCGACGACGAAGCCGAAGTAGCGGGGCCCAGCGGAGGCGACCGTCCCGACGTTGCCGGCGCTAATGAGGGCTCCGATGACGGCAGCGGGCGGAGCGCCGTTTTCGGGCAATGGGCCTCCCAGGGATGCGCGCAATTGCTCGGAGGATGCGCTCGCGCGGACCGGGCGCGCGGGGAGGGTCTCAAACCAAGTGCGAGCGTGGCCGTGCGCGATGTCGAGAAGAGCGGGGATGTTCTGGTACATAAGCTCATCTTCGCCGGGCGAAGCGGGACAGGGCAATGCTGGCGCAGCGGACGGCACGCATTTCGCGGCGCGTGGAGATCTATCCCAGGGTCTGCGATGATTGACCGGAAAGTCTAAACCGGGGATCGAAGCTGTCGATGCCTACGCCCGGGCATCTGGACGATCGCTGCCGTCCATGAGGAAATCTGTCAAGGGAAGAACGCAAGATCGGATGGCGCGGTTTCAGGTCCCTTTGGACGCGAGCTTGCCCGGAGCCCCGGACGATTGTTTGACTTGTGTGGCGCCTGCTTGCAGCAGGCATTTTTCCAGCACCGATTGAGCATCTTGGGGAGGATCGACGACCCCCACCAGGATCTTTCCCGCCCAGACTTCAGGGTCCGTAATCACTCCCTTGAAATTGGGCAGTCGGGCGCCGCGCAACAAGACGATGAACGTCATCAGGATGGCCCCGAGCATCGTCAACTCATAAATGATGATGCCATCGGTCCAAGCTGGCGCGATCGGCATGCCGCCGGTCGCAATGGGATAGGCCTTTTGCGTCAATGTGGTGAGAAAATAGCCGCTCAACGCCCCGATGGCTCCGCCGAGCACAGCCCATCGGTAAGGAAGGCTGGTCAGGTGGGATTCCGCAAAGTCGTAGCCCTCGTGCGGTTCGCCGGAGACGATGATGATCTGCCGCGGGTTGAACTTGAGTTCGGATGTGGCTGCGTTCAAGGTGTCGACGGCAAGCTGCACCTTCTCCGGATCCGAATAGAGCCCGTAGAGGATTTTCATTCTTCCACATCCGTGGGCAGAGGCCCTTCCAGCACCAGGCCGTGACGCTTTTCGCCGGGCGCTTCCGTGGTCAGAATTCCGCCGCCGCGCGGCTGCAATCCGACTTTCATCTCCCAGACGGAAATCATGGGCACAAACTTCGTGAAGGACAGGTAGAGCAGTGTCATGAAGCCAAAGGTCGAAGCCATCAGGATGTCTTCAACCAAGGTGGGCCTGTAGGTGCCCCAGGAGTAGGGCAAGAACTTGTGGTCCAATGCTGGCACGATGATCAGGAAGCGCTCGATCCACATCCCTATGACGATGGTGCAGGACGCGATTGCGGTTCCGGTCACCGTGCGCAATTTCTTCATGGCTAGAATCGGCACGGGAATCACAAAGTTGCAAACCACCATGGTCCAAAACAGCGGGGCGAAGTTATGCCTGACGTTCTCCCAGAAGACGGCCATCTCTGACGGCGTGTTGCCATACCAAGTGGTCAAAAATTCGGCGAAGATGCAGTAAAACCACAGCAGGCTCATGGTCAGCAGCAGCTTACCGAGATTGTTGAAATGGAGGGGCTTTAGATACTCCTCCAGATGCAGGAATCGCCGTAGCAGCGCCATGGCCAAAATCAGCGCAGCTACCCCGCTGAAGATTGCCCCCACCACGAAATAAGGTCCGAAAATCGTCGTGTGCCACATGGGAATCAGAGTCATCGCAAAGTCCCAGGAGACGATGGTGTGCACCGAGACGGCGACCGGAACAATGGCGATGGCCATAATATGCATGGCAATCTCAAGCCGCTGCCATTGCCGCGGCGTGCCCTGCCATCCCAGCGAAAGTATGCTGTAAATCCTTTTGCGCAGGCCCTTGGCGGCGTCGCGAACGGCGGCAAAATCCGGGATGGCGGGAAGATACAGAAAGGTGGTGCTGCCGATGAGGTAGGTGGCGATGGCAAAAAAGTCCCACTCCAGCGGCGAGCGGAAGTTAGGCCATATTCCCCGCTGGCTGGGATAAGGAATCATCCAGTAGCCGAGCCATGGCCGTCCAATATGGCAAAGGGGGATGAGGCCGCCGATCAGGAGCGAGAACACGGTAATCGCTTCCGCGCAGCGTGTCACGGGGCGGCGCCAAGTCGCATTGGTCAGGCGCAGAATCGCGGAGATCAACGTGCCGGCGTGGCTGATGCCGATCCAAAAAACAAAGTTGGTAATGTCGAAGGCCCAGAACACTGGCGAATTGATGCCCCACACGCCAATTCCGGTGTAAACCTGGTAGCCGAACGCTGCCATCCCCGCAAGAACGAGACTGGTCGCAAGCCCCACGGCGACCAAATACTTCCTTCCCGTCTTGAAGATCGGCCGCAGCAGATCTTTTTCGATTTGTTCAGCCGTTATTTGCATCCTGCCAGGCGCCTCGTTCGAGATAAGTAACGTTGGGCTTGGTGCCGAGCTCACCCAGGAGTTTGGTGGCCCGACTCGAGCTCGCCAGCCGCGAGACTTCGCTATGGGGATCGTTCAGATCGCCGAAGACCAGAGCCTTTGACGCGCAGGATTGCGCGCATGCAGTGGTGAACTCGCCATCCTTCAGATCCCGCTTTTCCGCTTCGGCTTGAATTTCAGCCGACTTGATGCGCTGCACGCAGAAGGTGCACTTCTCCATGATGCCCACGCTGCGCACGGAAACGTCCGGATTGAGCTGCAGGTTCAGAGGCTTCTGCCACTGCGGATTATAGAAATTGAAGGACCGCACGGTGTACGGACAGGCATTGGCGCAGAAGCGAGTTCCAATGCAGCGGTTGTAAGCCTGGCCGTTCAGCCCCTCTTCTGTGTGATAGCTGGCGTATGTGGGACACACGGCCTCACAAGGCGCTGCGTCGCACTGCTGGCAAAGCACCGGCTGAAAACGAACCTTTGGATTGGGAAAATCTCCCTCCCAGGTGCGCTCGACGCGAATCCATTGCATGGTGCGGCCGATCGCGGCCTGGTCTTTGCCCACCGTGGGAATATTATTTTCGGCGTGGCAGGCGACCACGCACGCTTCGCATCCCGTGCAGCGGTCCAAATCCACCACCAATCCCCACTTGTGCGACATGAATTGCTGATCCTTTCTTCCGCGCTGGTGCGGAGCACCGTATCCAGCCAAAACTACCGTGGTTCCTCTTCGTGGGGGAAGCCGCTCATTCTTCCCGCAAATAACACGAGCTTCGCCTGCTCCGGCCCGCCCACGCGCGCCAGCTTCACGCGGGTCGCCGCCCAGGCAAGCGATCCCGTAGTATGTTCTACGACCGGAGCGAGGATCGAAAGCGGGTTTGCGCCGTGTCCACTTGCAAACCGGCCGAAGTTTTCGTGTCCCTGACCGACGGGCATGGCCAGAAGATCGGGAGCGATTCCCGGCGATAGCACCGCCGGAACCCGCAGGCTTCCGGCCTGCGACGCAATCTCCACCAGATCACCCTGTTGAATGCCCAACTTCTCGCCAGTCCTGGGATGGATCTCCACCCAGCTCGACCACATGGCAGTAGTGAGCACATCGGGCAACTCCTGCATCCATGGCAGATTCGCGGTCGATCCATCGCCAAACGACGGCGTGACGTAGGGCTGAAAGTAAAAAGGAAAATCGGCAGCGCTGCCGGCAAACTCCGGCGCAGTCAGCGCCGTTGGCGCCTGCTTGTCTGCAGGCGTAGCGGCGGGCTTGCGTGCGGCGCTCTTTAATCCTGCCGCGGCAGGCGCGCTCCACCAGCCACCTTGCGTCTGTACGCTCTGCCAGAAGTCGTCGTCTGTCGTTGCCGTTACCGACCCGCTTTGCGCGCGGAGGGGAAGCAATGCGGCTTTCAGCATGGCGTCAAAGGTCGTAAAGGGAAGAACTCTGGCCAGGTCTCCGCCAAGTTGCTGCGCCACGCCAAGCAGCAAGTCCGTCATCGGGCGCGTTTCGTGCAGGGGTGAAACGGCAGGCGGAGCCAGGCTGATCACGGATTGGAAGGAACCCGATTCAGGCACGCTGTCGACCCAGGACTCGAGAGGCGCGTTATCGGGCAGAATCAGGTCAGCTTGAGCGCTGGTTTCGTCAATGAAACTGCCGA
Source organism: Acidobacteriaceae bacterium (assembly GCA_030041305.1). Lineage (GTDB taxonomy): Bacteria > Acidobacteriota > Terriglobia > Terriglobales > Acidobacteriaceae > Telmatobacter. The sequence continues at coordinate 22,696 of JASHOC010000233.1, forward strand.
AGCTGACGATGGTTGGAATCTTCGCAATCGCCTCTCGTATTTTGGTTGCAGGCGGCGCCGTGAAAATGGGATTGGCCTCGTAGAGCATCAACATCTGCGGCGCACCGGCCTTACCATCCAACAGGGATTGCGCAAACGAATTGAGCCCCGCAAAGCTTGCCTGCGCCGGAGCGGCGGGTTCTCCGGCATTGCTGAGCGGCGGCTCAGGCGTGAAGCCCAGAATCGGACCCTCATCGCGACCCGCGTCCACCAACGATTCCAACGCATTCACGGCCAGCGCGTTGAAGAGACCATTGGTCTGCGCCAGGGGCGCGCCGCCCACGACCGCGGCGGCCGATCCGCTGAGCGTCATCTCATGCGCGAGGCGCATCATCACCGCGGAGCTCACCCCAGTTTGCTCTTCCACGGCTTCAGGCGTGAACTCCGGCAAGCCCGCAGACCAGCCGGCGATCTGCGATCCTGCGCGCGACGCCGCAGGCGTTCCCGCGCTTTGGGGTGCGAGTTTCTGGCTCAAGATCACATGCGCAATGCCCAGCGCCAGCACGCCTTCCGTTCCCGGCTTGCACGCGATCCATTCATCGGCGTTCGCGCCGGTCTGCGACATGCGCGGCTCGATCTGTACGAACTTTCCGCGGCGTCCAGGACGGCCCCGGCGCATCTCGCCGTAACCGATCGACTGCGCAACCGGCGAGTTCCATGCGCCGAGGAAATCCGCTCCGAATGAGATCACATAATCGGCGCGGGCCAAATCGAGCGTCGGCAGCATAGCATGGCCAAAGCTCAGAAAATTTGCCTGGCGCAGCACTGCCTCGTCGAAAGGTTCGTACCAGACTGCCGGCGGCGCGCCAAAGGCTTTCAGAAACTTCTCGATCAACTCGCGACGTTGTCCCCGCAAAGGCCGCCCCAGAAAGGCCAGTACGTTCGCGGACTTCGATGCTTGGAGCGCAGTCAAGTGCGAAGTTAATTCTTTGACCGCATCGTCCCACGATATCACCTGAAACTGGCCTGCGCCCCGCGCGCCCGAGCGCTTGATGGGCTTCGTAATCCGGTCCGGATGATAGAGCACCTGCAGTCCGGCCTGACCCCGCGCGCACAGCTTGCCTGCATTGACTGGATTTTGCGGACTGCCCTCAAGCTTTTTCGCCAGGCCCATCTTGATGACGCCCTGTTTGCCGTGGCGCACCACTTCGGCGTCGCCTTGCATCACGCGCACCTGAAGACCGCATCCCGCAGAGCACAGTGTGCAGAGGCTCGGCTTCCAGACGGCGATGCCGGGGATCAGATTGTCTTCCGGAATGAAACGGATGAGCTGCTTATCCGGCGCGCGACAGGCATCGAGCGTAGCGGCCACGCCCGTGAGCGCCGAAATTTTGATGAAATTACGCCGTTCCATAGAGAGTCGCCGGAATCCTATTCCTTAGTAGTGGCAGGTTGCGCAGTCGACAGACACCTGCTTTTGCTTGTGGCACTGGACACAAAAGCCCATATTCAAATTTACTTTGCGTTCCGCCGTGGTTTGCTTGGTCATATCGCCGTGGCAGGTGGAGCACACCACCCCTGCGCGAATGTGCGGCGCATGATTGAATCGCACATGGGCCGATGGGCTGTAGTTGTACACCCGCGCCCAGGGAATGTCTTCGCGGCGCGCCTGATAGGCGGCGATCTTCTTGATTTCAGGGTTATTCGTATCAATCACCATGTGGCAACCCATACAGAACGTCACATTGGGAATTTGTGCGTCGGGTCCCCGATTGACTCCCACATGGCAAGTCGTGCACTGCATTCGCTTGGCCAGATGAACGGTATGCGTAAAGGCGATCGGCTGCACCGGATGCTCCGGATGCAGATCGAGAAAATCTTTAAAAGCGCTTGCCGCGGTGGCATGCGCCGGGGTGAATACACCGCTGGTTACATATTGTGACGATGCGGTTGGACCCGCCGCCTGAGCGCGCGAAACGACCTCTGCCAGCACCCAAACCGAGGAGCCAGCGACAATGAAGAGTAACCACTTTTGCCAACCCATCCCAACCCATATGATAGAGAAGTAGTATCGTCTACAACGGCCGATTAGACGCGATTGATACTATAGGACGCCTCGCGGCCTTGTAAAGGCCCTTCAGTGCAGGAATTCAATGGTGGTGCTACTGAAATGGCATCCGCCAAACACGAGCGCGCAGGTTCGAGCCCCGCACTGCTCACCACTCAAAATCAGCTGGATGAGCACCCACAGTCGAGTGGAATCAAATCCGCTCCCATCTTGAGCGCAAGTTGGCGCGCTTTTGGCGACCAATGGAGTTGAGGGAGACCCGCGGGGTTCGAGGCTCCCAATCCACGCAATGAGCGGCTGCGGCGTGTGCTATCCGTGTGCTATTGTTGACCCGCTGTCATGAAGGGTCGAACCACGATGCGCTACGGATTTCGTCTTCTGCTTGCGGTCGTTCTAGCCCTGACTCCACTCTGCACCTTTGCCAAGACAGTCGTTTTCTGGCAGCCGGGGTTTCCGGCCGCCGATTCTCCTCCGGCCAGCGAAGCCGGACTGCGCGCGGCATTTGCCACCGCGGAGTTTGCGAACGCCGCTCAATTGCCCAGTGCATTGGCCGCGCCAGATGCGGACTTGTTGGTGCTTCCCTATGGTTCAGCCTGGCCGGAGGCGGGCTGGAACGCCATTCTCGAGTACCTCGATCGCGGTGGAAATCTGCTGGCGCTGGGTGGGAAGCCATTTACGCGGGCGGCCTATGAAGACACGAGCGCATGGCGTCTGCGCCCCGAGAGCACGGCGCAGGTATTGGAGCTTTTCATCGACGGATACCAGGAGACTCCCGGCTCCGATGCGCTCGCTTTCACGCCCAACCGCGACGTCTTTCCGCAATTACCGGCGTTTGCCTGGAAGCGGGCGTTCAGTCCGGTGGTGCGGCTCTCGGTGGTCAACTATGACTCGAACGGCGGCGCCACCGGGGGCGAAGATATGGATTTGACCACGCTCGCGTGGGGCGAGCGCAATGAGCACAAACTTGCGGCGCCGGTGATTGAGCTGGATCACAACGCCTACCGGTTCATTGGCGGACGATGGATTTTCGCCGCCTGCGAGTCGGATGCGGATTTCTTCAACAACAGGGAATTGTTAGTTACGCTGGCGGAATTGACGCTGCGCAATGATGACCGCTTCACATTTCGGCCCCGCCTGCCGCTGTTCCTCGATGGTGAGGCGCTCGAGTTCGACTACACGCCCTCTAACCCGCTTGCGTCTCAGCCCCCTGGCGAACAGTTGCACGTGCGCGTCACCTCGGAAGACGGCGGCGTGCACTACGACCAGATTGTTCCGCTTGAATCGGCGCTCACGTTGCCGCAGAGCGCAGCCGAAGGAAAGGGGTTTCACACGGTTGAAGCTACTCTGCTCCGCGACGGCAAGCCGCTGCGCGCTTATCGTTCGGGATTCTGGATGCGCGATTGGCAGTATCTGCTCTCCGGCCCGAAACTCACGGTCGGCCCCGACTACTTCGAATTGAATGGCAAGCCGCTGCCGGTGGTGGGGACGACCTACATGTCGGGAGACGTGTCGCGGCTCTACCTCCTGCTGCCCAACGCCTATGTGTGGGACCGGGACATGGCGCAGATTCATGCTGCGGGGCTAAACATGATCCGCACCGGATTGTGGACGGCGTGGGGCCATGAGCTCGCGCCGAATGGAGAGATGAGCGAGGCGGCGTTGCGGACCATCGAGGCGCTCCTGATGTGCGCGCGGCACAGCGATCTGCCTGTGCAATTCAATCTGTTCGCGTTCTATCCCGGCGAGTTCGGCGGCGAAAACGGGTATCTCGATCCTGTTGCGCTGCGCGCGGAATCACTCTACGCGCGGTCGCTGGTGGAGCGCTTTCATGCCGTGCCGTTCCTGGCCTGGGACCTGATCAATGAGCCCAGCGCCAACAAAAACCTGTGGAAGACGCTGCCCGACTACGATCCGTTTGAGCATGCCGCGTGGCGCAAGTGGGTCGCGGAACAGTATCCGGACCGGGCGAAGCTGCTGCAGGACTGGGCCGAGCCGCCGCTGGGAATTGGCCACGCGTTGCAGTCGAATCCTACGGCGATGGGGCCGGGGATCGACGCTGAAGATTTGCTGGCGCTGCCTACAGCCGAAGCATTTTCGCCCGACGCAGCGCGCAGCGGGTTCAACCCGCTGAAGGCGTACGATTATTCGCTGTTTACGCAATGGGTCTTTTCCCACTGGGTCAGCCAAATGCGGTCCATGATCCGCGCTGCCGGCTCGGAGCAGTTGATCACCGTCGGCCAGGACGAAGGCGGCGTCGCCGGCCGTCTATCCCCCGCGTTCTATTCGCCGCTTATCGATTTCACGGCGGACCACACCTGGTGGGATTTCGACGCTATTCTGTGGGCGTCGCTGGCACCCAAGTTTCCCGGCAAACCGTTGCTGATCCAGGAGACCGGCGAGCAGCGCCGGCTCACGCTCGACGATCAGCTTCGCTTCAGCGCGCAGGTCGAGGCGTGGCAACTGGAGCGCAAAGTCGCCATCGCTTTCGCGCAAGGTACGGGGGCGCTGGAGTGGGTGTGGAACGTCAACGCCTACATGGCCAACGACAATGAAGTTCCCATCGGCGCCGTGCGGCCCGACGGAACCGAGAAGCCCGAGGCGCAGGTGCTCGCCGGGTACGCGGCGTTCGTGAACAAAAGCCCGCAGAGCTTCACCACCATCGAGCCGCCGGCGGTCACCATGGTGACCTCGCAAACATTGCTGTATTCGGTTTTGGGCGGCCTGGCGCTCGATACCCAGAAGCACGCTCTGCGGGCCATGGCGTATTTCGATCACACGCCGTTGCGGGTGCTGCCGGAGAATCGCCTCGAGGAATTAGGTTCGCCCAAGCTGGTGTTCTTGCCCGCAGCGCAAGGTTTGAGCGACAAAGCCTGGAGTGCGTTGCTCGATTACGTTGCTCGCGGAGGCACATTGCTGGTCACCGGCCCGGTCGATCGCGATGAACACTGGCAGCCGGTGGATCGAATGGCGGTCTTGGGCGTCAAGGCGACGGTCGTTCCCCTTGCGGTGCGCGGCTCGGTGCTGACTTTGCCCACCGGAAAGTCGTATTCGCTGGGCTTTCCCGGCGGTGTGCAGCAGTCGGCCACATGGACGATGCGCTTCGCCAACGGCAAATCGTTCGAAGTCGTTTCCCACGGAAGCGGCCGCATCTTGTGGACCGCGGATCCGGTCGAGTTCGCTGAAGGGTACACCGCCGTCGCCGCGCTCTATCGCTGGGCGCTCGACGAAGCGGGAGTCAAGCCCGCTTTTCGTGAAATGGAGCCATTGTCCTCGGCCGTGCTGGCCTTTCCGACTGTGCTTACCGATGCGGAGATCTACAGCTTCAGCAACGAGTCGCTCGACGCCCAGACCGTCGATATCGTCGACGCGCTCACCGGCGCGCAGATTCACTTCACTATGCAGCCACAACGTGGCGCGGCGCTTCTATTGAATCGCCAGGGAGCCGTGCTCTCGAGTTACGGAGGCGCGGCGCTCGAATGATCGACCGTTCCAGCAGTTCCACAACTGACCTATGCCGGAGGCGCCGGAGCTAAGTGGTTTCTTATTTAAGAAAAACCCGCCTTGCGGGACGTGGGAAAGAGCACATAAACTCTGGAGCTAGAATGAACCGTGTCGCTCATTCTTCCCCATGACTCCTCTTTCCCCGATCTCCACGATTAACGATCTCTTTCGTCGCATCGCCGGGGCAGGCAATCCGCGCGCCATGCTTTTCCAGGACGCAGCGGGCCAGTGGCGGCCCATCTCCTCGGACCAGATCTATCAGCGCGTGCGCGCGCTAGCGAAAGCATTCCTCGCATGGGGCGCCAGGAAAGGCGATCGCATCGCCCTAGTGAGCGAAAACCGCTGGGAGTGGGCCATCACCGATTTTGCCGTGCTCGTCATTGGCGCCGCAGACGTGCCCATCTATCCCACCCTTACTGCCGACCAGATCGCGGAGCTGTTGCGCGACGCCGGCTGCCCCATCGCCGTGGTTTCCACGCGTCAGCAATTCGACAAGTTGACCTCCATCCGCGGTCAGACGCCCGTCGAGCGAATCGTCATCATGGATTCGCCCGGGCCCGAAGGAGCTATTGCCTTTAGCAGCCTGCTTGCCGGCGCCGATACTCGCGGCGCCGATCGCGATCCCGAATTCGACGCTCTGGTGCGCGCCGCCGAACCCAAAGACATCGCCACCGTGATCTACACTTCCGGCACCACCGGCGAGCCCAAAGGCGTCGTCCTCACGCACGGCAACATCGCCTCCAATCAAAATTACGCCGTCGCCGGATTCGCCTTCGATTCCACTGACGCCTGTATCTCCTTTCTACCTCTTTCGCACATCACCGCCCGCGCTCTCGATTACGTCATGTACAACCACGGCGCGCAGGTGGCCTATTGCTCACAATTCGACAAGCTGCCCCAAGCCATGCGCGAGGTCAGGCCCACGGTGATCGTGGGGGTGCCCCGCGTCTACGAGAAAATCCGTCAGGCGGTCGAAGCGCGGGCCGCAGAGTCGCCGGTCAAAAAGCGCCTGCTCGCCGCAGCCATCGCGCTCGGCGCGCGTCATCGCGACACGGTGTACAGCGGCCGCCGCCCCTCGTCGCCCTTCTGGAAGCTCGCCAATCGACTGGTCTACTCCAAAGTCCGCGAGGCCTTTGGCGGCCGCGTCAAAGTCTTCATCTCCGGCGGCGCGCCTCTGGGACTGGATACAACGCGCTGGTTCGCCTCTGTCGGCATCGCGCTCTGGGAGGGCTACGGTCTCACGGAAACTTCGCCGGTCATCGCCCTCAACTCGCCGCTCCACCAGCGCATGGGCTCCGTCGGATGGCCCCTGGCCAACATCGAACTGAAACTCGCCGCAGACGGCGAGCTCCAGGTGCGCGGTCCCTCCATCTTTGCCGGCTATTGGCAAAAAGCCGAGGCGAACGGCGCCTGCTTCGACGCCGATGGATGGTTCCACACCGGCGACATCGCCCGCCTCGACGAGGACGGCTTCCTTTACATCACCGATCGCAAGAAGGAGCTGCTCAAGACCTCAGGCGGCAAGCTTGTTGCGCCTCAGCCGATTGAGAACAAGCTTAAAAACCATCCTCTCGTGGCACATGCCGCGCTGGTCGGCGATAAGCACAAGTTCATCTCCGCGCTGCTCTCGCCCAACTTCCCCGCGCTCGAAGAGTGGGCGCGCCGCGAGGGCATCGAGACCGGTTCCCGCGCCGAACTGGTGGCTCACCACCGCGTGCTTGCGCTCTACGGCGAAATTGTCAGCGAGGTTAACACCAATCTGGCCAACTTTGAAACCCTCAAGCGCTTCCGCGTGGTCGCCGAGGAGTGGACCCAGGAGTCGGGCGAGCTCACCCCCTCCATGAAGCTCAAGCGCCGCGTCATTACGGTGCAATACGCCGCCGTGATCGACGCACTCTACGCCGACGAAGCAACCGCGCGCGGCGAATAGGCGAACCCAGTCGCGGCAGTTTTTCGGGGAAAAGCATGCGCCTCGTCCACATGTTTTTCAGCCCCTTGAAGAATGGCGCTCCCCACGCGCCCACCGCCAGCGCGGCGCCAAAAAAGACCACCGCATCGATGCTGAGTCTTCCTTCGCGCGTCCAGTACGCGTCGGGCTCCAGATTCAGCCACAGCGCAAACTCATCCAGCGTCAGCGCCGCGCCTACGCCGTAGCCCACCGCCATCAGCCGACCCAGAAAAATCGACATCGGCGAGCGCGAGCGCCCCACGTCCATTAACCATCCGTAGCCCACCGCCAACAGGATGAGAATCCCCCATACCAGGTGGTGAATATGATGCCCACGCACCACCACCCATTGGAAATGTCCCTCGTGATTCACAATCCGGTGCACCAGGATCCGGATGCCCACAAACGTGATTAAAAACGCCACCGAGGCCAGGAACGCGCGCTGTCGCGGCTGATCCGGAATGGTGGTGTGAACCAGATACCCTAGCCGCGTCAACTGCAGCAACACCAGCAGCACAATCACCACTAGGCCGACAAATAAAAGCAAATACGAAGCGCCACCGTCGAGCATACCTTATTCAACCACCCCCACCTCGGTTGGTGTGCGCTTTCGAGCGCGGCTTTGTGAAGTATTTTTCATTTTGCGTTCATTCCCTGTTAACAAATCTAGAGCATGGTAATAATGTCCGCTGTCAATAGCCCCAGGGGCGGCGCGCTTCTTTGCGTAAATGCTCGATCCGGGCTGATCGCTTACGAACGGATCCCCAATCCCCCACGTTATGCAAGAGATCAACAACTCATTCTGAAAAATTGTTTTGGAGGTAGCATATAATGGAGCGCTCTTCTTGCGCAGGCCTTCGTGCGCCGGGGGTCGTATGTGTCTTGGCTATTTGCTGGTTTACGTTTGTTCCCTGGCTGCCGGCCCAGCAAGCCGCCGGAGCGGCATCGATTGCGGGAACTGTCGTTGACGCCCGCGGCGCGGCGATCTCGCACGCCACCGTCACCGTCAAAAACCAACAGACGGGAGCCACCGTCCAGGCGCTAACCGATTCTCTCGGGCAGTTTACTTTCCCGGGTCTGGCCGACGGCCAATACACCTTGACCGCCACCGCTTCGGGATTCGCCGTCACCACTCAAACGAATGTGCTGGCCTCTGCGCAACCCGCAAAGATCACTGTCTCACTCAACATTGGCAGCGTCGCGCAAAGTGTTGAGGTCAACGCCATCGCGGGCAACTCAATTGCCGCGCAGCGGGCGCTCTCGCAGGACGCCCTGGATACCGAGGTCCCCAAGTCCGTGATCGGCAGCACGTTCATTCAGGAGTTCACGCCCCCCACCACCGATTACTCCGAACTCGTCAATATCGCCCCCGGAACCATCAGCTACAACTCCAACGGCGTCGGTCTGGGACAGGGAACGATTTATTTCCGCGGCTTCATTGATGGCGATTTCGACCTCACCTGGGACGGCGTTCCTGAGGGCGACACCAATAACTTTACGCATCACTCCTGGGTTTACTTTCCCGGTCCGTGGATCGGCAATGTAGAGTTCGATCGCAGTCCCGGCACTGCCTCGACCATCGGGCCGGCCACCTATGGCGGCGCCATCAATCTGTTTTCCCTCGACGTTCCCTCTGAGCAGTCCATCCAGCCGGAGGTCACCTACGGCTCGTTCAACACCCTTCTCATCGACGGCCATTACAGCACCGGAATGCTCCGGCCGAAGAAAAACATCGGCCTGATTCTCGACGTCCACCGCATGACTTCGGACGGTTTTGAAGCCCTCAACTATATCGAGCGCAACGCCGGGGACATCAAGGTCTTGTACAGACCCTCCGACCGCACGACCATCACCGGCTTCAGTGGCGTCGTCCACCTCTTTAGCAACGCGCCCAACAACCCTCCCTATCGCGCACAGGTCCAGGCCTACGGTTGGAACTACCTGATGGAGAAGAGCGACTCCACGAGCGCGTTTTACCAGGCCTACAACCTCAATACTATCCCCACCGATTTCGAGTACGTTGGCGTGCATTCCACGCTAAACCACGGGTGGCTCGTGGACGTGAAGCCATATACCTACAGCTATAACAACGCACAGTACTATGCGAATGACAATCCTAACGATCTGACCGGCCTAGCCACCGGCCCCAACGGTTCCAGCGATTGGATTACCCAAGCCGACTGTGCGCCGCCACCGGCTGGCAATGTCACTGGCAACCTGCCCTGCGCCATCGACAAATTGAACAGCTACCGCAAGTACGGTGAGACATCCACCGTGAGCCAAAGTTCGAAGTATGGAATCTTCCGCACCGGCATCTGGTACGAGTGGTCCACGAGCAACCGCTACCAGATTCCATCCGATCCCATCACCCACTATGACCAGACGCTCCCCAACTTCCACGAAAACTACTGGATCGACTCCTACAATCCTTTCGCCGAGTACGAGTGGCACGCCACCCAAAAGCTATCGATCACAGGAGGATTTAAGTATGCCTATTACACTATGGACCTTAAGCAGTATGCCGACGACGGGCACGTAGTAGGGACATTGCCAAACAACGCACCGTACGTGACCACCGAGAGAGGCTTCGGCGCCAGCCTGCCCTCGGCATCGGCCAACTACCGCCTGCTGAGCAACTGGTCCATCTACGGTGACTTCGGAAAGGGAGATGAGATCCCCCCCACCAGTCTGTTCGATGTGGCCGGCGGCGGAGCCGAGGTTGGCGTGGTGGGCAGTCCCATGATGACCACCACCTATCAGGGCGGTTCGGTTACTAAGCTCAACCGCTTCACCTTCGATGCAGACGTCTTCCGCATCAAGTTCCAAAACAACTACATTTCCTATACCACCGCCAATCCCAGCAACCCGACCTACAACCTGAACGAGTACTACCTGGGCCCCGATTCGGTCACCCTTGGCTTTGAGGCCGAGGCCAACGCTTCGCTGGGCTATGGCCTCAACCTTTACGCCAACGGCACCGTTGGAAAAGCCAACTACGTCGGTTCGGGGGTGCCTTCGGGCCTCAACGTCGCCGATGCGCCTGCCTACACGCAAGGTCTGGCGATGACGTATCAGGCGCACGGCCTCGACCTGGGCGTCATCGAAAAGCGGGTGGGCGACTACTACGACGACAATGGTCCCTATCACAACCAGGTTTATGTCGTGCCCTACAACAACGTGAACCTCTTCCTGAACTACACCCTGCACAAGAACAACATGTTCAACGAGTCCAAGATCCAGTTCGGCGTCAACAATCTCTTCAACAGCGAGAACATCACCGACGTGGCTGCCTACAACAGTCCAGTGCCGGTAGGCAATTCCGCGTACTACGCCACCGCGCCTATTTCTCCACTCGACCAGGTCAATTTGACCGCTGGCCGCAGCTTTACAGTCAGCTTCAGGGTCGGTGTGTTCCCGGGACGCCGCGAGTAGAACTCCGCTGCCCTAGGGCCGCGCCCGCATAAGCGGCGCGGCCTCCCTCCTTGATGGCGTGCATTTGCGCTCCACTTCGGCGCGCCTGCTCCGGGTCTTTGATCTCTGACCCTTGTAATCCCGACCGCGATTCTTCTTAACAGCCGCGGAGTACACTGTTTACGGCTTCGAGACCGGGCAATTTGCTGCTTGCTCCCGATGCCCGTCACCGGCGCCGCCGGGCGAATTTCCGACCAGGAGAATTTTCGAATGCGTGTTGCTTTGTTGACTGGAGGCGGCGACTGCCCCGGGTTGAATGCGGTGATCTATGCGGCGGTTCGCAAGGGCATCAACCACTACGGCGACGAGTTCATCGGATTTCTCAACGGCTGGCGCGGCGTGCTCGACAACAACTTCATTCCCCTCACTCTCGAAAACACCGACGGCATCCAGCTAAAGGGCGGCACCATCCTCCATGCCTCGCGCACCAATGTCAAAAAAATACCCGGCGGGCTCGACAAAGCCCGTGAGGTCCTGGCCGCCAACAAAATCGATGCCCTCATCGCCCTCGGCGGCGACGACACCCAGTCGGTCACGCAGTACTTGTGCGAAAACGGCGTCAATGGCGTCGGCGTGCCCAAGACTATCGACAACGACCTCAGCGGCACCGACCAGACTTTCGGTTTCGACACCGCGGTTTCCATCGCCACCGAGGCAGTGGATCGCATCCATACGACAGCCGATTCCCACAACCGCGTCATCGTCATCGAGGTGATGGGCCGCGACGCCGGCTGGATCGCCTACGCCGCGGGCATCGCCGGGGGCGCGCATGTCATTCTGGTTCCCGAAAAAGAGATCGACATTGACCACGTCTGCGCGCTGCTCAAATACAACTACGATCATGGCAAGCATTACGGCGTCGTGGTGGTTGCCGAGGGCTGTCACCTGCCGGACGTCGGCCAGGTCACCGGCTCTACCCAGGTCGACTCCTTTGGCCACGCGCGTCTTTCCGGCATCGGCGAAGCGCTGGCCGACCTCATCGAAAAGAAGACCGGCTACGAAACCCGCTCCGTCAACCTCGGCCACACCCAGCGCGGCGGCGTTCCCACGGCCTACGACCGCCTCCTCGCCCAGCGTTACGGCCTGCATGCCATCGACATGGTGCATGCGAAGAAATGGGGCCGCATCGCCGTCCTGCGCGGCATCGACATTACCGACATCCCCATCAAAGAAGCCATCTCCACCAATCGCCGCCTCGATCAGCGCTTTTTCGACGTCATTGCCGACCTCGAAGCCAAGGTCCCGGTCCTTGCCGCGAAGGCCTGACTGCGAGCCCACGATGCGCAAACCCATCGTCGTCGTGGGCAGCGTCACCATGGACCTGGTGACGCGTACGCCTCGGATTCCGCTCATTGGCCAGACTCTCATCGGTGACGGATTCGAAACCACCCCCGGCGGTAAGGGCGCCAATCAGGCTGTGGCCGCAGCTCGCCTGGGTTATCCCGTAGCCATGATTGCCAAGGTGGGCGACGACGTCTATGGTCCCGAGCTGCTCCAAAACCTTGCCCGCGCAGGCGTGGAAACAGCAGCCATCGAGCAGGTGACCGGGTCATCGGGACTGGCGCCGATGTTTGTTGCCCACAACGGCGAGAACAGCATTGTGGTCGTTCCCGGCGCGAACGGCCAAATGGACTCCGAAACCATTGAGCGCCATCGAGAGCTGATCCGTTCCGCGGGCATGGTGTTGTGTCAGCTTGAAATCCCCAAGGAAGCGCTGAGCTACACGCTTGCCTGTTGCGCCCATGCAGGCGTTCCCGTCATGCTCGATCCTGCTCCAGCCGCGGTCCTGCCCGATCCCACGTGGGCCCAGGCAACCTGGTTTACGCCCAATGAGACTGAGGCGGCCTTTTATTTGGGCAGTGAGGTAACGGTCGAGGAAGCGGCGCAGCAGTTTCTCAGGAAAGGCGCGCGCAACGTGGCGCTCAAGCGTGGCGAGCGCGGTGTTTTTGTCGCCATCGCCGGCGGGCGCGCGGAATGGGTCAAGCCCTTTGCCGTGGAAGCAGTGGACTCGGTGGCGGCCGGAGATTGTTTCAATGGCGCTTTCGCCGTGGCCCTGCTCGAGGGGCGCGATCCCTGGGCCGCGGCCCGCTTCGCCAGCGCCGCCGCCGCCATTAGCGTTACCCGCACCGGCGCCCAGGCCTCCATGCCCTCGCGAGCTGAAGTGGATGCCTTCCTGGCCGCGCATGCATAGACGCATTGCCTGCTACCGTGTGCGCGACGCGCGGACGCCTCCGCTCCGCCGCCCCGATCGGAGACAATAACCACAGATAACTAAAAAAGCGGTAATGGAGAATGAATCGACCCCAAAGCCATCCCCTGAGCGATCGGACAAAATCCAGCGAGAGCCGCCGCGCATTTCTTCGCAATGGCTCTCTTGCCGCTGCAGCCGTACTCGCTCAGTCGATTCCCGGCTCCACGGCGAGAGCGCAAGCCGCGCCGGCTATTTCCTCACCTAACCCGGAGCCCGCTCCGGACTATCGGATCGAGATCGCGGAAATCGAGTGGGAGCTCGCTCCAAAAAAGAAGATTCGCACCGCCGCCTACAATGGCCAGATTCCCGGCCCAGTTCTCCGCCTCACCGAAGGCAAGCCGGTGACCATCGAAATCGCCAACCGCGCCGCTTGGCCTGAGATCGTCCATTTCCACGGACAGTGGATCTCGGTCGCTGCGGATGGCGCGGCGGAAGAGGGTTCGCCGATGATTCCCCCGGGCGGCAAGACCAGGATCACCTTTACGCCGCGGCCCTCGGGCCTTCACTGGTACCACACCCATGCGCCCGCCAATCGCAACCGCAATCGCGGCCTCTACACCGGTCAATCCGGCATCCTGCACGTCGATTCGGCAGTGGCGCCTGACCGATCCCTGGCCTATGATCGGGAGCAGTTCATCGTCCTGCACGATTGGGAGCCGTATTTTTACGCTGGCGGCGACGGCTCCGAGGTAGTGGATTATGTGCGCGCCTCCATCAACGGCCGCATGCTCGGCCACGACGCCCCGACCCAGGTGAGCGAGGGCCAGCGCGTGCTCTTCCAGATTCTCAACGCCAGCGCCACCGAACCGCATTGGCTGGCCTTACCCGGTCACCGCTTCCTGGTGCTGGCGCTCGACGGTGCGCCCGTTGCCACGCCGGCCTCGGTTGAGCTTCTGCGCTTGGGACCGGCTGAGCGGATCACGGCTTTGGTGGAGATGGACAATCCCGGAGTCTGGGTTCTGGGCGAGGCGCAGAAGGATTTTCTCGACGCCGGCATGGGCACAGCGATCGAATACGCCGGCCGCACCGGAAAACCCCAAGCGCCACGTGTGGACTCTCTCGCATGGGACTATCGCGCCTTCGGTGATCGGTCACCCAAGACTTACACCCCGGATGTCACCGTGCCGCTTGTTTTCACCTCCAGGTTCAAAGGTCAGGGCGCCTTCGATGAATGGATGATCAACGGAAAATCCTATCCCCACACCCCACCCATCCGTCTTCGCCAAGGCCTGCGCCATCGGCTCGTCTTCGAGAACCACAGCACCGACAGTCATCCGGTGCACATGCACCGGCATAATTTTGAGCTGGTGTCGATAGCCGGCAATCCGGTGAGTGGGGTTTACAAAGATGTGGTCATCGTGGAAGCAAAGACGGTCGTCGAAGCCGACCTGCTCGCCACTAATCCAGGCAACACGCTCTTCCACTGCCACCAGCAGGACCACATGGATTCAGGCTTCATGAACCTGTTTATCTACGCATAAGTGGATTGGCTCAAACGGACAGGAATGGGGGCTCTCCCATCTTTCTTTCGCGGCCGGGACACTCCGGACCTTCCGCGGTTATAGCGGTTCTCCAATTGGTGTAGAGCAGAACCTCGAACGTTGAGTGGCGTTTTTCCCAAGAAAACGCCACCCGGCACGCCCCTCAAAACTTCACGGGAATTGGAGAACCGCCGTAGAAACGGGGGATCCCCAAACCACGGGGAAAAGTGAACAACAAATGCCGGGCGCTCTGAGCTATCCCACCAGAGCATAAGCGCGGATCATCTCTTTGCGCACCGTAAGCCGCTCAATCAGGTCTGCACGCACTTCGTAACCGCGTCCCGGCGTATCCGCAATGGCGATTTCACCTTCCGCCGAGACCGTCACCTCCGGCTCGATAATGTCTTCGGCCCAGTAACGCGCTGAGGCCGACACATCGCCCGGCAGGGTGAAGTTTTCGAGCGACGACAGCGCAATATTGTGCGCGCGGCCGATGCCGCTCTCGAGCATTCCTCCGCACCACACCGGAATTCCGCGCTCCTGCGCCGCATTGTGCACGGCGATGGCCTCGGAGAAGCCACCCACGCGCCCCAGCTTGACGTTGATGATCTTGCACGACTCGGCCTCAATTGCCGCTAACGCGTCGCGCCGGTTGTGGATCGATTCGTCCAGGCAAATCGGCGTTTCCAGGCGCTTCTGCAGCATGGAGTGATAGAAAAAATCATCGTGCCACAAAGGCTGCTCGATCATCAGCAGTTCGAAAGCATCGAAGGAGGCGATGTGTTCGGCGTCGCGCAGCCGGTAAGCCGAATTGGCGTCGCAGCTCAATGTAATATCGGGCCAGCGGTTGCGCACTCGTTCGAAGACCTCAACGTCCCATCCCGGCTTGCACTTCAGCTTGATGCGCTGGTAACCGGCCGCCAGTTCGCGTTCCACGATCGAGAGCAGTTCCGGAATCGACGCTTGGATGCCCAGCGAAACCCCGCATGGAATGCTCTCGCGCACGCCGCCTAATAGTTGCGGCAGCGAGATGCCCTCGCGCTGCGCCTCCAGGTCCCAGATGGCGTTTTCCAGCGCCGCCTTGGCCATGCGGTTGCCGCGCACCGGGTGGAAGATGCGCGGGCAGTCGCCGCCGTGCTCGGGCGACTCCGCGGCCAACATCGGCCCCAGTTCGCGGACGATCACCTGCCACGCGGTGTCGGTG
Source organism: Acidobacteriaceae bacterium (assembly GCA_030041305.1). Classification (GTDB taxonomy): domain Bacteria; phylum Acidobacteriota; class Terriglobia; order Terriglobales; family Acidobacteriaceae; genus Telmatobacter. The sequence continues at coordinate 38,599 of JASHOC010000233.1, forward strand.
GACTCTTCGGAAAAGTAAGGCCGCTCGCCCGCCGTACATTCACCCCAACCCGTTAACCCCTCTGATTGAATCTCCGCCAGTAGAACTCTCCGGTTGGTCGTTACGCCAAAGCTGGTTTCAAAAGGGCGCACCAGCGGCATGTGCAGTTCGCGCAGGATAATTGCATCGATTCTCATAAATTTTTCAGTTCCTCGGAACCGGAACCCTGCTTCGGCTGAGCCAAGCGACCCAGTTCGAAGACTCCATTTCCTTCCGCATCCCGGGTAAAGCCGATCACTGCCAACCCCTGGGAAAATGCCTGTTGAAACTTGCGGCGGTTCTCCGACTGAACGGCGAGGGCGCGGTCCCTGTCCGCCTCGGTTGCCTTCCACCGGTTAATACTGGCAGGCACCGGAATCCGTTCCTCGACGATTTGTCCGTCTGCCGGGCGACCATCCAGGATCGCCTCGACCCGCGGCGAATCCAGCTCCCATTCCGCCACGAGGCGGTCGGTGGGGAGCCCACCCTGCAGCCGAGATGAGGATACACCATAGAAATTTGGCCGATAGGTGCGCGCCACCGCTCCCAGCCTGTGGATATTGAGGAAAGCATTTTTGATTTCGAGTGGATCAAACGTCCACTCCATATGCCGGATGCCCCTTGAAAGCGCCTCAAGTCGTTGGCGGCGCTTGAGTTGCGCACCGATTCCGCGATTGCGATAAGTTTCTTTCACGGCCAGCATATGCGAATGCAAATAAACTTGCGGCCCATTGGACCTCGCCCTTATCCCCGGCAAAGAGAGAGCAAAACCAACCAGTTTCCCTCCTTCCTGGCCGTTTGTTCCCTCGTTCCTTTGTTCCCTCGTTCCTTTGTTCCCTTGTTCCCTTGTTCCCTCTTTGCCTAGTTCCCTCGTTCCCTCGTTTCCCGTCAGGAACGCCCCGATCACCTGCCCGCCGATCTTCTGCTCCAGCAAGAACATCTTGCGCGGCACAACATCGGTTTCGTCATAACCCCAGGTCTCGATCTGGAGCTGGACGCAGGCCTCCATCTCGTCGAAGCCCTCACAGCAACGAATTTCGATCATGCGTCCGCCTTCGCCAGCGTCGCCGAAGCGGCCGTCGAGCTGCTTTCAACGCCATCCGCCAATTTTCTCTTGGCCGCCTCCCACAGTGCTTCCAGCTCATCGGCCGAAAGCTCTTCGAGCGGCCTCGGAGCGGCCAGCTCCATCTCCCTGAAGCGCTCGCGAAACCGAACATTGCAGCCGCGCAACGCCATCTCCGCGTCCACGCCCAAATGCCGGCTGAGGTTCACGACGGTGAACAGTAGATCGCCCAGCTCCGCCTCCACGCGGGCGTTGTTTCTTGAAGAGCCGTCCTTTTCACCACCTGTTTTCTCCGCTTCCGCTTTGAGTTCTGCAATCTCTTCGTCCAGCTTGGGAAGCAAATCGCGCCAATTTGTCCAATCGAAACCCGATTTCCGGGCATTGCCGCCCAGCTTGGCTGCTTCGGCGAGGGCCGGCAAAGCCCGCTGCACGTTGTCGAGTCGCGTGGCCGTTCTCGCCGGCCTTCCCGCCGAGTTCTGATGCGCGTCACCGGGGACGCGTTTCTCTGCTGCCTTGATCTCCTCCCAATCGCGCAGCACGGCAGCCGCTGAGCCTTCCACCGCTCGATCCACATAGGCGCGGTTTCCGGCCGCGCGCGAGGCCTCATCGCCAAACACATGCGGATGTCTCCGCACCAGTTTGCGGTTCAGATGGTCGAGCACGTCCGCGATGGTGAAACGGCTCTCGTTGGCCGCCATTTCCGCATAAAAAAGCACCTGCAGCAGCAAATCGCCCAATTCCTCAGCCAAGTGCGGGAAATCGCGCCGTTCGATGGCGTCAAGAACCTCGTAAGTTTCCTCGAGTGTGTAGGTGCGAATGGAATCGAAAGACTGTTCGCGGTCCCATGGGCAGCCGCCGGGAGCGCGAAGCCGCGCCATGATGGCGACCGACTGCTCAAAAAGCGCCGCCGCCCGCGCCGCATCCGTTGCCTTGTTCGGCCTGGAAGCCTCTGCGTGGGAGCTTTCTGGCGAAAGGTCCATGCACTTCCAGTGTACCGTGTTCCGCCCCTCCGCCTGATACGCTACCCTTGCGACCAAATTATGACCCCGCTTCCAGCCCGTTCCGAGGCGAAACGCGGCCCGCGAGGAAAAGATGGACCGGCTGATTCAGGGACACAAACGCTTTTTGGCCGAGGTATTCCCGCAGAAGAAACAGCAGTTTCGCCTGCTCGCCGAGTCGCAGGCGCCGGAGTGCCTCTTTATCACCTGCTCGGATTCCCGCATCCTCCCCGACCTGATTCTTGGCGCCGGCCCCGGCGACCTCTTTATCGCCCGCAACGCCGGCAACGTCGTCCCTCCGTCCACCGCCGACGCGGACGGTGTGGCAGCCACCATCGAGTATGCAGTTGAAGTGCTCAAGGTCAAGCACGCCGTTCTCTGCGGCCACTCCGACTGTGGCGCCCTGAAAGCCGCTCTCGATCCCCAAGCCGTTCAAGCCCTGCCAAAGGCCAAGCGCTGGCTGCGCCACGTTGAAGCGGCCTTTTTCCATCGCCAGCCGCTCAACGCCGCAGACGGCGACGCCGCGGAGCTGGCCTCGCTCATCCGCGGCAACGTGGTGGCGCAACTGGCGAATCTGGAAGCGCAACCTTCCGTCACCTGGGCCATGAACGAGGGTTTGCTCACCGTCCACGGCTGGTATTACGACATCCTCTCCGGGCGGATCGAGCGCTACGACGAGCGATTGCGGCGATTTACGCCGCTCGTGGACTAGAGGAAGCGCATCGAGAACGAGGCTCGCAAGCAGGGTCCGGCGGCTGCCATTGCGATTCTCCTTCGCCGCCGGCAAGAGAGGGAAATCGCGAAAACCTCCCGCCCCTGCCTGCATGAAACAGCATATGGGATGCATGTGCCGTTGATTGGAACGCTCGAGCGGGACAGCGGTTGCCTCGAGAACCCCAGGACCCACCACACAAACCCGGCGCAGCCCGAGGCCCCTGTGGCGCACAAACCCTGCAGGAGCGGGCGCGAGCTATGCAGGCTCAGGGAAATCGTGCTGATTGCACGATGGCCCCAGCCAGAATGCGGCGTCAGTGCGCTCCCGGCGGCGCCTTCAGGTGCTTGGGCGGTTTTTTGAACAGCCACGTCGCCACGGCGCAGAAAAGCGCCAGCACCGCTGTCCAGCGGAATACGTCGATGTAGGCAAGCATCGCCGACTGTTGCAATAACTGTCCGTACAGCAGTCCGAACGACCCGGGGCGGGCGCCGGCCCGGCCGATCTCATGCCCCAGATACGCCGCGATCATCGCCGATTTCTGCTGCAGGGCGGGCGCAGAGGGCGCCAAATGCTCGGCCAGGTAGGTCTGGTGCAGATCGGCGCGGCGGATCAGCGCTGTCGTCGCCATGGCGATGCCTACCGATCCTCCGATGTTACGCAGCATGTTAAAGAGCCCGGTGGCGTTGCCCATCTGCGGATTCGGAATGGTCGCCACCGTCAAAGTGGCCAACGGCACAAAAACGAAGCTCAGCGCAAATCCTGTCAGCGTAATGGGCAGCAGGAGCGTAAACGGGCCGATGTCGAGATTCACGCTGCCAAAAATGTAAGCGCAGACCGCGAAGCCGAGAAATCCGAGCGAAAGCAGCTTGCGGTTGTCCATGCGGGTGCCGAGCACGCCAATAATCGGCGAGCCGACAAACGAGCCGACGCCGCGCGGCCCCACCACCAGTCCAGCGGCAAACGCCGTGTAGCCCATCACCTCCTGGTAGTAGAGCGGCAAAATGGCGATGGTGATGTAAATGCACATGCCGAGCAGGGCGATCATGAAGCAGCCGGTGCGGAAATTGCGGTCTTTGAGGATGTGCAGATCGACCAGTCCTTTGGGATTGGACCACGATCGCCAGATCCAAAGCGCCAGCGTTACGACGAATGTGCCCACCGCCCAACGCACCCACAGAGCGCCGAACCAGTCGTCTTCCTGGCCTTTGTCGAGCACCACCTGAAGGCACCCCGTCCACACCGCCAGAAGACCGAAGCCGATGTTGTCGAAGGCCCCTACCTTGGCATGCTTGATGTAGTGCGGATCGTGCACGAAGCGGCTGATCATGATAACCGCAAGGACGCCGACCGGGATATTGATGTAGAACGCGTAGCGCCAACTGTAGGTGTCGGTGAGCCAGCCGCCCAGCGTCGGCCCCAGCACCGGGGCCACCACAATGCCCAAACCGTAAGCGGCCATCGCCGCCGCGCGCTTGGCCGGAGGAAAGCTTTCCAGCAGGATCGACTGAGACAGCGGCTGCAGCGCGCCGCCGCCCGCTCCCTGCATCACGCGCGCCAGCAGAATGATGGCCAGCGAGGGCGCCGCGCCGCAGAAGAACGATGCGATGGTGAAGATGATCACACACGTGAGCAGAAAGCGCTTGCGCCCGAAGCGCCGCGCAAACCAGTTCGAGGCCGGCAGGATGACCGCGTTCGAGACCAGGTAACTGGTCAGCACCCAAGTGGCTTCCGAGGTCGATGCTGAGAGTGATCCCGCAATGTAGGGCAACGCCACTGATGCAATCGCCGTATCCAACACTTCCATGAATGTTGGCAGCATCACCGAGACCGTGACCAGCCACGGGTTCACGCCCTGGCTGAGCGGGTAGCGTTCGGCGGCGGGTGCAGCAGGTGCGGCGGCGATCGTGGCGGCTGTCGCGGTGGTCATGCGAGTGGGATTCCTTGAGGGTAAATGATCAAGGCCCGCTGCGCCAGTGATCGGCGCCATGCTGCCTGCGGCCGCGCGCTCTTGACATAAACGGCGAAGCCCTTGATCCTTAACAGTTCCGGCAGTTCGAATTTTGAGCCCAGGAGGGCCCCCAGGTCTTGCGAGTTCGCGTCTTCTACCACGATAAATGCTTCGACGGAGCTTGCTCAGCCTCTCTGTTTACGCGCTTTCATCGCGAGTGCATCGCCGCAGGCGCATTGTACGAGTACCACGGCCTCGTGCATCGCGCCGGCGCGCTTTTTGACGAGAGCGAGTTTACCGGAGATGAAAACGCGATTGTGGACTTCAAGTATTCGGCCTCGCCACGCATCACCTGGTGGTTCGATCACCATCTTTCGGCCTTTCTCACGCGCCAGGATCACGAGCATTTTCTCACCTGCCAGCGCGATCCCGCTTGCGCAGCGCGCAAATTCTTCGATCCCACTTACATATCCTGCACCAGTTTCCTGGCGCACATTGCCGCAACCTGCTTCGGCTTCGACGCGGCGCCGGTGGCGGATTTGATTCATTGGGCCGATATCGTGGACGGAGCGCGGTACGAGAGCCCTGAAGCCGCCGTCGAAATGGCTGCTCCGGCCATGAAGCTCACCCTGATTATCGAGTCGACACAAAACCCCGGCTTCATCCCGCGGCTTATCCCGCTGCTTACCGAGATGCCGCTCGACGAAGTGCTGCGCCAACCGTTTGTTGCGGAGCTGCTGCCACCCCTGCTTGAGCGCCACCGGCACGCTATCGAACTTATCCGCAGCCGCGCGGAAGAGCATGACGGGACCATCTTCTTCGATATCACCGACCATCCGCTCGAGGGTTACAACAAATTCATCCCTTACTATCTGCACCCTCAAGCTACTTATTCGATCGGCCTCTCGAAATCGAGCTTCCGCACTAAGGTCGCGGTGGGATCGAACCCGTGGACCAAGGCGGACCCGGCCAAGATGGTGAACCTGGCGCAGATTTGCGAGCGCTATGGCGGAGGCGGCCACGCGCGGGTCGGCGCGGTGAGCTTTCCCCCCGACAAGGAAGAACAGGCTCGCGCCGCCGCCGCCGAAATCGCGGCCGAGTTGCGGGCCAACAATCCCCTCTAAGCAATTCACCTCGGAAAAAGCCGCACCGCCATCAGGCCGTTTCCTGCGCTGTCGGGGCTGCCGCCGCGCCCGCCAATTGCTCGTATCGCGCCAAGAGCGCTTCCATGGCTTGGCTACCCGGTTGGTTGTAATTGTTTCCCGGCAGCGAAGCCCAAATATTCGAGCAGGCCGTGATCGCTCCCTGGATGTCTCCGGATTCGATCATGTTTATCGCATGGCGTTCGGTAATTTGCTGGATCGCAACCGCGTCCTGACTCGCCGCGCTGAAATCGGGAAGGTTCAGTTGCGCCTTGTAAGCCTCCCACCAATGCAACATAAGCTGGTAGCGCCCCGAAGCCGTCGAGGCCAGAAGCGGACTTTCGCGGACCACCTTCGGCGGACGGCCGGAAGCGAACGGATGATCGGCGTAGGAGTTGAAAATCTCCGGTCCATCGACCCCTGTAACAATCACGTCGTATCCGTCATTTTGGGTCAGTGCGCTGGTGCTGGTGCCCTCTGACCACGCGATCAGATCGAGGAAGCTCTTCAACCTCGGATCCATTTCCCCTCCCAATGGCAAATGTAGATGGAGCAAATTCTATATGCAATTCGAATTGAGAGCCGGAAATTTCGGGCGCCGGTCGCCGATCCGGCGGCGCGTATGCGCCGTGTCCGTGGAGCGTCGTGCGTCCGCAGCGAAAGCCTAAAGTCCCAACTCGCCCGCCCGCCTCTTCATCGCCTCGATGCAGAAGGCGATGTGGGCGTCGAGGTCGATGCCCAGCTCGGTCGCGCCCTGCACGATATCCTCGCGATTGACATTGCGCGCAAAGGCTTTGTCCTTCATCTTCTTCCTCACGCTGGCGACCTGGACGTCGGCAATGGCTTTCGTGGGCTTCACCAGCGCGCACGCGGTCAGGAATCCGGCCAGTTCATCGCAGGCAAACAGCGATTTGGCAAGATGCGTTTCGCGCGGGACGCCGGAGTATTGCGCGTGGCCAAGGATGGCGGTGCGCAGCTCCGCGGGCCAGCCCAGCCGCTCCAACTCCCGCACACCCACGAAAGGATGCTCTTCGGCGGTGGGGTGGCGCTCGTAATCGAAATCGTGCAGCAGAGCCGTAGTGGAGTAAAGATTCCTGAAAGCCTCACGCGCTTCAGCGGCGAGCCTGAGCCGGTCGGCCTCCACTTCGCCACACGCGACAACGCAGGCTTCCACCGCCAATGCATGCTTCCGCAGGCTTTCGCTGGCAGTCCACTCGGAAAGCAGACGCCAAGCTTCCTCGCGGCCAAAAGCATCGATCATCTTTATCAATCCATTGCTGCGATTACGGAGCCAGTATAGCGACTGGGATGGAAATTGCCGGAAATGGCGGCGTTTTTGCTAATTCGTTGAATTGGCTCGGCTTTTCTGGGGTTCCTCGGCAACCGGCGCTTGACAAGACGCGAAGAGAAGCCGGACACAGGTTGGAAATCAAAAGAGAGATCTTTCCGGGATCGCAGTCGGGCCAATTGAGTGCGCCTATTAACCAACTTGGTTCGCGATTTGAACGGAATGAGCGGGATTTATACCGGTTTCTTCGGCATGTGCCTGAATTTCTACTTGACAATTATGGTTCCTTCCCACACAGTAAACATCGTAGTGGTGTCCAGGCATAGAAGGAATTTTGCGGTCTTGAGTAGCCGGCCGAGGGTCGGAATGTGTGCAGGACCCTCCCCAGCGATTCAAGATTGGCGCCATTCCTGAGTGTGCCCGGGCTCTTCTCGGAGTTCCATGCTCTGGCGCTCCGCAGACGCCCTATGGCGACCATGGTTTCTTGCGTGGAAACACGCGAAGTTGTGCGCTGCGAGTATTGCAGATTGACGCAGTACAGGACTAGCAACTCTCTTTGCAGACGATGCCATAAGCCTCTTGACCTGGAGGAGCCGGAGCAGTTTGCGCCGCAACTGATGACCGGCCTGATTCCGCCCGATGCAGAGGAGGCGGGATCGCAGGTGGCCGCACGGGTCCTCGAAATTCGCCGCGCGCGTCATTTGAGCCAGCGCCAGTTGGCCGCCCGGATGGAAGTGCCGCGCACCTATATTTCCAAGATCGAGAACGGCAAGGCGATTCCCACTCTAAGCTCGCTCGAGCGGCTGGCTGGTGCGCTGGATGTGGAAGTGGGTCAACTGGTGTGGGACGCCCGCAGCCGGCGTGAGGAGATGGTTGCCGGGGTGTTTGCCGACCCTTTCCTGGCCGAAATCGCGGCTTCCTTGCCCCGCCTGAACTCGCTCCACCGTTCACTCCTCTTGAGCGCGGTGCGGGACGCCGCCATGGGTCGCAGGCGCTCAGCGTAACGCTTCGGATGCTTTGGCTGCCGCTCGAGCCCAGTTCCGGCTGCGGCGGCTCCAACTCGCCTCGCCGTCCGATTGCAGCACTCGGGCGCTTGTGCTACGGTCGATGATGTTACCCCCTTGCCGGGCTTTTCCAAAGCATTGCGCGGGAAGAGGGGCTCGTCCGTGAGTGGATGAGACGCATCTTACGGACTATGCATAACCTTTCGCGGCATGGCGGCGCGGAGTCTCGTTTGCATAGCCCGCCCGGCGCCAGCCTGGAAACCGAAAGGGCGAGATCGAGGCAACTTCTTTGTATTCTTCCGGCACGCTGCGTATTGATGAGCTTACCCACGAAGAGCGAAACCTATATGCGACGCTGAAGCCTGAGCGCCTGCCCGAGCATGTGGCCATCATCATGGACGGGAACGGCCGCTGGGCCGGCCAGCGTTCGCTCAAGCGGTTTGTCGGCCACCAGCAGGGCGCTAAAAGCGTGCAACTGGTGACTGAAACCGCCTCGCGCATCGGTCTGCCGTGGCTCACCCTCTACGCATTTTCTCTGGAAAATAAACTGCGCCGGCCGCGCGCCGAAGTCACTTTCCTTATGCGCCTGCTTAGGAGCTATCTGGAGAGCAACGTGCAGCGCATGATGGATACCAACGTGCGCATCCGCTACATCGGCCGCACCCGCGAGCTGCCCCTCGAGGTGCAGGACAAAATGAACTGGGCCGAGGAAGCCACGGCGCGGAACACCGGAACGACGCTCACTCTGGCCCTCAATTATGGCGGCCGTTCGGAACTGGTGGACGCGTTTCGCGGTTTGGCGGCGGAGATCGAGCGCAAGCACATCGGCCTCGACCGCATCACCGAGCAGGACATTCACCGCCATCTTTACACCGCGCACATGCCCGACCCCGATCTGCTCATACGCACCTCGGGCGAGATGCGCATCTCGAACTTCCTGCCCTGGCAGATCGCCTACACCGAGATCTACGTCACCGAACGCTTTTGGCCCGACTTCCGCGGCATTCACCTCCTTGAAGCTATCGCCGACTTCCAGCGCCGCGAGCGCCGTTATGGCGGCATTGGCGAGCGCTGCGGCGAAGTCGAAGAAGACGCCGACCGGATCCAGATCGCGGCGAGCTGAGCGGCATTTTCCCCCCCGGGGGTTCCGTTGCCCCCGGGAGAGTTTACAGAATCGGCATCTCGAAGTCGGCGATGAACTGAATTCCGGGGACATCGAGTTTCGTGAGCTGTTTGTCGCCGGTGAGAAACAGGTCGATGCCCGCCGAAGCCGCGCAAGCTAAATGAATCGAGTCGGCAATCTTCAGTTTTTGTCGCCCGCGTAAGAGGCTGAAGGGCCGCATTGCGCTCGCGCCAAACGAAAGGAATTGAAAACCGATCTCCTTGAGCGTCTCGTGCACGGCCGTCGCCTTGATGGGGCTGTCAAATCGCTCGGCGCCGGCTAGGATTTCTCCAAGCGCCAAGTAGGTCGTGAACAGAGAGTCTCCCCGCCTCCGTGAGCGAGCCAGAAGCGCATCAGCTCTTGGCCGGAAAGCGGGATCGCCTTCGAGCAGATAAATAAGGAGCATGGTGTCCCAGCACACCCGGCTCATGCTGTCTCATCCTCGTCTTCCGAACGAACCCAGCGGAGAAATGCTTCTCCACCGCCAAAAGCTGCGAACTCTTCCTTCATGAGGCCGAAAAGCTTCCCGGTCATGCGGTGCGCCCACTCTTCCGGTGTTTCCCCAGTCAGGGACGCGGCGGCCTCCTGATCTTGCGGAGCTTTCTCACCAGTGGACTCAACCGGGCCGGCTAAGCGGTAATGCACGACGACGGTTGAGCTCGTCCTCGACGGCGGTCCATCGACACCCTCAATCTCCAATCCATTCGCTCGCAGGAATTTCTCGGCCTGGATCGCAGAGCAAATCTGGTGCCAGTTCTTATCGGGAAAACCTTTTGGCCGCAGGTCCTCCATCAAATCCCGCGCTGCGATTGATATCTTTGTTTTGCCCGCCCGCACGGCGGGCTGGACGTACCTTCTCACGGCAACCGAGCGCACCTGATCGCTTAAGCCGTGATTTCCTTTGCTTCCTTTCATCGTCGCCTGCAATCCGGGCGCCCTCAGCGGCGCCAACTTCAGTGTACCATAATAAACTTTGTATTCATGAACAGTGTATTTATTTAGCGAATATGGCAGCGAAGCCGAGAAGCTGCCCAGAATCCACCGCTCCTGCCCGCACCCGACCGTGTATCCTCATCCCTGAATGAAACGCGTCTTAACTGCTGTTGTTCTTATCCCCCTGGTTTTGCTGCTGGTGTTTCTTGCCCCTCGTTGGCTGTTTACGCCCGCCGTGGCCCTAGTCGCGGCGCTGGGCGCCTGGGAGTGTATGGGTCTGGCCGGCCGCGGCGGGGCCAAACCGCCGCGAGTTGCCGTCCTAGTGGCGCTCGGCGCGCTTTTTGCCGGCAATTATCAGTGGCCCGATTGGACCGCGGCGATCTTCGGCATGTTGAGTCTGGCTCTGCTCGTCTATTGCACGCTGGCGAAGCCGGCGGCGCAGGTGATGGCCGACGCTTCGGCATCAATTTTTTGCGTTTTTTATGTCGGCTTGACGCTCCTGGCCGTACCCACCCTCCGCGAGCAGGCTAACGGACCCTCCCTGCTGGCGTTTCTGCTATGCGTCGTCTGGGCCGGTGATATCGCGGCTCTGTATGTCGGCCGGGCCTGGGGCCGGCACAAACTGGCGCCTACGCTTAGCCCCAACAAGACCTGGGAAGGCGCGGTGGCCTCGGTGGCGGGCAGCCTCCTGGCCGCAGCAGGGTTGCTGCAGCTGGCCGCTCTGCTGCAGCAAAACTGGAACTCGGGCATGCTCTCCTATCCCGAAGCGCCCGGTTACTGGTTGATGCTGGCTGTCATCGTCAATGTGGCGGCCCAGGTGGGCGACCTCGCCGAGTCGGCCCTGAAGCGCTCAGCCGGAGTCAAGGATTCGGGATCTCTGTTGCCGGGCCACGGGGGCGTGCTCGACCGCATCGACGCCGTCCTGCTGGCCGCGCCTGCGCTATGGTACGCTCAGGTGATTCATCAGCGGTTCTAAGGGCAGGATTCAGGGTTCAGGCGCCAGGTTTCAGCTTTTAGCCATCGGCTATCGATTACCGGTTGGCGCTATGGGCACGTTAGCTGCGCTGTCGCAGAAACCCGTCCGCATCCCGCGCCGCAGGCAGTGATCACGTTGCACACGGGCCCCGTATAGCCATATTGCGGATCCCACGCGAACACGGCGTAGGTCCCCTGAGCTCCACTAGCGCATGTTACCAGCCCCGTCGTGCATACAGTGACATCGCTGGTGGGACTTTGGGGAGCAGAATCCATTTCGGTATAGGCTCCCCAGTTGGCGCTTTGCGGCGTTACCGTGGTCGGCACCGTGCTCCAGTAGCCCGTGGCGGTAAACTGCACCGCCGAACTGTTTGCGGCGGCAGTTGCCGGGCTGATGCTGAGAGATTCCAGTTCCCTGTTGCTGGGATTGCCGGCAATGCACCCGGCGATGAACACAGCCGCCGCCGCAATTGCGCCGGCCCAAGCAAGAGGAGATGCTTTCATTCCCGTTCCTCCTCGCCCGCAACTATAGACGCTCTTTCTCGGCATTCGGCTGGAGGAAGTTGTTGCAGGGCAATCGTTCCTGTGAGACGAATCACCAAGAGGCAGGCCCAACTCTTCACGCAATGCCCATCGGTCTCATCCACTAAACTGGAATCAAGCGCCAAAGCCCATTTCATTGCTGCCTCCGGCGCCAATCTCAGGCGCAAACCTCATCGGCTGGCGGTAACTGGTTAAGCTAAAAGCTAATAGCTAGGAGCTAAAAGCTGTTTTGAAGCGACTCGCCATTCTCGGTTCTACCGGCTCCATCGGACAGAGCACGCTTTCCATTGTGGAGCAGTTTCCAGAGCGCTTCCAGGTGGTCGCACTGGCCGCCGGCCGCAACCTGGATGAAGCGTATGCGCAAGCGATTCGCTGGCGGCCGCGCGTACTCTCGATGGCCACGGAGGAACTGGCTGGCCGGCTCGCCAGGAAACTCCGCGACGCGAGTGTCGCCGGGGTCGATGTCACCTGCGGGACGGCGGGGACGGTCGCCTGCTCGACGCACCCAGAGGCGGATTTTGTCGTCTCCGCGATCGTGGGGGTGGCGGGCCTTGAGGCGACGCACGCGGCCATCCTGGCCGGAAAGCCGGTGGGGCTCGCGAACAAGGAGTGCATGGTGGCCGCCGGCGAAATCCTCACCCGCGCCGCCCGCGAGCGCAGCGTGCCCATCCTGCCCATCGACAGTGAGCATAACGCCGTCCATCAGTGCCTCCGCGTCGGAGCTCACGCCGAGGTAAAGACCATCTGGCTCACCGCCTCCGGCGGGCCGTTTCGGCAGTTGCCGCTCGAGGAGTTTGCGGCCATCACGCCTGACCAGGCCCTCAAGCATCCCACCTGGGTGATGGGCCGCCGCATCACCATCGATTCGGCGACCATGCTGAATAAGGGCTTGGAGGTGATCGAGGCCTGTCGGCTGTTCGATGTAACGCCCGACCAGGTGCGAGTCACGATCCATCCCCAATCCACGGTCCACTCGCTGGTAGAGTACGTGGACGGCTCGATTCTGGCGCAAATCTCGGTGACCGATATGCGCCTGCCCATTCTGTATGCGCTGGCCTATCCGGAGCGACCGGCTTCCATGCTCACTTTCGACTTAGCGGCTCTGCGCCATCTGGAGTTCGGGCAGCCCGATTTCGAGCGTTTCCCCTGTCTTCGGCTCGCCTTTGAGGCCGCCCATAACGGTGGGGCGCATTGCATTGCCCTCAACGCGGCCGACGAGGTGGCTGTCGAAGCTTTCCTCGCGGGCCGCATCCCTTTTATGGGAATCCCAGGTACAATTGAAAGGGTGCTCGCATCCACGCCGGAGGCGCACCCCGCCACCATCGCTGAGGTGCTGGTCGCCGACCGGGAGGCGCGTCAACGGGCCCGGGAGCTGATAGCCGGCTGATTCCACAGGAGGTTTCCGCAGCGCAACCCTATTCCTGTCGCCTTCTTTTGGGCGTGGGAAATCGTTAGGAGTCCTTGCGGCGTTTTGTGGGCAGGGCCGAAACAGGGATCACCGGCGCCGCCGCTTGTTCGAGGAATTAACTCCACAACTATGCATCAGTTTCTTGTTTCCACCGTAGCTTTTATCGTCCTGATCGGGGTGATGGTCATCGTCCACGAATTAGGACACTTCATCGTCGCCAAGCTCTGCCGCGTGCGCGTCGAAGCCTTTTCTCTTGGCTTCGGTCCGCGCCTGTTCGGAGTTAAGTACGGCGGCACGGATTACAAGGTTTGCCTCTTGCCGCTAGGCGGCTTTGTGAAAATGACCGGGGAAAACCCCATGGAAACCGAGCCGCTCAACGATCCCGAGGCTTTCACCTCCCATCCCCGTTGGCAGCGCATGTTGATCGGCTTGGCTGGCCCGACGGCGAACTTCGTTCTCGCCTTCGCGCTCATGTTCATCTACTTCGCCTGGATCAACGAAGTGCCCGCCGTTCAGGTCAAGACCACCACGGTCGAGTGGGTCACGCCCAGCTCCGCCGCGGCCAACGCGGGTTTCAAGACTGGCGACATCATTGCGCGTTTCGACAACGTCAACCATCCCGACTGGGAGCAGGTCTACGAACACCTCAAGCTGAACGCCAACCAGAATGTCGCGGTCACGGTGGATCGCGACGGCGCCTCTTTGCCGCTTACCTTGCATGTGCCCGCCGCCGCCAAGGACGATGATTTCGATCCGGGTGACGCAGGTCTTCTGCCGCAGTATCTGACCGGTCCGATCAAAGTAGCGCAAGTGGAGGCCGGAACTCCGGCTGCCGCGGCTGGGCTGCGAGCCGGCGACGCCATCGAGAGCGTCAACGGCCACCCGTTTCATACCGTCAGCACCTTCGCGGCTTATTTGCAGACCACGCAGAACCAGCCGGTTCATCTCGAGGTGGACCGCGCCGGAATGACAATCCCGATAGTCGCCACGCCCGAGAAGCTTGATTCGCGCTGGATGCTGGGCTTTTCCGAAAATCCAATTCCCAATCGCGACGAGCCGTTGAAATTCACCGCCGCCTGGAAAAAGTCCACCGTCTTTTGCGATCAGAATTCCCTGCTGGTGGTGGACGTGCTCGAACGGCTCTTCACGCACCGGGTCTCGGTTTCGCAGTTGATGGGACCGGTGGGCATCGCCCGCGTCGCTGGCGAGGCCGCCGAAACCAACGGCTGGTTTCCTAAATTCGGCCTCGCCGGCGAGATCAGCATCAATCTCGGCATTCTCAACCTGTTTCCGTTCCCCATTCTCGACGGCGGTCTAATTCTGCTCCTGGCCATCGAGAGCTTTTTGCGCCACGACATCAGCCTTAACGTCAAAGAACGCATCTACCAGGCTGCATTCGTCGTATTGATGGTGTTTTTCGTGTTCATCATCTTCAACGACGTCAGCAAGCTGCCGGCATTTTCCCACGTCAAGCCGTGAACGCGGGTCGGCAAGACCGCGAGTCGGCGAGTCAGCGGGTCGAGCAGCAAAGCGAAATGGCGAGTTGGCTCGCGCCGGGGGCGGTCGTTGTGATAAGCGCGGTGGAACCTCCGCTCTTCTGTTGCGGATGCGCGCTTTTGCTTTCGGGCGGCGCTGAAACCTAGCCGATTCGCGCTGGGATCAGGATGGAAGGGGGCTGAAACGCGGTTCGCGGGCGCTCACACCTGCATGACTTCGGCCTCTTTCTTGCGCGAGAGCTCTTCCATGCGGCGGATTTCGTCGTCGGTCATCTTCTGCACTTCTTCCATCGCGCGCTTCTCGTCGTCCTCGCTGATTTTCTTTTCCTTGGCCAGCTTCTTGAGCGCTTCGTTGCCGTCGCGGCGCACATTGCGCACGGCGGTGCGGTGCTCCTCGAGCACGCGGTTCAGGTGCTTGCAGACATCGCGGCGGCGCTCCTCGGTCATGGGCGGAACGGGGATACGGATGATTTTGCCGTCGGATAAAGGATTGAAGCCCAGATCGGCGGCCTGGATGGCCTTTTCCACCTCTTTGAGAATCGTCGGGTCCCACGGCGCCACGACAATCAACTGGGCTTCGGGGGTGGACACCTGCGCCAGTTGCGTGATCGGCGTGGGCGTGCCGTAATAATCCACCTTCACCTGGTCCAGCATGTGGGCGCTGGCGCGGCCGGTGCGAGTTGACGCCAGATTGGCCTGGAAATCGGTGACCGATTGATCCATGCGCCGCTTGAGGTCGGCACTGAGTTCCTTAAGCGCCGGATTTCCGGCCATAATCGATACTGCCATCGCAACGCTCCTCACTTAGCCAACGGTCAACGGCTATTCTACTAAAAGGGGCGGAAGACCGGATTTAAGGGCGCATACTGAACAAAGCGACGGCATGAACGGGAATCCGCGACTATCCTGCATTCGCCACCCCCCCACCCCCCAAAAATCACCCGGTTTTACGCAAGTGTTTGAAAACATGGACATTATCTTTGCGGTGAAATCATAAGTGTTTGAAAGCTTGGGACTTATTTCTATCAGTTGCACAAGTGTTTGAAAAGAGGTGGCTTATCGCCTCTTTAGCGAGTAAGTGTTTGAAAAGGAGGCAGTTATCTTTCGACCACCTCGCAAGTGTTTGAAAACAGGAGGTTTGTCTGATTTTTCTGGGATGTATCGAAAAAATGCGTAGTGCCGAGGCGTCTCCGATCATCACGGCCCTTTCCGATCCTTGATGCAGCGTAGCGCAAATGAGGAAAATTACCGGCAACGGGATCTATGGCGGAAGGTCTTTGCAATGAGGGGGAACACTTTGGTAAGGGGTTGCCAGGCCGGTTATCCCGGCTTCGGCGTGTTCCCGGCTGAGTTGGGAGCGGCGCTTTCCGGCGTGGGAAGCGAGTGCTGAATGCGTTCGATGTTGCACGTGATCCGGTCCAAAGCCGCCAGCAAGGACATCGGATCGCTGGGACCCAATATGGCCAAATCCTGCCGCTGGCGCTATTGGGGCGAAAAAATCGGCATTAACTCCGCCGGGGCGGAGGCCAGTTGTTTACCAAATGGCGGGATTGTTTACTTGACACAAATAAGCTGGAAATGGTGCAATGGAGGTGCCGTGACAAGGCCACTTGAAACGGCGGGGACGCCGTCATCACTATCTCACCTAGAGGCAAATGGATTTATTGTCGCATCGTGATACGTCGATGCGGAAACTGTGGCATCCTACCTTTGTGGGATTTCTACATCTGTGCGCAGGGTCACAGACTGAGGATGACAAACCCTGCAGAGTGATGCTAGGATTTTCGGCACCGCCGGGAAATGGGATTTTGACTGATGATAAATCCCCCTTCAGCGAAGTCTAAACATCGTCTACGGGCACGCATGCTGCCCGAATTTGCAGCATCCAGCGCTTGCGCTTGAGGTTTACAGCCATGAAAAGGTCGCCATCGAAGAAGTCACCTAAGAGGGATGGGCGCCGGCCGCATACCATAGCTCGAAGCCCTTGGTTCGGAGATTGCGGAGAAACAAAGAAGTCCCCATCCGTAGTCAAGGCTACGAGGAGCGAACGATCGCTGCCATCCGGTTTTGCGCTCGCTATGCGCGCATACGAGCGGTGATACCCTGCCCATAAAAGCATTCTCCCCTGGAATTCGGTTACACTGATGTGCCGCGCCTGTTCTTGAATTTCAAACTTTGCCGACTGTGGGTTGAAAAAGAACATAAACTCCCCGTGTGGCACTGCTGCATCGATTGCGTTGACTGCGTAGCGGAGCTGTACGTTCGGCACCTGCCGCACGGTAGTCAATGATTTGGCGGCATAGGATGCCGCTGATGTTGCAAAGGGTCGGTACTTTTCCGTCTGCTGCAGAACTACATAAGGTTGGTATGTAACCAACCCTATGGGGTCGATTTTTATCACGCGCTTTATGTTTGCAGCTCCAGCCATTGACCGCAGAAATATCTGCGCCACCGCATTTTCCTTATCATTCAATGGGAGTTCTGGAGGAGCCCCCGCCAAACGCTCTGGCAATGCTTGTACTCGTTCATACTTCTCGCGCCAAATAAATTCGGCCTTTTCTTCCGCTATCGGGTCCTGAAAAACACACTCATCTTTCAGAAACTTTACGGCCATATCGCGTTCCATCCAACCGAGTAGGACCTTGGCAGAAACAGTAGGTACAACAGGAGCCGCTCCCATACGCCATTTCTCCTTTATTGCAACAGGCTCGCTTGAGAGGCAGACTGCCCGAATGACGCCAACCGGAATCCTCCAGCAACTCCCGTCTTCTCAAATTCCTTACTACGCTGGAGGGTGGTGTAGATGATCGCCCACGTATTTTTTGAATCTTTGAGAATCTTATTGGCAATCAGCGCTTTTTTTGCATCGCCCACAAACACAACTCCCCCGTTCTGTTTGGCGATCTCGATGCAAGCCTCGCGGGCACTCTTGCCGAAAAGATCGTTCGGAATCACTGCAGGCTTGGTCTCCTCGCGAGGATTCTCCGCTTGAGGCACTTCGCGCAGCAGCCTCAATGTGATCGAAACGGCTTCTATCTCCTTATCGATCTCCCCTAATTCGGACGCATGCCGAAGTTGAATCGCCTCTTTTTTGGACTTCAAGTACCTGAGGAGAGATATAGTTTCGCTTTCAAATTTCGCTTGGTTACTCATGATGAACCTCTGCTTTCGTTGCTTCGAATGATATGAGTTGACATGCGTGCATGTCCGTGGGTTACCTTGAAAACAATTGGCGGAGCCGGGGGGATTTGAACCCCCACCTGCTGTTGCAGCAGCAGATCTCGGATTATAAGTCCGCTCCTGTGACCATTGAGGCACGGCTCCGACAGCAGTGAAAGGCCCGGACCAGAGTTGCACTGGCGTCTCACCCCTTCCAAAGGATGCGCCTGAGCTGCTCGACCACCGGGCCGTTCACATTTAAGGTAGCAGAAACCTGATTGGTCCGCTAGCAGAAGCATAATCATGTGGGCTGTGGAAAACCGGGGACGATATATGATGATTGTGGATAAAGGGCAACTAGATGAAGCGCTGCGACGTATGCTGGCCAAGCAACCGCAAAAGACTTCCGAGATAAAGTCGCCTAAAAAGGCTCCTTGTCCTCCGAAGTCAGCGAAGCAAAAGTAAGCGGCGGGAATCCGCAAAGGCGACGCACCGTTTCTCCGAACGCATCCACTTTGCGGCGGCTGAATCTGTAGGAACTTTCGTTAAGGTAGCGCCAGAGGTGCTTGGCGCTGATCCAGTGATATTGCCCCACGATGCCACGTTTGAACAGGGAGAACGCGGACTCGATGCCGTTTGTTGTGACGATGCCGTAGGAATAGATTCCCAGGGAATGATTGACGGTGCGGTGCTTCATGTCGTCATGCCTTGCTAGTTCCAGGGCTTTCGGATATGCCCGAAGCTCATCCGTCATGATCAGTTCAACATCCTCACTAACGTGATCTTTCAGGTACTTCGCCAGCGTCTCTATTTTGGCGTCTGGCACATGGAACAGCCGCAGTTCGCCTCCGCGCTGCTTGATTCCCACTACGACCTGCTTTCCGTCTGGATGTGTGCGCCGCCAACCGCTGCCCGCGCCCTTCAACTTGCCTCCGACATAGGTCTCGTCAATTTCCACGATCCCTCCCAGCTTGGGTATATCGCCTTCGGCCATTATTTCGCGGATGCGGTGGTACAGATACCATGAGGTTTTGTAGGACACACCCAGGTCGCGCTTTAATTGCATGGCGCTGATGCCCTTCTTGGCATTGAGCACGAGCGCAATCGCCTGAAACCACTTTATGAGCGGCAAATGGGAATCGTGGAACAGCGTTCCGGCCGTGGGCGAGAATTGCTGATGGCAGGTAGGCTCCTGGCACATATAGAACCATGTGCGGGCGTTCTTCGATGCGGCCTTGCGTTCGACTTTCACGGCTTTATCGCCTCCGCATATCGGGCAGCGCACAACGCCATCAGGCCAGCGCATTTTTTCGATATACTCAAGGCACTGCTCGTTGGTGCCTAGCTTTTCGTGGACTTCGCAAAGGTTCATGGCTGATTCTCGATTACACGAACAGCTTACCCTTTCCTGTTATTCGTGTCAAGTAAATAATCTCGCCAAATGGTAATCTCCGCATTGGCGGTTAACCATGCCCGTGCCCCCATTTACGACGACCGCTTAACCATGGTCAATGGACAACGTGGAAAGTGCGCCTCCAGCGCGTGTCTGGGAAGAAATCCACCAGGACGTGGGCGATCCACGCGAGCTTGTGACCAAGTCCTGTTCGTTCGTATTGTGCCTCTGTGGCTCTGAACGACCAATAGTTGAAAAGTGGACGGCCAATAATGTTGGCGCGCGGAACAAAGCCCCAGTAGCGCGAGTCGAGGCTGTTGTGGCGGTTGTCGCCCATCATGAAGCACTTGCCAGGCGGCACCACCAGGTCGCCGTTGACAACATGCTCTGGTTCTTCCACGTCCCAGCTCTCCGTTGCCTCCCCGCTCGGAGCCTGGGCTGGCGGAATGGCGGGAAACTCATCGAGGAAGACCTGATCCATTGGAGGTCCAGCGTCTTTAATGCCGTCCTTTGGCTGTGGCTGCGCCACTCCGTTCACGTAAACAACGCCGTCGCGCAGATGAATGTGATCGCCGGGCACGCCGATCAGTCTCTTCACGAGGGGAGTGTACTGCGGCGTCCCATCGGCGTCAGTCGCATCAATACCAGGCTGATAAACGGGCTTGAAGAAGACCACAATATCCCCGCGCCGCGGGTCGCGATAGCGTATCAGCGGCATCCATTTTGCGGGGGGCGCCAGCGTGATGCGGTCAACCACCAAGTGGTCGCCGATCAGCAGCGTGTTCTGCATGGAGCCCGACGGAATCACGTAATTCTGCGCAATGAAATAAAGAATAAAAAGGCCCACCACCAGAACCGAGCAGATGCTGGCCAGCGCCTCGAAAGGAGTCTCGTCCCGAGTAGTGCTGGAAATGGCTGCGGGTTTCGTCGAACCAGGAGAATTCTTCGCCGTTGGACTCACCTAAAGGCTCCTCAGGAAAGCTGACGAGGCCCTTGGGGGCAGCGATCAACTCCAAAAGAATTGGTTGCACGCATGTGTTTGACTTTGGTCGAGTTCAGGTCCTTTCGAAGTCTATCAAATCTCATTGCACTGCAGAGTTTCTCCGAGTGGCTCGGCATCGCGTGCGGCTTTTCGGAATACCGATAGCGGCAGCAT
>JASHOC010000234.1 GCA_030041305.1 Acidobacteriaceae bacterium
TTGAGAACTGCGCGCGTGTCGTGCCACGGACGGCCGCGGTTGTCGGCCCGACGGACTGGCCGCAACACCGGTTCCACCACCGCCCATTGTTCATCGTTCAGTTCCCAGCGTCCGGTCATCGGCGCTTGCAGACATTCCAGAGCATCTCCAGAATGACATCGCTGGGCTGCCTTGGGTATTTATGAGACTGGTTCTAGGCTTTCTCCCGAACATCCTCAAGGACAACCGCGGATCCCTCGCATTGGCTTGATTTCATGACGACGTTGGCTCGGTCGAGCGGGTAAATTGGGCTGTGTGTAAGAGCCATGTCCCAGAAGAAGGAGCCAACGTCATGGTGATTATAGGCTGCGATTTCCATCCGGGGTTTCAACAGATCGCGATGGTAGAGACCGACACAGGTGAGATAAGGCAACTGCAGCTGGCGCACAAGCAGGAAGCGGAGCCGTTTTATGCCTCGCTGCGAAACAATGAGGTGCTGGTAGGGATCGAGGCTTGCGGCTATACGCAGTGGTTCGAGCAGATGCTGGAGCAGATGGGGCGCCGTTGTCAGATCGGGGATGCAGCAGCCATCCGTGCCAGTTATGTGCGCAAGCAGAAGACGGATCGACGCGATGCCGGGCACATTCTTCGGCTGCTGGTCGAGGGGCGGTTTCCCGCGTTGTGGGTTCCCACGGCGGCGGAGCGGGATGCCCGTCAGCTGATTGTTCATTGGCACAAACGGGTAGAGTTGCGAACACGGGTGAAAAACCAGTTGCATGCCCTGGCCCTGAATCAGAGATTGCGGTTGCACGGGAAGTTGTGGACGCGTGCCGGCCTGGAGCAGTTGCAGGCTCTCGCGCTACCGCCTTATGGGGCGGCGCGGCGTGCAGAACTGCTGCGGCAGCTGGAGGAAATGGACGCCCAGATTGCGCAGTTGGACGAAGCCGTGCGCAAGGAATCCGAGGCGCGTCCGTCAGCGGTGCGGTTGATGAGCCATCCCGGAGTGGGTCCGGTGACAGCCTTGGCTTTCGTGCTGACCATGGGCGATGTGCAGCGGTTCCGCAGGTCGCGCCAGGTGGCCAGCTACCTGGGGCTGATTCCGTCCGAGCATAGTTCTGGCGGCAAGCAGCGGCTGGGGCACATCTCCAAGCAAGGCAATCCTCTGTTGCGTTTTCTTCTGGTCGAAGCCGGGCACATCGCGGTGCGCGGCGATGCCGAACTGCGGCGTGTTTATGCGCGGGTGCGGCACCGGCACTCGACAGGTGTGGCCAAGGTGGCCGTAGCGCGCAAGCTGGCGGTGCGGCTGTACTGGATGCTGCGCAAGCAGATCGATTATGCGCAGCTCCGGGTTGGTCCGTATGGAGGTAAGCCCGTGTCATTCTGTGGTCGAAAGTAAGATCGTCGGCTTGAGTGGGCAGCCTGCCTCTCTGTGAGAGCAGGGAGATCGAAGTAGGGATCATGACCGTCAGGGATGGCGGCCGGATACATGGTTGGTGGAACCAGTTCTTCCACCGTGTGATTCAAAGAACGGGCATGGCATGCACACGTTTTTCAACTATGGAACGAAGCTCAGAAAAAAACTCTGATCTTCGTTCCCCATTCCAGAGTGGGGGCGTGAGCGGCGGCGTCAAGGGTCAAGATGAACGCCACAGAACGGCGCCCTTGACTCCGCCGCTCACGCCGACGGGCTTTTGTGCCTTGACAGCTGCTAACGTCGTCATACACGGGATGACAACAGAGGTGACGAGAGTCGGGAGGACGGCAGAAGCGTGGGGATTCGGGAGGGCAACAGAAGGGACGGGGTTCGAGAGGACAACAGAACTCAGGAGCTTGGAGCGGTGCCCCAATTGCGATGGATGGAGGGCTGGAAGGCGCCGCTTACTCGGTCCGCAAAGCTTGCATCGGGTCGAGATGGGAGGCGCGGCATGCGGGAACCAAACAGGCCAATGCAGCTACCGCCAGCAGCGATGCGGCGACGGCGGCGAAGACCAGGGGATCGAGAGGACGCGTTTCATACAGCATGGACTTGATCAAGCGCGTCGCGGCGGCGCTGGCCGCCAGCCCCAGAAACAGCCCGAAGATTGCCGGACGCAGACCGTCGGCGAGCATCAGGCCGAGCACCTGGCCCCGTTGCGCGCCCAGAGCTATGCGGATGCCGATCTCGCTGGAGCGCTGCGCCACGACATAGGAGAGAACGCCGAAGAGGCCGGCGGCGGCGAGCAAGAGAGACAGCACCGCGAAGCCCGTGATGAGCGTGGCGTCGAAGCTTTGATCGAGCGTGGATTTGCCGAGAAGCTGATCCATGGTGAGCACGTTGGAGACGGGAAGGTCGCGATCCATGCCCTGGATGATGTGCTGGACAGGGAGGGCCAGTTGCTCGACGTCGCGGCTGGAACGGACGACGAGCGTGCCGTTGCTCTGCTGGCCCGAATACAGCGGGTAGTACTGCATGGGCTGCGACGGTTCGCCGATGGAGAAACGGGTGTCGCCGACCACCCCGACGATAGTCCAGAGCCTTTGCCCGGTCACTCCCTGGCGCAGGTGCTTGCCGATGGGTTCTTCCCCGGGGAAAAACTTGTTGACAAAAGATTCGCTGACGATGACTTCATTGGCCCGGTCGAGCGCTTGGCCGTCATCAAAGGTGTGGCCGCGCAGGATGGGAATGCCCATCGCGGCGAAGTAGCGGGGATCTGCAAAACGGTAGAGGGCGAATGTCCCTTGGCCGGGGGGCAGCGGCGGATGTTCGACGATATTGAATGCCATATCGTCCAAATATCCCTGTCCCGGGACCCCGGTGACGAATCCGGCGGCTTCAACGCCGGGCAATGCGCGCACGCGTTCGAGTGAAGTTCGAAAAAAATCGACGGGAGCCGGACCGGGGGTTTTGTAGCGGGCGCCGGGAAGCCGGACGCTCATGGTGAGGACGTTACTGGTAATGCAGCCGAGATTCGTGGCGCGCAGGCGCTGGTAGCTCTTGAGCAGCAGGCTGGCGGCCACCAGCAGCACCACGGTAAGCCCCACTTCGGCGGCCAGCAGGATTTTGCGCAGGCGGGTTCGCGCAGTCCCCGCGCTGCTGGTGCGCGAAGATTCGTGCAGCGCCAGAAGCACGCGCCTGTCGCCAGCGTTGAGCGCGGAAACGAAGCCCGAGAAGAGCGCGCAGAGCACGATGACGCCTACCGTGAATACGGCCACGACGGCGTCCATCCGGATGGCGCCGGTGCGGACCATGTCGTGGCGCGTGTGCACCAGCCAGAGCACAGCGCCATACGCCAGCGCCAGGCCCGCCGCGCCGCCCGCGGCCGAGAGCAGGAAGCTTTCCATCAGGTGCTCGCGCAGCAGACGCATGCGGCCGCCGCCCATCGCGGTGCGAATGGCCAGCTCTTTGCGGCGCGCGGCGGCGCGAGCGATAAGAAGATTGGCCACGTTGAGGCAGGCGATGAGGAGCAGGCATGCGGTGGCCGCGAGCAGCACGTAGAGCGGGCGGCGGATATCGCCGACCATGTGTTCGAGCAAAGGACGGCTGTTGGCGCCCACGGAGATGAACGGGTCGTCGAGATGGGCATTATGGATGCGGCGCGTGATGACGGTGAGGTTAGCTGTAGCCTGGGCGGGGGTGACTCCCGGTTTGGGTCGGCCTACGACGCGAAACATGTGGTTATCGAGCTTCGTCATAAGCGTTTCGGGGTTGTCGTGATAGACCGGCGTCCAGAGCTGCGTGGTGGAATCGGGGAATTGGAACCACGAAGGCATGACGCCAATGACGGTATAGGCCTTGGCGTTCAGTTCGATGGTCCGATTCAGGATGCCGGGATCGCCTCCAAAGCGGCGCTGCCACAAGCTCCAGCTCAGCACCACCGTGCCGTTGGCGGAAGGGCTGTCGTCAGCCGCGGAAAAGCCGCGCCCCAGCGCCGGCTGCACGCCTAGGGTGGGGAAGAGATTCCAGCCTACGTTGGCCGCTCTCAGCACCTCGGGCAGCGCTCCGCCAGACGCAGAAAGGCTCGCATCAACAAACCCGCGGAAGAGGGCAATGCTGCTCAAGGTGTCGTTTTCTTTGCGCCACGCGTCGTAAATGCCACCGGCGACCTGGTTGTAGTGGAAATCCTGGTTGCCGCTGACGACGGTGTTTTCGTAGAGCATCAGCAGCCGGCCCGGATCGTTGAACGGCAATGGCCGGAGCAGCACGCCGCGCACCACGGTGAACAGGGCGACGTTGGCGCCGATGCCCAGCGCCAGGACAAGAATGGCTACAGCGGTGAAGCCGGGGGTGCGGCGCAGGGTGCGCGCGCTAATACGCAGATCGCGCCAAAACTGCTCGAGGCCGCTCCAGTTCCAGCCGGCGCGGGTTTGGTCGCGCAGCAGCGCAGGATTGCCGAAGAGGCGCAGCGCTGCGTAGCGGGCTTCCTCAGGGTTCATGCCGGCGGCGAGGTTTTCAGCGATTTGCCGGTCGAGGTGAAAACCCAGTTCTTGATCGAGCCGCGTTCCCGCCTGACCACGGCTGAGGAGCATCAGAATCCGCATCGACAACCGATCAAACCAACGCATTGCGGCTCCTTTTTGAGATTTAAGCTGTCAGCTTTCAGCGATGGGCCTTCATCTTTGGGACGCGGGGCCGTTGTTCCCCCCGAGTCCTAAGCCTTGGCCCCGACCCCTGATCACTGACCCCTGTTTTTACGCTTCGCCGACGACGAGGTTGATGGCCGCCGAAAGCCGGTTCCAGTTGGCGGTCTCCGCCTCCAGTTGTTTGCGGCCGGCAGCGGTTAACACGTAGAACTTGGCTTGCCGGCCGGTTTCGCTTTCCGCCCATTTCGCCTTGATCCATGCCTGCTGCTCGAGCCGGTGGAGCGCCGGATAGAGCGAGCCCTGCTGCACTTGCAAGACCTCACCGGAAATCTGCTGAATGCGCTTGGCGATGGCCCAGCCGTGCATGGCGCCGGGAGAGAGGGTTTTGAGAATGAGCAGGTCGAGTGTGCCCTGGACGAGATCGCTTGGTTTGCCCATACCATGATTATCTACACCTCTTATTGTAGATAGTCAAGGGGTGAGCGGAGCGTGGGCGCCTGCACGCCTACCGCGAAGACCCCGGCGAAGAGGAGCCGCCGCCAGCGGGTTGCCGCCCATGAACCACATGCGCCAGGGGCGGGGAAGGCTGACCAGGAATACGACGCTCGCAATAGAAGGGCGTCGTGATGGCGTAGAGACGCCGTTGGGCTCAATTATTCACTTTTTGAAGCCACAATCGGCAGCTGCGCGTTCTATAGCGGTTCTCCAATTGGTGTAGAGCAGAACCTCGAACGTTGAGTGGCGTTTTTCTCAGGAAAACGCCGCCTGGCACGCCCCTCAAAACTCCACGGGAATTGGAGAACCGCCGTAAGCTCCCCAGTTCCCAAATTCTGGTTGAAGCCAGGCCCTCGGCATAGCATGAGATGACCCCCTCCCCCGTTTCTTTTTCAGCGCAAGTATATGCAAACAGGGCATTTGTTTTCGTCGCTCCTGCAAGTGTCTGAAAACAGGCTAGTTATACGGTTTGAACTGCGTAA